>JBKGZA010000058.1:0-16449 GCA_046545815.1 Bacteroidales bacterium
GTTGTAAACATCCGGAAGCCGGATTAATCCGATGCATCCGAAAAGGTTAAATAATACTCCGATTGCTATAAGAATTGTACTTGCCATATCATTCATTTAATTTTTTACCACTAATGTATTTTGCCAGGGTGAGGGTGCCGATGAAGCTTAAAATCACCCAGGCGATGCCGATATCGATCAGAAAGGTGCGGTCGGTAACAATTGCCAGGATGGCACATATACCTACCACAAGGATACCAAATATATCTATACCGACCATTCTGTCAGCAATAGAAGGCCCTCGAATAATTCTGTAAAGACAAAAAACGCTCAGGCCGATCTGTATATACAGCAATATGTGAAGTAAATCCATCATTCAAATATTTTTTTTATATAATTTTCAAATCTTCCGGAAACTTTTTGTGTATAAACTTCAGGGTCTTCTGAAGTGACGTAAATCCAGTGTACGTACATGATGTCATCTTTCACATCTACAGCAATGGTACCGGGGGTCATGGTAATTGAATTGGCCAGCATGGTTTTGGCAATATCGGTTTTAATTTCCAGTTGCACCCTTACTATGCCTGGTTTTATGGGCATTGCAGGATGTAGTACCCTGTAGGCAACATCAAAATTGGCTTTTATGCATTCCCAGAGGAAAATGAAGATGTAAAGGATGAGCCATGCGTATCTTCTGGGCTGCAAAAACTTCCTTACATCGGTTACAAAATACCTTCCAAACAGATAGCTGGTGATGAGTGCTGCTATAACTCCCACGACAATGTTGGCAAGCGCCAGGCTGAATGTTACCAGAAGCCAGAAGACTAATGTGATGATGAATAACGCTAAATATTTCATATTACATTCCGATTATTGCCGATGAATAATTAGTTGTTTCCATTAATACGTTAACTGCCGGGGTGAGCACCATTTCTCTTACCCCCGGAAAGATCAGTAAGCTGAGGCCCACACACAAAACAACCAGAACGATCATTGAGAAGCACATAGGAAACGGCACTTCTTTGATTTTTCTTGTGAATTTTGATTGGTTGAAAAAGGCATATCTCTGAAATTTCATAAAAGAGGCCAATGTTACTATGCTTACCACAATAGCCAGTATGGCAAGGAGATAAAATTCTCCTTTTATGGCAGCGATAATAATAACCAGTTTACTGAAAAAGCCATTAAAGGGGGGAATACCCGAGATTGAAAGAGAGGCTCCCAAAGAGGTGGTACTTGTAACAGGTAATGATTTGAACAGTCCGCCCATCATTTTCAGATTTCTTGTTCCTGTCACATATTCTATGGCTCCGGAATTGAGAAATAACAAACCTTTAAAGACTGCATGATTAACTAGATGAAACAATCCTCCCGCAATGGCCAGAGATGCAATGGATTTATCTCCCCCCTGAGAAATTAACAACATTCCCATTCCTATACCAATAACCACATAGCCCATTTGACTAATGCTATGATAGGCAAGCAATCTCTTCAGATCCCATTGTCCAATAGCCAGGAATACTCCTATTACCATTGATAATGTTCCTATTACTGTAATAACCAGACTTATCTCGTAACTCACAACGAACATATTGAAAAAAAGCCTTAATATCGCATAAATACCGACAGCTTTTATCAGAACTCCCGAAAGCATTGCCGAAATGGGTGATGGTGCCGAAGAATGTGCATCTGGAAGCCACGCGTGAAACGGAATCATGGCCGCTTTCAATCCGAAACCTGAGATTAGGAGTATCTGGGTAAAGACCAGGAGGAAACCATGGTTGCTTCCTTTCAGTACATTTGCTATATCTGCCATATTGAGGGTTTGGGTGCTCCAGTAAAGAAGTCCGATTCCGAAAAGAATCAATAACGAAGCCACACCACCCAGCACCTGGTATTTGAATGAAGCCTCCAGCTCGGTTCGTTCAATGCCAAATGCAACCAGGGCATAAGAGGCAATAACAGCAATTTCCAGGAAGACGTATAGGTTAAACATATCCCCTGTCAGAACCACTCCGTTCATACCGGCTATCATCAGTGCCAGCAAAGCATAAAAGTTATTCTCAGATGTGAATCGACGAATGTAGGATATAGAATAAATGGTTGATAGCAAACCGATTAAATTGATTATAAGCAGCAGCAAAACACTTAAACCGTCAAGTATAAGATAGATGGCTATCGGTATCCCGTTTTCCGGGCTCCAGCCCCCAACCTGATAGGCGATGGGCTGCTCTATGCCCTTAGCCATGAAATTAATGCCCAGTATGGTCAGAAATAAAAGTACGAACGAGAGCAAACCTTTCTGAAAACCTTTGATGAAGCGCCCGAAGATCGGGATCAGAAAGGCGGTGGCTAATGGCAATATAATGAAAAGCGGTACCAGGTCACTCATAGTTTATCCCTTTAAGTTGTTAATTTTTCGTGTATCAAAGGTTCCGTATTTCTTGTACAGCCTGATTGCTATTGCAAGGAGCATGGCCGATGTGGCAAGGCCGATAACAATGGCTGTAAGTACCATTGCCTGGGGCAAGGGGTCAACAAAAACCGGGTTTTCCAGATTTTCAGTCAGTATCGGGGCCACACCGTTTTCTATGTAACCGATCAGCACCAGGAAAAGAAACACACTGAATTCCATTATCGTAACTCCAATTACGATTTTGATCAGGTTGCGCCGGGTCAGCACTCCGTAAAGACCCACCAGAAATAGTATGAAACACATAATGTAAACTGTCATCTTTTTTCCTCTTCTTCTTTAAAGATTACCAATGCCAGGAATATGGTTACTATAGCCGCAGCTACTTCTATGCCAATAAAAATGTTGTATAAAGGAATAGTTCCTGCACTCACCAGCTCACCGACCGTCCCTTTGGGGAGGAAGTTGTTGAAAAAGAACATACTGCCTGCAAAAAATCCTGCAGAGGCCAGAATGATGGTTATCAGAATGGCCAGGCTCTCTGTAAACGATGAGCCGGTTTCTTCTTTTCGGAGTTTGATCACTTCGCTTCCAAAGGCCAGTATTAGTAATATAAAAGAGCCGGCTAGGATTATTCCCCCTGCAAAGGCGCCGCCGGGGGTTAAATGGCCATGAGTGACAATGTAAATGCCATACATAAAGATGATGCCACTCATAAGCTGGGCCACTTTTTTTACTATAGGTGTTAAACCTTTCATATATTTTATAATTTTATTTTTTTCCTCTTAACCTTAATACTGTTAATACACCCAGGGCGGCAGTAAAGAGGATGGTTGCCTCACCCAGTGTATCGTAACCTCTGAAATCCCAAAGGACTCCGGTTACCAGATTGGCAGCCCCCGTTCTTTCCGCTCCTTCTTTTACATAAGTCTCTGACATTCGGAGGGTATGTTCTCCGAAGGCATGCAGGGGTTCGATGGCCAGGCTGAAAAAGTAAGCCAAAAAGCCGATAAAAACCAGGGCAGTAATCATATTGATTACGTTGTCACGGGTTAAGCCTGCTTTGATTTCTTTTCGGCTGCTGTCCAGAACAACAGCAATCATGATGATCAGTGTTATTGTTTCCACCACAATCTGGACTATGGCCAGGTCAGGGGCTTTCAGGTGAAGGAAACAAATGACCAGGCCATATCCGACAATTCCCTGCGCAATTACTGCAGAGAGCAAATCCCTGGCATGAAGGGCATAAATTGCTCCCAAGATCATGAATAACAGTATGACAGATAATAACGTTTCCATATATTTATTGCTGCATTTAACGTTTGTATTTTATATTTCATTGGCCTTTTTAAATCAGACAAAGTACGATCACCACCAGCCCTGCAATTATCCAGATGGCATAGGTGTTGAGAATACCTGTATGCACTGAACTGAGAGACCTGTTCAGGTCCAGAAAAAGCTTTTTCAATAAATGGTAGATATCAAACCATCCTTGTTCAGCCCTGGTATATATTCCGCTTAAAGGCTTCATCTCCCTCACTGTATTATATAATTCTGTTATTTTATAGCCTGTTTGTTCCCGGAAGCTTTCTCCTCCTATAAAAGATTCAGCAGTGCGCATATTTCTGATGTCTCCGATCATGTAGATGAGGATACCCAATATGAGCGAAAGCAGAATAAATATGGTAACTGCTGTGGACTCCCATATTCCGGTGAAATTAAATTCTCCTACATAGGGCTCAAAGAATTGGGGTACCACCCACGTTGTGGCAAAAACACCGAATACGATACATATTAGGGCAAGTAACAGTTTCGGAAGCCACATCAGGATGTTGACTTCCCTGATTTTGTTAAATTCCGGTTTTCTTTCCCCAAGGAATATGCCTGAGATAAATTTGATGAAACTGGCCAGAGTTAGTGCGGATCCCAACACGGCCAGGGCGAGCCATACAATCCACAATTGGCTGGCAATACCTGTTCCGCTATGGCCAAAATCAATAATTCCCTGATAGATCATCCATTTGGAGGCAAAGCCATTTAGCGGGGGTATTCCTGAAATGGCAAAAGCAAATATGATGGCTGAGAAGAAAGTAATGGGCATATTTTTCGCTAAACCACCTGTTTCATCAATATTTTCTTTTCCGGTTTGTTTTTCAATACTTCCTGCTGACAGAAATAAGCCACTCTTATAAAGTGCGTGATTTACCATGTGAAATAAACCGGCTGCCACACCTAAAGGGGTTCCCAGTCCAATACCCACCACCATATAACCCACTTGGGAAACAGCATGAAAACCCAATAGCCGTTTATAATTATGTTGAATCAGGGCCATCATTACTGCTATAATGATGGTAGCTACACCCAGTATCAGTATAATTAGGGTGAGCCATTGATTGACTGAAAATATATCTATGGCAATTCTTGCCAGAAAATAGATGCCCAGTAATTTGTCAAGAGAAGCCGGAAGAAAAGCCGATGAAGCAGCAGGAGCATTTTTTGCATAGTCCGGAATCCAGCTGTGTAAAGGGAATGCACCTGCTTTTGTAAAACTTCCGATAAGCAGGGTGATAAA
This sequence comes from Bacteroidales bacterium, assembly GCA_046545815.1. GTDB lineage: Bacteria > Bacteroidota > Bacteroidia > Bacteroidales > UBA12077 > JAGXLC01. The sequence continues at coordinate 4,965 of JBKGZA010000058.1, forward strand.
TGCTGCGACAGCTATACCCGAATTGGTGGCGATATTCAGTTCACTCATATTAAGAGTCCCTGCCAGATTCCAGATGATGGCAATTCCCATGATCATGATCCCATCAGAGGAACCGATTATGATGAGCGATTTCTTTGCAGCAGCAGAACTTTCTTCATTGTATCCTTTGATCAGTTTATATAATGTAAAGCCCAATACTCCCCAGAAGAAGATAAATAACAGGAGATCATCGGCCAATAACGCTCCTGCGGAGCATCCAAGGGTGATCAGATAAAATGGATAGTAGTGATAAATTTCTTTTTTCCTTGTTACATATACCAGGGAGTATATAGAGATAAGCACACCGAAAATTCCTGTGAAAAGTACAACCATCTGGCTGAGGGCATCAATATTCAACGCAAAGTGTTTGCTGATACCGGCAAATATCTTATGCAGAAAAGTACCTGCTGCAAATTGCTCCGTGAACAGGGTCAGCGTCAGAGTTTGTTCTTCAGCCAGATATACCTGATAGGCAAAGTATAGGATGAAAGCAGAAACTATCAGAGTAATCGTGCCTTTAATCCATTTTAGCCTTTCAGGAAAGGCAAATAAAATGATTCCCGCAACAATCGGCAGAAAAATGATATAATACAGCACATCCATAGTCTATAGTTTATAAGTTTTTTTTATTTGCTCAGTCTTCTCCTGGGATAGCTTAACAAGCTGATTGCCGTCAAACAACTTGTTGCCTGTATCATAGTCATAAGCATAAGCCATTCTTTCCGTGCAGCAATAGCAGGGATCAACGGCAGCCAGTGAAATGGTAGCATCCGAAATCGTTTGACCTACGCATGATTTTTTAAAGGTAGCTATGTTCACATAGCTTGGTGCGCGTATTTTGTGTCGAACCGGTGAATTGGAGCCATCGGTTTTGACAAAATGGAATACTTCTCCACGGGGTGCCTCAGCATGTCCGGTTCCCATGCCTTCAGGTATTTCTTTTACTTTTACTTCGATTTCCCCTTCGTTTTCCTTTTCAAGTCTGTCAAGACATTGCTCGATGATCTTGATGGATTCGTAGTTTTCCAGCAACCTGACTTTGGCTTTGGCAAATACGTCCCCTTCCTCTGCTGTGATCACTTTCCAGTCAACCATATCGTATGCGGCATACGGATCATCTCTGCGCACGTCTATTTCCCAACCCGAAGCTCTGGCTGTAGGCCCCACTGCCGCATAGTCCATTACGTCCTCTTTGGTAAGTACTCCAACTCCTTTGGTTCTTGCATGAATGACCGGATCGTCCATTACGGCACCGGTAAGCAGATCATTTTTCTTTTTGATCTCATTCATCGTCTTTCTTAACTGCCCGATCTGAGTTTGATTGATGTCTCTGCGAACCCCTCCGATTTTGAACATGGCATAGCTGTTCCTGTTTCCGGAGATGATCTCAAGCATGTCGAGGATGGGTTCCCTGTATTTCCATGCCCACATAAATACCGTGTTATATCCCAGAAAATGTCCGGCAAGACCAACCCACAGATAATGGCTGTGTAATCTTTCAAGTTCTCCGATAATGGATCGGATATATTTTGCACGGTCCGGAATTTCCACATCCGCGATCTCTTCCATGCAGTTTGCATATGCAAAGGGGTGTGAGGTCGAACAGATACCACAAATTCGCTCCACCAGGAAAAAGACCTGCTCAAAAGTTTTTGATTCGCTGAGCTTCTCGATCCCCCTGTGGTTGTAGCCCGTTTCCCATTTTATGTCCTTTACCGTTTCTCCTTCACAATATAATTTGAAGAGTTCAGGTTCTTCCTGTAAAGGGTGATAAGGTCCGACCGGTATGATTTTTCTGTTTGCCATATCCTGAAAAATATTATTTGAATTTTTTTCTGTAGGGATATACACCTTCCGCCCAGTTACCTTCGGACAGCAATTTTTCGGGTTCCGGATGATTCAGAAAGGTGATTCCCAAAAGCTCATGCATTTCCCGTTCGATCCAGTTGGCGCCGGACAGCATATTGGCCAATGACTCGATTTCGGGTTTTTCCTGTGGCAGTACCACATGTATGTTAATGATGTTTCCTTCCACGTCGTCGCAGAAGTGATAAAGGATCTCAAAACCTTTTTTTGTGTGAAAGGCCGAAGCAATGATGAATCTCAGTTTCATTTCTCTATACAGGTGTTCGGCAATCTTGAGTATTGCTTTTGGATTGATGTCTACCATAATCCGATTTTTTTTGATTATGGAAGTATCATAAACCTCATCGGTAAATTGCGCTTGTATATGTTTTATGAATGTTTCCTTATCCATTGGTTATATATTTTTTACCAGTTTGGAAATGCCAGCCAGTATGGCTTCGGGTTTTGGCGGACAGCCCGGGATATATGCATCTACCGGGACGATTTGGTCCACCGGTCCGGCGAATGTATTTCCTTCGGCAAAAATTCCTCCTGTACATCCGCACGCACCAAAAGCCAATACAAATACTGGTTTTGATGCCTGATTGTAAACTTCCAGAAGTCTGGGCTTGTCTCGTTGGTTGATGGAACCGCTGACCAGTATAATGTCTGCATGCCTGGGACTCCCTATCAGTTGCATTCCAAAGCGTTCTACATCGTATCTGGGGGTCAGGACATCCAATATCTCGATATCGCAGTTGTTGCAGGAAGCCCCTGCAAAGTGAAACAACCAAAGTGATTTTTTCAGACAAAAGTTTTTAAGTCCCATTGAATTAGTTTTATAATCCAAAATAAGTCAGTATAATCGCAACAATGACCAGAATATTCATACCCACCAGGAAAAAACGCATTGCCTGTTTGATCTTGAGCCTCGGATTGGTATTCCTGATGAGGGTAAGCAGCAGTACCACAAGCAGAAGTTTAAGTATTGACCACAATATGCCTATGCCTTCCCAGTTGAATCCGGCCATAAAGAAACCAACCACCAGTGCCGGCAGTATAAAGAGCATGATGTATTTTGTGAATTTGATCAGAGCATAGGCTGTTCCGCTGTACTCAATAAAGGAGCCTTCGGACAATTCCGTTTCTGCTTCGGCAACATCAAAAGGCACCATGCCCAACTTTGCCTGCACACAGAAGAGTGCAGCGATAAATAAAAGAATTCCCGAAAGGCTTCCGATGAAAGCATTTCCTCCGGACTGCATTTGTATGATCTCCTGAAAATTTATGGTCATCCCTGATTTCAGGATAATGGCAGCAAAGATCAGCAAAAAGGTTAATTCATAACTGATGATCAGTTTAATTTCTCTGGAGGCTCCGATTGAAGCAAGGGGATTGCCCGATGCCAGTGCTCCGATGACATAAAAAAGAGAGGGAATTGTCAACAGATAAAAGATGACAATCACATCTGCCTGGAGGCCTATGTCTGTACTTAATAAAGGCAGAAGTATGAACATTGCTGCCAGGGTGGCGCCAATCAATGAGAACAGCGGGGCAATGAGAAATGTTATTTTGGATCCCCCGGCAGGAAGAATTGTTTCTTTTGCCAGCAATAATTTCAGGAAATCATAAAAGGGCTGCAACAGGGGAGGCCCTTTTCTGAACTGTACCCTGGCCGTCATTTTTCTGTCGAACCACGACAGCAGTCCTCCAACAACGCCTGCAAAAAGCAATCCCGGATAGATAAAAAAGTAAAATAACTGCTCACCCATTGTTTTGATGTTTTAATTTTTCATAAGGAATTTCTTTCACCAATACCTTATTGTTAAGCTGATAAATGTTTTCCTCCTCGTTTTCTCCCGTATCCACCAATTTTACGACCCCTCCCGGATTGAATTCGAGAAATTGTTTCAGCTCCCGTTCATCATTCAGGTCGAAATAATTCTCAGGATTTCTTTTGTGTTCGAAGAAATCGGTCATCATCGTGCCGAAGGGGCATATGGTGACACATGATTTACATGAGATGCATAGATTGGTATGCCGCACGATCACTCCTTCATGATCTTTTTCGAGGGCATCGGCTGGGCAGACGTCTATGCAGGGGGCTTCCTCACATCTCCGGCAACTGAACCTGAAAACAGCCAGCTCCCGAAGGGTTTTCAGTCCGTTGGTATTTGGATATGCACTAAGGATGCCATCCAGCCTGGGTTTGTCCCCTCTGCCTGTAATGCGATGATCCCTTAGTTTTGTCAGGTCGATCAGTATTTTTTTATTTCTCATTGAAACCTGTTTTTGTTATTTCCATATATCGGGTTTATCCTTAATTTCATCGTAACTGAAAACAGGTCCGTCTTTACAAACGAAATATTCTCCCATCATGCAGTGGCCGCATTTTCCAAGTCCGCAGGACATATTTTTTTCCATGGACAGGTAAATATTCTTTTCCGGATAGCCCATTTCAATTAATTTCTGCACACTAAATTTCATCATGATGGGTGGGCCTACAACTACTGCCACAGATTCCTCAATATTTACATCAATCTTATCCAGAAGCACCGTGGCTACACCTACTTCTTCAGTCCATGTTTCATCTGCTTCATCTACTGTACGCATCACTTCGAATTTATCGATCTTCCTCAATTTCTGAATATAGGGTTCATAGATGCATTCTTTGGGATTTTTGGATCCATAGCAGAAGGTTACCTTTTTAATTTTATCCTTATCGGCTTCCAGATTGTAAAGAAGCGAACGCAAGGGAGCGAATCCGCATCCTCCGCCAATTATCAATACTTCTTTGTCGTAGATTTTTTCCAGGGGATAACCACGGCCAAATGGTCCGCGTATTCCGACGGTTTCCCCGCCTTTCATTTGATGCATTTCTTGGGTTACGTAGCCTGTACGCATCACAGTGACTTCCAGCTGTTCGGTAACCAGAGGAGAGGAGGAGGGGGTGAAAGGTGCTTCACCGATGCCGTCAAGAGCTACCTCAATGAACTGCCCTGTTTTAAAGTAGAATTTTTTTTCAGGCCTCAGCACAAAGGTCTTGATGGTAGGAGATTCGTCAATCACCTCCTGCACTCTCGCTTTTAAGGGCTTGTATATGTTGTCTCCTTTCATTAAAAAGCAGTTTATTTGTTTTTTAATTCCATAAATAATTCATTTTTACTGATGTTTCCTATACAGGCTTCAATACACCTTCCGCATCCCGTACAAGCTATGGATTCAAATTTTTCCGGTTTCCATACATACTTGCACATGTACCTGTTTCGGAATCTTTTATAAAGTTCTTTCAAAGGATCCTCTCCTGCGGCAACTTTTTCAAATCCCGGATATTGGCAGGCATCCAGGTGACGTACTTTTTCAAATCCCGGTCTTTCCAGTAATAAAAAACATGTACAGGTAGGGCATATGGTTGCGCAAGCCCCGCAAGAAACACATGTTTCGGAATATTTTTTCCATATTCCATCTTCTGAGGCCTTGATTAGCTCTCCGGTATCTTTATAATTGGGCAGGTCTGTAATGATTTTATTTAATTCTTCTTCTACCGCTTTGCGTTTGTCCAGAATTTCCTGTATTTCATTCTCTGTCGGTTCGCTTGGTGACACAGTGCTTTTTAACTCCTCTATCAGCTCTTCTCCCTTATTGGAATTAAGCTGCAGGTAAACTGTATCTTCCAGAAGTGAGATGGTAAGGTCATGGTTTTCCCGGGGATAGGGTTTGATGCCATAAGCAGTGCAATGGCAGTGTTCCTGCAGTGTATGACAATCGCTGCCGATCAGTATGGATGAATCCCTGTTCTTTTTATAGGCAGGATCTACAAAGGGTTCCTCCAGGTAAATTTCATCGAGTATATTGGTTCCGCTCAGATCACAGGAGGGAATCCCCATAATGATCCTTTTTTTATCCGGCTTTTCTATGTTTACAACATTTTCCTTAATTGGGAGGAAGAAAGTTTTTAATGGAGTGGCAGGTTTGGGGTGGTTGTAAATAATGTCAGGGATGGAATCTTCGTCTATCTTCTCGTAGTCTTGGTTTTCACCCCATGGAAGCGGGGCATATACATGATAATTTTTTGTTAGCCGGGTAAGCGCTTTATCCCATTCTTGCTTGGATAAGGAGTAATATTTGTCCATAATTATTGTTATAATTTTCACAAAACAATATAGGAAAGATGTGAATTTGTGTCAAGTCTTTTTTAACAATATCACAAAAAAAAACATAATTTTAATTAAGTTTAATTATAAATAGTTCTATGAACCACATTTTGTAAGAGATTGTTATTTTATAAAAAATGTTTTATATTTCACTTTTTAAACATTATTGAGAAAATTTTCACAATAAAAAATGAGTACGTTCATACAGACCAAAAGACTTTTAAAATATAGGATGGGGCTGGTCAGACTGAGGAAGATGGGCCTTGAGAAGGTTTTTTCTTATACCCTGGGCAAGGAAGCCGGTGTCAGTGCGGAACTGGTACGGAAAGATTTCTCCAATTTCGGAATTAAAGGTAATCGTAGGGGAGGTTATGACATTGATGATTTGTTGAGTTCACTGGAAAAAATTTTCGGTAAGGACCGCATACAAAATGTGATCATTGTTGGTATGGGGAATATGGGGATGGCGCTTTCCCGATATAAGGGTTTTTCCGATAACAACATGAATATTGTAGCCGGATTTGATATCGATCCGGCGAAAATCAACAAAAAATATCACATACCCATTTATGGTCTTGAAAACTTAGAGGAGGTGATTGATGCTTTTTATGTATCAGTTGCCATCCTTGCTGTTCCGGAGATTGTAGCTCAGGAGTCTGTTGATCTTCTGGTGCAATACGGAATCAAAGGGATACTCAACCTGGCACCTGTTCTGCTTAGAGTACCGGATGATGTAATGGTAAACAATGTGAATCTGATGGTTGAACTGGAACGGTTGATGTACCATTCCGGAGTACTGAAATAAGATTGGTGATGGTAAATTGTAAATTTCATTTGGTGAGGGACTATTTGCTGATTATATTTTATAAATTAGAAAAAAATTTTGAACATTCAAATTGCTTATAAGATACATATTAAAGGTCTGGTGCAGGGAGTTGGTTTTCGCCCGTTTATTTACCGCCTGGCCACAGAGCAGCGTTTAACCGGATGGGTTGAAAACCGTAACGATGGGGTGATGATCAAAGTTCAGGCAGAGCAAGATCAGGTGGAACGATTCATTTCCCTTTTGAGAGCCCGCGCACCGGCTGCTTCTTCCATACGTTCGATTCAGCTTATGAAAAGTCAAAAAGAAGATTTGGAGGGTTTTTATATTCACAGAAGCAATGACCATTCCGGGCAGATTACAGAGATCAGTCCGGATATTGCTGTTTGCAATGATTGCCTGGAAGACATGAAATTTCAGTCGCACCGGATACATTATCCTTTCATCAATTGCACCAATTGTGGCCCGAGATTTTCCATCATTAAAGACCTGCCATACGACCGGCCCAATACTACCATGCATCGGTTCAGGATGTGCAAAGAATGCTATGAAGAATATACCGATGTGAACAACCGGAGGTTTCATGCACAACCCGTTGCCTGCAACCATTGTGGACCGGAATACGAGTATTATCAGCATGGGCGCATAATCCGCCAAACGGAAAGGATATTTTCTGAAATGAAGAAATTGCTTTACAAAGGCGGGATCATTGGCATTAAAGGGATCGGAGGGTTTCATCTGATGTGTGATGCCAGGCTGGATCGAACTGTCCGACGTTTACGTATGTTAAAAAGTAGGGATCAGAAGCCTTTTGCCTGTATGTTTCCCGATGTGGATACCATCAGAAGATATGCCAGGGTGAATGAGGCAGAGGAAAAGAGCCTTACTTCCTGGAGAAGGCCCATTGTGCTTTTGAAGGAACATACCGGCCTTTCCCAGTCCCTTAATGATGGTCTCGATACGCTTGGGGCTATGCTACCTTATATGCCTTTACATTATATGTTGTTTGAAGAGATTGATCTTCCGGCAGTGGTTATGACCAGCGGCAATATATCCGATGAACCGCTGATCATGGACAATGAAACAGCTTATTCCCGTTTGAGCGGATTGGTTGATGCATTCTTGTTTCACAACAGAGAGATATATAACCGGGTGGACGATTCGGTGGTGAGGATTATTGATGGGGGGGAATGCCTGATCAGGCGTGCCAGGGGATATATACCCGAACCTCTGGATATGGGATTGGATGTGGATGGCATATTTGCCACCGGCGCCGAATTAAAAAATTGTTTTTGCGTGGGTAAAGGGAATCAGGCTATTATGAGTCAGCATACAGGCGACCTGAAAAATTATGAAGCCTACAATTTTTTTACTCAGGCGGCCCGGCAGTTCATGCACCTTTTTAGGGTTGACCCCGGCTTTGTGGTAAGCGATATGCATCCGGATTACCTTTCCACGAAATACGCCAGAAATTTTGTAGCTCAGAAGGCTGTAAACAAGCAAGGACAGAGGAACGATAAGATTCAGTGGCTACAAGTGCAGCACCATCATGCCCATATCGCCTCATGCATGGCAGAGAATCAGTTGGATGAGAAAGTGCTCGGGATTGCATTGGATGGCACGGGTTACGGCGAAGACGGGAAGATATGGGGAGGGGAATTTCTAATATGCGACCTTTCCGAATATTCCCGCTATGCGCACTTTGACTATGTTCCAATGCCAGGTGGGGAAAAAGCGGTTAAAGAACCCTGGCGAATGGCATTATCCTACTTATATCAGGCTTTTGGAGAGAAACTTCATCAACATGAATTTGCATTTTTAGAAAATAAAAAGCCGGAAGATGTTAAGCTAATTCTTTCTATGATCAGAAAGGGCATTAAATCCCCACATACTTCCAGTGCGGGTAGGCTGTTCGATGCCGTATCGGCTTTGCTGAATCTTTGCACCGAGAGCGGATTTGAAGCCGAAGCCCCCATGAAGCTGGAATCTATAATTGATCCGCAAATTGAAGGTTATTATGATTTTGAAAGCGGAGGGAAGGGCATCGGATTTGTTCCGGTGTTCAGACAAATTGTGGAAGATATGGAGCAGGGTGAATCCGGGCCGGTGATGGCTGCAAAATTTCACAATACCGTGGCAAAAATTATCACGACTACAGCCCGGGAGGTAAGAGAAAGTTATGACATCAGAAAAGTGGTGCTTTCGGGCGGAACTTTTCAGAATAAGTATCTCAGTGAGGTTACCACACAATGGTTAAGGAATTTAAATTTTGAGGTGTATCGAAATAAACTGGTTCCCTCTAATGACGGGGGAATTGCATTGGGTCAACTGGCCATTGCGGCCCAAAAAAGGAGGTAATATGTGTTTGAGTATACCAGCAAAAGTCATTAAAATAGAGGGCAAAACAGCCCGGGTCTCTGTAGGCGGCAGCGAATATACGGCAGGGATCCAGATGGTGGAAGATGTAAGGGAGGGAGATTATGTGCTGCTCCATGCCGGATTTGCCATTCAAAAGATTAACGAAAAAGAGGCGCAAGAAACTTTACAATTGTTTAGGGAGATGGGGGAGATGGAGTAAGAGTGTAGGCAGTAATAAGTAAGCAGGAGGCAGAACGAGGGCACGATGGCACGACTGCACGACTGCACGAGGGGATGAAAGAACGATGGAATAAGAAGACGGGAAGATGAGAATGGGAGAATGGGAGAAGAGAGATGATTGAGAAAAATCTACAGCAGTAGAGACGCAATGCTTGCGTCTCGAAGATTAGGCAGAACGACTGCACGACTGCACGACTGCACGAAGGGATGAAAGAACGATGGAATAAGAAGACGAGAAGACGGGAAGATGAGAATGGGAGAAGAAGGGCAGAGGGGATAGAAGTGAGTAGAGACATGCCATGGCATGTCTCATTGGTTGGTATGAATGAGGGTGATTAATCTGGCAGATACCGGTTAAAAATAAGAGAAAAAGAGAAGACAAATTGTGCAATATTAGAAACAGATAAAATCCAAACAACTATGATTGCAACGCTTGTTCATGTTTATGTAAAAGAAGAATTTATTGATCAGTTTATTGAAGCTACCATGGAAAATCATAGGTTTTCCATGAAAGAGCCGGGAAATCTTCGTTTTGATGTTTTGCAGGACGATGAAAACCCTGCCAAATTCACCCTTTATGAGGCTTATGAATCGGAAGAAGCTGCTGCTGCTCACAAACAAACCGATCATTACAAAAAATGGCGGGATACGGTTGCCGACTGGATGGCTAAGCCGCGGGAGGGGATAAAACACAAAGTTGTGGCACCTAAAGATAAATCGGCATGGTAGATCCATTTCAACTGATCAACACACCTCATATCCTGTTCGGGCCGGGTAAAATAAAAGAATTACCAGAACAAGCCGGGAAATGCGGGAATAACATACTACTCATACATGGCTCAGGGAGTTTCATCCAATCAGAAAAAGGCCGGGAGATTATCGCTTCCCTTGATGACAATGGCTTTCGTGTATCAAAAGCAAGTGTAAGCCATGAACCCTCCCCGGCTTTAATCGATGGGATCGTGCAGGAAAATGTCTCCAAAAACATCGATATAGTCGTGGCGATAGGAGGGGGGAGTGTGCTTGATACCGGCAAGGCTGTATCGGCTATGCTTGCCTTAAATGAACCGGTAAAGGACTATCTTGAGGGCGTGGGATCAAAGAAACCCGATGGCAGGAAATTACCTTTTATTGCGATTCCCACCACCTCAGGCACGGGCAGCGAAGCAACCAATAATGCCGTTATTTCAGAAGTAGGGGAGAATGGGTTCAAAAAATCCCTTCGCCACAACAATTATGTACCGGATATTGCCCTGGTTGATCCTGAGCTTGTGTTATCCTGTCCGACTGCGATTACTGCTGCTTCCGGAATGGATGCCTTTACACAGTTGCTGGAGGCCTATGTCTCTACCAAAGCCAGTGTTTTAACCGATGCATGGGCCTGGGAAGGCCTGAAAGCGGTTCACCGGGCGCTTGAAAAGGCTGTTCATAGTGGAGATGATCTTACGGCACGTACTGACATGTCTTTTGCTGCCCTCATATCAGGATTTGCTTTGGCTAATGCCGGTCTGGGACTTGTGCATGGCTTTGCTTCATCCATAGGAGGTTTAATTGACATGCCACATGGACAGGTTTGCGGAACACTGATGGCTGCAGTGCATGAAAGCAATATAAAGGCTTTGAAGACAAACGATCCAGAAAGTCCGGCATTAAATAAATATGTAAAGGTGGGGGTTTTGTTTGCCGGAGAAACCTTACAGGAACAATCCGATGATTATTACCTGGATCAGTTTATCCGGAGATTGAATGACATGACCGAATCATTCGGTCTGGAACGCTTCAGCGGTTATGGCCTTACTGAATCACAGGCGGTTGAAATTGCCGAAGAAAAAACAGGAAATAAAAACAACCCGGTCAATTTTTCTGCGGAAGCGCGAAAAGATATTTTGCTGCGGAGACTTTAGAGTGTTTTATACACCAAAATTTGACATCGAGATTCCCGGAAAATTATTGTGATTATTTGGTGAAGCTATCCTTTCATTTTTGAAGGATCTTGACGGGTATCAAATATGTCAGTGATATATAT
>JBKGZA010000059.1:0-16106 GCA_046545815.1 Bacteroidales bacterium
TTGCTGGCCCGGGATACCTAACGAAAGTACGCCGGCCAGTGCGATTGATTTTGTAGGGAAATTTTTCATAACTAATGGTCTTTATAAGATAAAACATTCATTTATTCCTTTTGCCAGGGAATGGCCCCTGTTTTCCGGATATGCTGAGTCAGGCTGTCTTTCAGCTCACCAAAGGCATTGTTGCTTTCGTCAAGCGGCCATCTCTCGTATGGGTCGGACACAATATTGAAAAGCTGCATAGATTCATAAGGGGTATTCTGAAGCAGTTTATATTTTCCCTTCATTGCTGCATAATAAGCAAGACCCCCGTATCTGTGTCCTTCCCGGCGCACAAAGTAAACAACACGCTCATCCGTGTTCTGGTCTTTTCCCATAAGGCTGGGATATAAACTCACCCCGTCAATTTCATAGTTGATTTCCACACCGGCTACTTCGCAAAGGGTGGGGAAGATATCCATGGTCAGTCCACGGCTTTCGCACCTGGAGCCGGATTCAATGGTATTTTCCCAGGTAAAAACGGTAGGTACTTTGATGCCGCCTTCATACATATCCTGTTTTCCGCCTCTCAGCGGTCCGTTGGAAGCTCCATGGGGTAAGCTTCCCCCGTTATCGGAGGTGAAAATAATGAGTGTATTTTCATACAGCCCTTCTTCTCTAAGAGCGGTCATAACCCGGCCAACACCGGCATCCAGATGTTCCACAAAAGCTACATTTTTGGCACGTTTTTCCGATAGATCCGGTTCCCTCTTTTTCACCTTCTCAAACCATTCTTCCGGAGGTTGTATGGGAAAGTGGGGTGCATTATAGGCCAGATAAAGAAAAAAGGGAGACTCCTTATCTTTGGCATTTTCAAGATAATCCACGGACCATTCGGAAAACAGGTCGGTTGCATGGCCCTTTGGGTTTATCTCTTTCCTGTTATCACGCATGTAGTTGTTTCCGTGCCTGAGGTGGGTCCAGTAGTCGTCCATCATATCACCCAGAAATCCCTTAAAATAATCAAATCCCCTTTCATTGGGGATATTGGGTGGCTCCAGGCCCAGGTGCCATTTCCCGATAATAGCGGTATGATAGCCGGCTTTGTTCAGCATCTGCGGGAGGGTAACCAGGTCTTCTCTGAGATAACCCCAACTGTTGGTCTCGTGGGTACGGATAACTCCAGGAACACCAGCCAGATCAGGGTAGCGTCCTGTTATCAGGCTTGCACGTGTAGGCGAGCTAACCGTGCAGTTGGCGTAGAAATCGGTGAACTCCATACCGTTTTCAAACAAGCGGTCTATGTTTGGGGTATGAAGATCTTCGGCTCCGGTATATGATAGGTCCCCGTAGCCAAGGTCATCTACCATGATGCAGAGGATATTTGGCTTCCGGGATTGATTCTGACCCTCGGCTTGCGCGTAAAAAACAGAAATCAGGGCTGTAGTTATTAGCCCTACAATCTCTTTGATATTTTTCCTTATTGACATATGAGAAGTATTTTGGACAATAATATTTCAATTCGATAACAAATTGGAGGGAGAGTGTTCTCCCCATGATTTATTTGGATTATCTCCCATCCGTAATTCCAGTTTACCTCCTTTAATCACCTTTTCATGCAATATAAATGGCTTGCTATGGGGTGATTGATTCAACGAGGCGCCTTGAATATAATAATTTTCTTCTTTATTATTAAAGGTTTCAATAACAAATTTTTCGCCCGGATAGTAATCATTATTCAGGTATATGGTTATTTTGTCGAAGATGGGGCTCCCTATCTCATAAAATGGTTTTTTGGCCGCACCCCCATGTAGTTCAAACAAGCCGGTTTTCATCAAAACCGATAAAGCACCCATCAATCCCTGGTCTTCATCTCCATTGTATCCCGATTGGGGCGTAACTCCACTGAATGAAGTTTCAATAACCTGACGGGTCCAGTACTGGGTAAGCCAGGGAGCTTCAGAATAATTAAAGATATGGGCCATCTGCATGGAAGGCTGGTTGCTGTAATTGACCCAGGAATCGCTGTCTACAAAATCTACCGGCCGGGCTCTCTCGAAGCTTCTGTTCAACTTGTCAGTAAGCGCTTCATAACCTCCCATTAACTCAGCCAGTCCTTTTACGTCATGAGGGACGAACCAGGTCATCTGGGCGGCATTGGATTCCACAAAACCTTCTGAGTTAAGCGGCTCAAAGGGTTCAATCCAGACGCCGTCCATGTTTTTAGGGCGCATCCATCCGGTCGACGGATTATAAAGATTCCGATAGTTCCGTGATCTTGCCAGAAATCTTTCCTTGTCCCGGTCTTTTCCAAGTGCATCTGCCATTTGGGCCAGGCACCAGTCCTGATAGGCATATTCCAAAGTCATGCCTGCCCCGTCAAGATGAAAACCTCTTGCTTCAATTCCTTCCGGCACATAGCCCCTGTCCATATAGTATTCAATTCCACCGCCCTTGTTGGTTTCATGTTCATAACCGGCTTTACTCATCAGACCGCCTGGAAGATGGTTCTTTTTCATCCCCTCATAGGCCATTTCAGGATCAAAGCCCCGTATTCCCTTTTGCCAGGCGCTGGCAATAAACGGGGTTGAAGATGCTCCGGTCATCACAAAAGTATAATTCCCGCCTGAAGGCCCGCGTGGTATCAATCCACCATCCTTGTACATGGTAAGCATTGAATTGATGAATTCTTCGGAAACTTCCGGGTATACCAGGTGCCAAAGGGTATTTAGTGTCCACTGAGCACCCCAGAAAGAGTCGGAGTTATAATAATTAAACTCAGGATTGCCTTGTTCATCAATGGGGAGCTGCCTCACCCTTCTTTTCTCTCCCGTATAATCGCTGTATTTTCCGTTCACATCACTGATGATTCTTCTACCCTGAAGGGCATGCCATAAATCGGTATAGAAGCGGGTTTTTTCTTTATCGCTGCCTCCTCTTATCTGAATTTTTGACAACCAGTTATTCCATTCTTCAGCGGATTCTTTAACCACACGATCAAAATCCCAGTGTGCCAGCTCAGTTTCAAGATTCAGCCTGGCCTGTTCCGGGCTGCAATAGGAAATCCCCACCTTCATTAAAATTTCTTCATCATCGCTTGTATTGAAGTTGATCATTATTCCCGATTCTGATCCGGAAACCTCTTCAATATCCTGCATCAAGTTTTCTCCCTGCCATCCGTCCATGCTTTCAAAGGGTTTACTGAAACGCGCAACGAAAAAAACAGGATATTCTTTGGGCCTTCTCCGGGTAGGTCCGTTTACCGTATAGCCTGCTATTTCCTTGTCATTAACGATCCGGGCCTCACCCTCTGTCATTTGGGATGGACCAAGTCTTCCTCCCAGATCAAACAATATCCGGCTTTCTTCGGAAGCAGGAAAAGTGTACCTGTGAAAACCTACCCTGGTGGTGGAGGTAAGTTCCGCATCCACCCCGTAGCGGTTAAGGTGAACATAATGATAGCCGGGTCGGGCTTCTTCCCGCTGATGGCTGAATTTCGACTCGTAAGCCTCAACCCCTTTCCGGGGATCAACGTCTTCAACCACCGGTAATACAGAAACCCCTGCCAATTGCCAGGCGTGTATATGACTGAATCCAACAATGGTATCCCTTTCATACCGGTAACCTGCCCCCCAGGCTCCACCAATCCGGGTATCGGGGCTAAGATTGACCATTCCGAAAGGCCGGCAGGCAGAGGAAAAATAGAACCATCTTGAGTTCGCTGCATCGATCATCGGATTTACCCACTGAACGGCATTGTAATAAGGTACTTTTGAAGTTTGTTCTTTTTGACCTTCCTGACCGTATCCTTTAAAGACAACAATCAATAACAACAGGTAAAAAAGGAACGATTGCTTAAAATGTTTCATAAAAATAATATTTTTAGTTGATTTTCAATGTTATTACCTTACCGGTCAAATTCTTCCTTTTTTTGGCAAAACTTACCCGGTAAGGTACTGTGGCAAAATTTATGAGGCTATTTTCAAAGATAAAAATAATTGAAAAAGATCATGACCTTTAGATAATTATGCCTCATAAATTTTGCTTGCTAATTTGGACAAACCAAAACGGAAACACATTAAATTCCTAGAAAGCATCCTGTTTGGTTTGGTTTGGTTTTGCCTTGTCCAAATTAGGGAAATTCCGGCAAAGGAGCATCATTTTCTTCCAGCCACTGCTCCAGGTGATGAATCAGTTTATCACGGACCTGTGGACGATCTTCTGCCAAATTATGTTCCTCCCCCTGATCCTTGTCCAAATTATAGAGTTTAATTTCTCCTGTCTCATAAAACTTCATCAACTTCCACGGTCCGGACCGGATCACACTGACCGGCGTGGTACGCCAGGGGTTGTTGGGATATCCCGGAAAATGCCAATAAAGTGCCCGCCGATCGATCGTTTGTGCGGGGTCTTTTAACAGGGGAAGCAGGCTTTTCCCGTCTAACTTATAATCCTTAGATTGCTCGATACCTGCTGCTTCCAGATAAGTCGGGTAAAAATCAATGCTTATTACGGGCTCATCACTGGTGCTTCCGGGAGTAGTTACGCCGGGCCATCGGACAATCATCGGCACCCGTATGCCGCCCTCGTAAAATGTTCCTTTCCCTCCTTTCAGGGGTGCATTGCTGGTAACATTGTTTTCTTCATGACCCAAAAATCCATATCCACCCCGGCCTCCATTATCGGAGTAAAAGATAAGCATGGTATTATCGTCAATCCCTGCCGCTTCCAATGCATCCATGATTTTGCCTACATTTCGGTCCATTATTTCAATCATAGCAGCATAGGTTGCATGGTTATGGCCTCTGTCGGGTTCTTTTTGTTCGTACTTCTCTACTATCTCCTCAGGCGCCTGAAAAGGACTATGGGGAGTATAAAAGGACAGGTTAAGATAAAACGGGCCTTCTTTATGATCCTCAATAAACCCGATGGCTTTCCTTGTCAGATAATCGGTAAGATATTCCTCCTTACCGGCATCATTGATATAAGGGTTGTTGTCCGGCCTGAAATACCCTCCTTCCCAGACACCGGGATTGCCTGCATTGTATCCTCCAACATTCACATCGTATCCCTGCGCTTTGGGACCAAATTCTGTTGGATCGCCAAGGTGCCATTTGCCAATCAAGGCATTGGTATATCCGGCTTTCTTTAAAATCTCCGCATCTGCAATCTTTTCTTTCGGCAATTTATCGGCATTGGGAGCGGGAATCATCTCTCCAGGTCCGCTGCTCCCTACATGATAAATGGGCTGGTTGGGATAGTACTGCCCGCTTATCAAAGCAGCTCGCGTGGGGGCAGAATTGGCAGCATTGGTATAGGCCTGCGTGAATTTCATACCCTGTTGTGCCAGCCGGTCGATGTTTGGAGTCTCATAATAACTTCGGTTCAGGGGATCAAAACAGTTAATATCTGCAAAGCCTAAATCATCGGCCATAATAAAAACGATGTTGGGACTCTTCTCTTCCAAACGGTCTTCTCCGGGATTACCGCCGGCAATCGCCTGGAAAGCTGCTATCTTAGTAAAGATCACAATCAATAAGGTGAGTACCGGCTTCTTATCCATACATTTTACTATTTCTGAGCTACTCATCATATAATTTAAAATTAAAAGTTACATCAGCACAAAGCTAACGAACACGGGATTCATAGACAAATTGAAATAAACCGGCTAATCCGTTCTCATGGTTACTCCTTTTACTACATCTGCTTTCCACTGTCGATACTCATTCAGCAGTTCCTCTACCTTTCCGGGATTTTCCCGCGCCAGGTCATTGGATTCATCCCGGTCGGTCTCCAGGTCGAACAGGAGGGTGTCGGATTCGGTGATCATGAGCTTCCACGGGCCTTTCCTGACCGCCTTTTCTCCCCGGTAGCGCCACACCACCGTTCGCTCCGGCAATGTTTCACCCTGAAACAGCAGTGGAGAAAGATCCATACCGTCGAGGTTCAAAGTATCGGGCTTTTTCGTATTTGTAATAGAAAGCATGGTGGGAAAAAGGTCGAAAGAGACCGCCAGCTCATCGATGCGGCCGGGCTCAATTTTTCCCTTCCAGTAAGCCACAGCCGGCACACGGTGTCCGCCTTCCCAGAGCGTGCCCTTATCGCCCCTCAGGTTCCCGTTGCTTCCAAACCGGGCTCCGTTGTCGGAACAGAATACCACAAAGGTCTCTTCCTCCAGATCAAGATCACGCAGGGTTTTCATAACCCGGCCAATGCCTTCATCCATTACCTCCACCATTTCCCGGTAAGTGGCCGCGGTATCTTCTACAGGCCCAAGGTAAGAAAAATCCCGGTCAGGATACCGATATGCCGTATCATTTCTTCCCTGGAAAGGAACATGGGGCGCTTCATGGGGTATATACAAAAGAAAAGGTTTATCCTTATTTTCCCGGATGAACTCCACGGAATGGTCTGTAATCAAATCCGTAACATAGCCTTCCTCGCGGATAGTATCCAGGTTGTGCCACCAATCGTAGATACCGGCATTGTCGTAATGGGAGTGAAAATCAATATTGCCGCTGAGGTATCCGTAAAACTCATCAAATCCCTGATGAACAGGATTGAATTTCTTTTTATACCCCAGGTGCCACTTGCCCATAATACCTGTGGTATAGCCTGCATCTTTCAATACATCCGCAAAAGTAATTTCGGAAGGCGCCATGCCAGTCTGGCGGGTCTCTCCCCTCACATAGATCACCCCCTCCAGTCCGCTGCGCTGCTGGTAGCGGCCGGTCAGCATTGCCGCCCTTGTGGGAGTGGATACCGAGCTGTTGGAATGGTAATCGGTAAAGGTAAGCCCGTGTTCAGAAAGCGAATCGATGTTGGGGGTCTGGATGTATTCACTGCCGTAGCAACTCAGATCACCGTATCCCAAGTCATCGGCCATGATGATGATCACATTGGGTTTTTGTTTCTCCTTTTCTGAAACACAACCCAAAAGAAAAGCCAGGGAAAACATCCCGGTTATGTCTAATAACCGCGATACACTTTTTGTTAAAGGGGTTTTTGTTTTCATATTTCTTTTTTTTATTATAGTTGGCAGTGGACAAAGGGCAGTTGGCAAAGGTTTCAGATAATTAAAGTTATGCATTTATTAAGTGAAAGTTTTAAGGTTTTCATAGTTAATATTGAAACATTTAACATGTTAATAAGAGGGCATTTAGAAGGCATAAATTTGCAAATGAATTACTTTCTGAAAAATATTTTGGTTCCGGGCACAGACTTTAGAATTTGTGGTTTGCCAACTGCTTTTTGCCCATTGCCAACTTGCTATCTCTATTTCCTTAAATTTGGTTCTGCAATATAGTAAGCTGCCCTTTGCCCACTGCCAACTATATTTAAATAAACTACCTCAACGAGTCCAATATAGCTCGCAATTCATGTTTTTCCTGTTTCATTGGTTCAGTCATTTCTTCTTCAGGAATGGGATTCTTTTCCAGCGAATCTTTATCAATGTTATAAAATTCGCCGTTCCGGTAAAGCTTCCACTTTTTATTGTGCACGTATTCTGCTCCCTCGAATGAACCTTTCCCGTCGTCATAATGGCAATATATCCATTCACGTTTGGGTCCTTTCTGGCCCATCAACTGATTATAAAAACTAATCCCGTCCACAGCGACACTATCGGGTATCTCCGTATTCAGGGCATCTGCAAAAGTTGGCAGGAAATCCGAGAAACCCACAAAATTGGAATTGACCTGTCCCTCCTCAATTTTTCCTTCCCAGCTTGCTATCAAAGGAACGAGGGTACCTGTCTCAACAGGCAGACTTTTCCCTCCACGGATCACTTCTCCGTTTTTCATTTCGGAGCGTACTTCACGGTCGGTACCATTATCGCCGGTAAACAGGATCAGGGTATTTTCCCTTGTTCCGGTTTCTTCCAGTTTATTTACGATCCTTCCGGTCAATTTATCCACGTAGGCTATCATATCCTTGAAATAAGTGGTATCATTGAATCCGTAAACATCAGAAGGACTCAAATTATCATATTCCTCATTGTCAGGGGTGGGAAGGAAAGGTTTGTGGGGCAGAGCCATCGGATAATAAATAAAGAAAGGCTCTTCCTGATGGTCCTCAATAAACTGGGTTATCGCTTCCGTGTAGATATCGGGACCATATTTTCCATAGATGTCTTTCAGATAGCGACCGTTCTTCATAACCACAGGATTCTTGTATCTACGCCAGTAGTCGCCGGGATACACCTGCCAGAGGCAGTATTCATCGAAACCAAAATGGTAGGGATCATGTTTGGGATCCTTGTAGTAGGATCTATCGGCAAGCTGCCATTTTCCGGCCACCAATGTAGAATAACCCGCATCCTTTGCCAGATGACCAAAGGTATATTCTCCGGTACGCAGGCTACCAAAACGAAAATAATTCCTGAAATTGTACTGCCCGGTCATAATCTTTACCCGGGAAGGCGTAGACAAAGGAGTTGAATAGGCATTGGTGAACCGCATCCCGGTTTCCGCCAGCCGGTCAAGATTGGGTGTTTGATATTCTGCGCTTCCGTAGCATTGAAGTGTTTCATATCCCATGTCATCGGCCATGATCAGGATGATGTTCGGTCGTTCCTTTTGGCTGTCTTTCTCCGGAGATTGATTGCAGGAGATAAGGGCCAAAAGCGCAAGGGCTGAAAGTAATGAATAGATTCTGTTCATAATGTATAAGTTAAGCTATTAGACTCTGACAATTGTATTTTAGAATTAAAATGGGGTCCGGCCTAAAGTAGTTTTTTCTGCCACCAAAACACTAAAACACGAAATTTCACTAAAAATAAAATAATGAAAAATTAATTCCCAATATAAAATAAAACCTCATCAACAAATTATTACCATGTCCTCATTGCGGCCTGTTTCCGTTGAGCTCGTAGCAACATTCTTATATAAGTATCTCCAGGCTCTCCCGTAAATGGTGTCTCACCTCTTTGCTCTTTAACAAACGAAGCAATTTGGTTTACAGGGGCTAACCAGATACCGTTGGCCGGATCCCCGGCATATTTACAGATGGCTTCGATGGTAGACAAAAGGGAAGTTTGCGCTCCACCTTCATCCATCTCATGGCCGGCAAGGATAAGCCATTGCCCTTTGTTTCTGGCTGATTCAATCAGCTTTTTAACCTCTTCAAATGATTTACCATCGAGTTCCATGGCAGTAAGTTTGGCCCTATCGCAGTAAGCTGGATCATTGGGGACTTCGTTGAGCCAGTCGCGTCCCGTCTCAAACATAGAAGCTACAAGGGGCACGTAGCTTTTTGTCTTTTTTCCCCTGCCAACAAATGTTTGTCCGCAGGGATAGGCAAAGGAAACAGGCCGGATGCCCAGTTTTTTTTCTATGAATTCATTGGCAGAATCAAGCTCAGCCCTCATCTTCTGAAACGTATAATCTTCCAGTGCATTCTCCCTTGACCATTCAAAATTACCACTGCAGGGGTGATCCACAGTGTGATTGCCTATCTCATGCCCCGTTTCAACTGCTTTCTTCCATCCTTCCAGCTTTTTTAAGAGATTATGAGGGGAAATATAAAAGGTAGCCTTGACGTCATAGCTGTTGAGCAAGGGAATGCCTTTTTCTACCTGTGACACTCGGGCATCATCGAAAGTAAGGCTAAGGGCCATCTCCTTTCCCTTTGGCCACTGAAATCCTGATTTATTCTGTTCTGAACCTGTTGGATACAACTGGGCAAAAACATCCTCACTCCCTAAATAAACAAGGATAAAAATCATGGCTGCTTTTAACCTGAAGGTGTTCATATCTAAAGTGAAATCAGAAAAATCATTTAATCATTCCTCAGAGTTCTTTGATCTTCAGATTGCGAAAATAGATATCCGCATCGCCATGCTTACCCTGGAAGCCAATTTTGCCTTCTGTAGGCAGCTCGGCCTTGGGTTTGGAGAGCCAGTCGAAGATATCGGTTCCGTCCGGATTTTTTTCACTGCTGGTGTATCGGGACATATCGAATTCGATAATCGGTTCCCCGTTCAGCACTACATAGATCATTTGTCCTTTGCAACCTACTGTCATGCGATTCCATTTGCCCGGCTTTTTGACCACGCTTTTCGTCGGTGCGAGATGACCAAAGACGGCGCCGCATGAAGTTTTTGAAGGGGGATCTTCATCCATGGAATAGTCATCGAAAATCTGGATTTCTACAGAATTCGGTATCCAATTTTTGTAGTCTGAGGTGTGTACGATCACCCCGCTATTGGCATGTTCACCGAACTTAAACTCCAGATCGAGCAGGTAATTGTCGTATTCCTCTTTTGTAAAGATGGCCCCATCTTCGGTAGCAGTCATGATGCCATCTTCAAAGCCCCATATCCCGTCGGGGTCAATGGCGTTGGACAAGTCGGTCTCAAACACTTTCTGCCAATTATCAGTATCGGGATGATTTTTTGGAGGAAACTGCACCTCCTGGGCATTTGTCTGAAAAACTGAAATAACAAGCATCAAAAGGATTACAAAAAAGCCTCTGATCAAAGCATATTGTCTGGTGGTTTTCATTGGTCTATAGTTTTTTTAGTTTGTGTTTAACTTATAAAGTGAATTCAGAAGTCGCAGGCTTCTGATAAAAATAAAAAATTTGACAGTTCAAACTATAAATATTCGGCTTCAATCCATAATGCCAAAAGCTAACTCCTGGCACCCCACCAATTCCATGTAGTAGGATAATCAATAAGATCGGAAATTTTCACCAGTTTTCCTCCTGATTCAATGGACTTACGGGCTGCTATACCAATCAGGGAGGCCATAACCCCTGCACGGCTGCCGGCAGTCTGATTCAGCGGATCCGGCTTATCCGGTATGAACAGAAGGTCCTTGGCATGGGGATCGGCACCTCCATGTCCTCCTCTTTCGCCCTGTGCTTTAAACGTTTCCACACCTTCTTTGCCTGTGGTGACATCAATGCCTTCTTCTCCTCCGATTTTCATAGTCCGGGAATCCTCAAAGCTTTTTGTTATTCTCAGCTCTGAGGCATAAGGCACCTCCCAGGGTTGCCGGTGGTAGTTGCGAATATCCAGGCGCCCTTTTGTACCGTTAAATGCTATCTGCTGGCCTTCATACGGCATAAATGCATTCAACGAATAATTCAGCAGCACCCCATTGTTGTATTTAACCTGAACGGTCTGTGTATCGTACGAAGTAATGCCGTGATCCCATACACAACTATCCCGCACATAATGATCCTCATCCTCACAATCCACGTATAGTTTCATGTATCGGTCGCTTTCAGTAATATCCCAGTAAAAATCACACCGGTCCTGAAACGGGCACTTCCTGCATTTTTCTCCTCTGAAGCCATTGTTGCTCCCGTAAAAAGCCACCTTGCCAAAAGCAGTAACTTCAACCGGATCGGCATTCATCCACCAGTTGATCTTATCGAAATGGTGCGAGGCCTTATGCACCAGAAGCGAACCGGAAAATTTTTTTCTTCCGTGCCATCTGCGAAAGTAGGAAGCCCCGTGATGCACATCCAGATACTCATGGAATTCTGCTGAAATAAGCTTTCCTATCTCATTGCTGTCAAGAATCTTCTTTGCCTGCATGGCGCTTCCGCTATGACGGGCGTTAAAAAAGACCCACACGGTTTTTCCTGTTCTCGCCTCAGCTTCAAGTATTCTCTGACATTGGCCGGCCTCCGTGGCAAGGGGTTTCTCCGAAAGCACGTCGCATCCCAGCTCCATAGCTCTTACTGCATATTCTCCGTGAAAACAATCTGTGGTGGTTATTATAACCAGATCGGGTCCGGTCTTTTCAATCATCCGGTCAAATTCGGTGGAGTGAAATACAGGGGCATTTGTATCGATCAGTTCTTTGCCCACTTTAACACGCTTCATGTTGATATCACACAAACCCACCATCTCCACATAATCACTGTAAGAGCCGATCAGTTGTGACCCCCATGTTGACACCCCTCTGACTCCTGTTCCTACCAAAGCAACACGAACTTTTCTACCTTTTCGGGTGATCTTACGGGTCAGATCACCCGACTGAGCTAACACGCCGGCGATTGGACTGCTCAGAGCCACACCGGCTATTCCCGCACTTGTTTTCAGTATAAAATCTCTTCTGGAAATGGGTTTCATAATTGGTTTAATTTAAAAAGCATTTAACATATACATATAACTTATAACCAGCCTTCAAGGATATCCGAAAAATCCTGAAAACGCTCCCACGATTTGATAACAAAGCTGCTTCCGGCATTTGCATGTTTATAAACCTCCCGGGTATAACGGTAAGTCTTATCCGTCTCATCCCCGGAGGCCTTTTGCATCCTGTGATCCTCTATATCAATCATCCAAAGAGGTCTTGGGGCAATACAGGCGGCCAGATCCGGCAGGTCATAGGTGGAAACTGCTCCCGGCACTGTGGACTGTATCCATTCGGGCTGATAATATTTATGCATCACCAGGGACTCATATGAAAGCAAGGGATTAATCAAAGCCACGCGGGAGATTGTCTTTTCGAATGCCGCCGCATGCAACAGGGTATGGCACAAACCTCCACGAGCAAGGCCGGATATACGCTGAGTGTTAATATCTTTCCGGTTTTTAAGCATTTCTAACAACAATATGGTATCATCAACTTGAGCACCAACTATACTTTTTTTTACTTGCAGACCGAAAAACCAGATGTTATAGGCTCCCCGCCCCAGTTCAAACTGATAGGCATCCCCGTTGAAGCCTGCAGGCCCCAACTCTCCGACTCCAACCAAGTCAGGAGCCAGAACAGCATATTCCTTTTTCACCATGGCCTCAATTTCTCCACCGGCCTGTGCTTCGGCCGCTTTGCCTCCCGGATGGAGATAAAGCACTATCGGATATTCATCGCGATCATTTTCCGGTTTAAACAAAAGGTAGGGTATTTTATATTTTCCGGGTCCCCTGACAAAATACTTCTCTATTTTATACCCCTCCCTTACAAAATGGCCTGCAAAAACAGGACTTGTATCAACTTCCGGGTATTTATATCCGGAGAGCTTTTTTACTGCCGGAATAATTTCTTTCGGATCTTCAGAAGTCTTTTTCCTGCGCTTTTCCAAAGCTGAAATGTGTTCTTCCGCTTTTTCCCTGTTGAGCATAAAAGTTGACTTACCTTTCCGGGAGGTCAAAACCTGGCCGGTTTTGGTAACGGTTAGTTCTTCAGGGGTAAGGTATTCTACCGTTTCATCGGTAGAACTTCCGGAAAGATTCATGTGCTCGTGAAAAAAAGCATATTTTCGTTCTCTGTTCCTCTGTGTAGAAGCATGTCCTGCCTCATCCTCAATCATTGAAAAATTCTCTGGTTTCCCGAATATTTCATAAACCCTCTCTACTTCCCGGGCGGTTTCCCGGGCGCCCTGAATGCTGAAAAAATCCCTGGTGGTGGTAACCATCAGAGTAGGTTTTGGAACCCGTTGTTCCAGCAGATCTGCATGGTCAATTTGATGCTTTATTCCGTGATAGAAGTTCTGTTCTGCATCTTGTGGTCCTATTGACTGTATTAACCGCATAAAGCTGGTAATATAGCATTCTGGTGCCGAAGCTAAAATACGGTCATCTAATGCTGCGATATAGGCGCTTTGCGTCCCCCCTCCCGAACGGCCGGTAATACCCAAACGGTCCGGGTCCACCTCTTCTCTGGTGAGCAGGTAATCAACCGTACGAATACCGTCCCAGATAAAATACCGGGCAATAGAGGTACCGGTAAGAAAACACTGTGCCCCGGGATAAGAATGTTCTTTCGTGGCACCTCCTACCATGGACTTCCCAAGATCCGGATTATAATAATGCAGTCGTTCTCCCTGTCCTATAGGATCAAGGGCAAAAACCACGAAACCTTTTTTTACCAGGTTTAAAATTTCATGTTGATAGGTTTGAGACCGGAAAGCCACATTGGTATGACCGGAACAATAAATGATCGCCGGTTTTTTTTCTTCGGGTTTTTTGGGTATAAAGAGACAACCCGTAACATGAAATTCAGGCAAGGATTCAAAAATCACTTTTTCAATCCTGTAATCTTCTTTATCCACATAGCCTGTGATTTCAGCGTTTAAAGGGGTTTTTCCGGGAAATTCACCACCTATGCACTTGATTATTTTTTCCCGCATGGACTTCTGACGGGATTGCCACTGATCCTTTTCAGTAAGCTGAGAAACTTTCTCTTTTCTGTCAGTGAATAAGGAAGAAGCTATAGAATAATAATGATTGTATAAGGCATTCTTTTTGCCTTTATGACGTATCCAGTTGGGTAAAATACTGAGGTCTTCGTCTTGGGCTAAAAGCGTTTGATTAAAACCCATTTGATTTACCATAAAAACTCCGGCAGAACCGATCGCTGCCTTTTTCAAGAAATCTCTGCGGGATTGTTCCATAATTTTAAGTTTTTTATTGAATTAACTCATTATTCTGCATCATTCAAGAAATGATTCAGCCACTCAAAAGCCAGACTCACTGCTTGAGGGGAAGGGCTATGCCCGGTATGGTGGTTGAAATAACCAATGTTTTCTTTCTTACCAAATAAGTCATACACATCCCTGGCAGCATTGATATAATACCAGCTCTTTTCCGTATCATATTCATCTCCGCCTATGAGTAAGAAGGGCCGGGGTGCCATTAGTCCCAATAGCTCATGCTGATCAGTATTTTCTGGTATCTCCTGAATATATTCCCCAAAGTACCAATAATCCTCATAATTTGAGAATTTAAAGCCAATGCCACCTTCAGAGGCAACAGCTACTGAAATGCGTTCATCCATAGCTGCTGCATAAAGAGCCATTTTCGCACCCAGTGAATGCCCGATAATACCAATATGATCTGTATCAACATAAGGCAGCGTATGCAAATAATCTACAACCCTTTGTGCATCCCAAACCCATTTCCCCAGTCCGGTGCATTCGGGATGACGGATGTGTAAATTTGCAACGGCCTCAGCGTAGTGTTCACCGTAACTTTCTCCAAACCATCTTACAGCCAGTGCTATATAGCCATGTTGTACAGCATGGTAAGCAAAATGTCTTACTCCCTTGGGGCGATAGGATCTGCCTCCCATATTCTTACCGGCAGGTACATCAACATCATAATAAGGCGTAATCACTGCTGGTGTTGGTTTTCGGATGGGTTTTTTAGGAATCATCAGGTATACTTTTTCCCAAAATCCGGGTTCAACTTGTAAATACATCAATTTCCCCCAATAAATGTCCTCATCATAAGTTTGGATTACTTTTACATTGACCTGGGGAGTATCAGCAGAAAGCTCACCTAACAGGCCTTTCCACTTGTTATGTAACTTTTCCTTCTTTTTATACCATTTAGAACGAGAACTTATTGAAACCTCACTTTTCTCTTTCAGCAAGGAAGGGAGTGGTCCCAGCTTATTTCTGTATTCTTTTGGCACCTGATTGAATTGACCAAACCATTTGCAACTATCTTCAATACTCATTTGAACGGCTCTGGTACCCAGACTTCGAACCACACGGAAGCCTGTAAACCGGCTTGAATATTCGGGTTTCATGGAAGAGACCATCCCCGGATTGCTCCAGGAAGTTCCCGGGCTTACAAAAGAGCCTCCCCGAATGACTCTCTCAACTCCATGAGAAGGGCCTGTGGGATTATTCAAACTTGCCGGGGTGGACTGATGTGAATCATCATAATAGTCATAACACCATTCCCATACATTTCCCAGCATATCATATAAACCAAGCTTGTTCTTTTCATATTGGGCTACAGGGGAGGTACCGTTTTGCACCTCATCAGTCAGGAGTTGAGTATCTTTGGTATTATTGACACCAAAATTACCTTTCGTTGTTAATTCTTCATAATCAAATGTCGTATCGGTATAACAGCTAGCGATAGTCCATTCAGTATGGGTGGGTAAACGATAACCATTCTTCGAAAAGTCACATTTACCTGTCGAGAGATCATAACAAGGTTCCAGGCCTTCCTGAATACTGCGTTCGTTGCAATATCGTATGGCATCCCACCAACTCACCCTTTCTGCCGGTTTGTTAGCTCCCTCGTAAAATGAGGGATTATCATTCATTACCTCTTCAAACTGGGCTTGAGTAACCTCTGTCTTCCCAATCATAAATCTACTGACTTGTATTTCCACAGGAATCTCTGTTTCCGCATCAACCCTTTGAAGTGATGTATC
>JBKGZA010000060.1:0-16101 GCA_046545815.1 Bacteroidales bacterium
CGCTGGATTACCAGTGGTATACGAATGCATCAGGCAGCTGGGAGGCTATAAGTGGTGCAGAAAGTGATGAATATATTATTTCCGAGGCGTCGAACGCAGACGTTGGCGACTACCGTGTAGAGGTATCCAATACCTGCGGAAACAATACAAGCGATACAGTTAGCTTAACAGTTCGGGACACAATTAATATTATTGAACCGCCTTCTGATCAACATATTTGTGAAGGGGAAACAGCTCAATTTGGAGTAGATGCAGAGGGTTATGGTTCCTTCTCTTATACATGGCAATATAATGATGGTAGTAGTTGGGAAGACCTATCTACTGAAGGGGATATAACCGTAGATAATGATTCCTTGTATATTGAGAATACAGATACTACGGATGGAGGAAGTTATCGAGTCATTATTGATGGATATTGCGGTACCGACACAACAGCAGTTGCCACGCTTGATATAAACTGGTTTGAGGCCAATATTGGAGAACCCAGTCCATTCACTATCGATACCAATACAACTTTAATTGAAGTTCATGTTGCTATAAGGGATCATATTTATCTTTATGATCTTAGTCATGAGTTGACAACTCCCGGGGAAAATACACTACTTCTTGCTGATACGGGCAATATATATGATGCACAATATTTTGAAGATGCAAACCTAACCTTTAGCTCAGATGTATCTGATGTTTTTGATGTTAATAATGATTCACCAAATGGCACCTATGGAATTTTAGGAGATCTCAGTTCCTTGCATGGTGAAGATCCTTCTAATGGTGCATGGGGTTTTAGAGTTGGTGATTGGGACAGATGGGTTAATAGTGATCCTAAAGGCTATATTGATAGTGTATATATTAGCTTTACTGATAAGCATTCACAAACAGGTGATACTACAACAGTTTCTTATAGCCAAAGTTTAAGCACCCCTATCAATGAATATCAGTCAGGTGTAGCATATACGGAATATGTGGTATCAGATGAACTTGAAATAGATTGTTATGGTGACTCAACAGCAACAGCCGTAGTTAGTTTATTTGGTGGTATTAGTCCTTATTCTATAGAATGGAGTGAATCACCTGATTTTAGTTCTACTATCCCTGAGCTTGAGGATAAAGATACAGTAGATCTGTGGGCAGGAACATTTTATATGAGAGCAACCGATGCTATGGGTTGTACCGCATATGATTCTGTTACCGTAACCGAACCCCCGGAGATCATCCTCGATTCTCTGGATGTAGTGAACGTTGATGATTTGGGTGGCTGTTATGGCGACAGTATTGGCGAAGTTCATGACAGCGCTTACGGTGGAACCGGATCACTGACCTACGAACTGATCATGGACCCCTATGGCGATCCCGATACTGTAGAAACCAATACTACGGGCGACTTTACAGGGTTGGCGGCCGGAGAATATCTGCTTGAAGTA
Organism: Bacteroidales bacterium; assembly: GCA_046545815.1. GTDB lineage: Bacteria > Bacteroidota > Bacteroidia > Bacteroidales > UBA12077 > JAGXLC01. Next base: position 1,422 of record JBKGZA010000060.1, read on the forward strand.
TTTGATGAGAATAATTGTTTGAAAGATACTTCTTTTGTAATTACCCAACCGGACAGCCTGCAGGTGGTTTCTGAAAGTCTTACTTCATTGACAGATACCGGTGCAGCAGACGGTACCATAGACATTTATGCAGAAGGCGGTACCGATTCGCTCACTTATACACTTTACGATACGGTACCTGCTCCCGATACCATTGAAGCCGAAATAAAAGTTGAACCCGGTGATACCGCCAATTTTACAGGACTAGAAAATGGCGTGTATTATGCTGAGGTAAACGATACCAATAACTGTGGCCCGGCAATAAGCAGCTATTTTGACATCAGTGCCATAGAAATTTCACTAACGGCTGATTCAGTAAAATGTGCAGGAAGTGAAACCGGTTCTGTATATGCAGAAATAAACGGCGGCATATTGCCATATACCTACGAATGGGCCAGTCTTGACACAACCACTATGAATGATAGCACACTGAAAGTATTAACGGATACCAGCATGACCACCGATACACTGGATAACCTTACAGCAGGAGCATACCTGCTTAACATAAAGGACAGTACAGGTATAGCCTCCAGTGATACGATCCTTGTGCATGAACCCGAGCCAATGGTAGTCGATAGTATAACCCCCGACAGCAGTATAACCTGTTATGGTGATTCAGAAACCTTCACTGCTCACGTTAGCGGTGGAATAAAACCATATACCATACACTGGCAGGATGAAAATTCAATGGATACTGTGGCAACAGGCGATACGGTTGATTTATTTGCAGGCTCATATTACATAAAAGTTTCTGATAGCAATGGATGTGAAAAGATTGACAGTGTAACAATTATACAGCCGGATAGTCTAAGGATTACAGATGAAGAATATACCCCGTTAACAAGTACCGGTGCAACGGACGGAACCATTGATATTGATGCAGCGGGCGGTACCCCTCCATTGAAGTATATGCTTTATGAATTTACATCTACAGATACTACTGGTGTGGATACTACAGATGATGGTGAATTTACAGGCTTGGCAGAAGGAGATTATTATGTAAAAGTTACTGATTCAAATGGATGTGATACCATTCAAAGCTCTGATATACCGATCAGTGCGCTGGAAATACAATTTGATATAAATGCCGTGACCTGCGCCCTGGATAGCAATGGAAGGGCCATTGCCGAAGTAATAGGAGGATTCGAGCCATTCCGCTACGAATGGACCAATCCGGCCGGCGATACCCTCAGAATTGAAAATACCAATGAGGCTACCGATACCCTTTCGAATCTTTCCGGTGGCCGATACATACTGAATGTAATCGACAGCACCGGCAATAACCACCGGGATACGGCTGAGGTGTTTGAACCCAATCCGCTGGTACTGGAGGAAATCGTTCCTGATACCTTATCCGGTGCCGGAGAATCGGACGGGTCAATAGAGATTACTACTACCGGAGGCAATGACAGTATATTCTTTGAAGTAGATAACCTGAGCGATTCTTTTGGTGCCAATCGCGATACCGTTGAGAAAGCGAATGATACTGCCAATACGTTATTTGATGGGCTTCCCGCGGGACTGTATCAAATTACGGTTTATGACGAAAATGGTTGTGGGTTCCTAAAGGATACGGTAAATATTGATTATTATGAACTAAACATGGACAAGACGGATATCGCCTGTAACGGTGAAACAAACGGGGTAGCCATTGCCAAAATTGAAGGCGGAACATCCCCGTTCACCTACGATTGGGCGGATACCACCTTAACAGATTCTTCCAGTGTAGACAGCCTTAAAAATCGACCAGCAGGCTGGTATCATGTAACCGTCACCGACCGGTACGGTTTCGAACTGGGCGATTCCGTGGAAATAACTGAACCCGATCCGCTGGAGATTGCCATAGAGGATACCCTTAGCGTACCCTGTAACGGCACATCAGATAAATTTGGCGTGGATGTCAACGGCGGCACATCCCCTTATGAAATCAACTGGTTCAATGAGTCAATGGATTCCATTGCCAAAGGCGATACAGCGAATCTGAATGCAGGCAGCTATTACATAGGAGTGTCAGATACCAACAACTGCGCTGTATTTGACAGTGTATATATTGACGAGCCGGAGCAAATTGCCATAGACTCTGTCAATCTAATACCACAGGAGTCGGAATATACCCTTGAGGTATGGGCCACAGGTGGCAACGATTCATTGTTCGTTACTGTAGAGACCAATGACACCACCCACAATCCCGATTCAGGATACCACAAAAACGATACTACAGCGGGTGTGTTTGAATCATTATCCGGCGGTACCTATACCATTACAGCTACCGACAGCCTTAAATGCGGACCGGATGATGTAACACTGACTTTCCCCCTTACTGTGAATTTATCTGTAGTCGAAACCATCGACTGTTACGGGGATTCAAACGGTGCTGTGGCTGTCGAGGTAGAGGGAGGCAAACCCAATTACTCCTATGATTGGTCAGACGGCACCCTTCATACCCATAAAGAACAGCAGGATACCATTTATAATCTTGATGCAGACACCTATTCCATCACTGTAACCGATTATTTTGGTCTGGAGGCCTCTGCATCCATTGATTTGGATCAACCGGATCCAATCGTAGCCAATCCTAAAATACAACAGGCCAACTGTGCATCTGATCATATGCCACTTGCCGGAGAGGACGTTGGATATATCAAACTGAACCCTTCCGGTGGTACACAATATTCGGATGAAGACTTTAATTACCGGTATCACTGGAGTGAAGAAACAGATACTTTGACAGGTAAGGACAGCCTGATGCATCTCAGCGGTGGCAATTACCAGGTTACCATTCTTGACCGCAATGGTTGCGAAACCACCACTTCATTTGATGTACCTCAACCGGATGATAACATCATTGATATACAAATTGGAGGTGTTACGGACAGCATATGCCACGGCGACAGGGTGAATATTTACGCGGAGGATGCTCAAAATGCCGATTCACTCAACTGGAGGAATACCTCCGGCGGTTATGAAACGCTCCAAGAACTGGATACCTTGTCAGAAAATCTCACTTCACCAAAAACTTACGTGCTGGAAGCCAAGAACGCCCAATGTATGTATATCGACAGCGTAAACGTTGGTCTGTATCCACATCTGGGAATCCAGATCAATGAACAGGATGAGGAAAACGACGGAAATATCAAGGTTAAGGAGAATATGACCGCCAAATCGCTAAATGCGACGGTACAAAATAGCGACATTCAGGCGACCTATTCCTGGCGACCCAATGAATTTTTTGACCCCGCCGACCAACTTGAAACCGAATTGCAGGTGGAAAGACTGAGACAAGAAGAGGTGGCTGAACAACTTATATGGATTGAGGCTGAAACGAAAAACTGTGTAGAAACAGATTCTGCTATGGTACAGATAATACCAAATGTGGAACCCCTCGATGCATTTTCACCAAATGATGACAACATCAATGATACCTGGCGAATTGAATATGCAGAACAATATGAAAATATTGAAGTGACAATATTCAACAGATGGGGCGTGGAGGTTTACCATCAAAAACCATATAGAAATGAAAACGGATGGAAAGGAAGGACCTCCAAAGGTAAGCGGCTTCCGTCAGGGACTTATTACTATGTAATAAAAACCCATGAAAGCGGAATTCAGCCTTTAAGTGGAACTGTAACAATAATGAGGTAGTATGAAAACAAGAAAAATCTTTTTAATAGCCAGCCTGTTATTTTTTGCTTCTGCAGGCATAACAAAAGCCCAGCAGATGCCACAGTATACACAATATACCTGGAACGATTATATGATTAACCCCGCTGTGGCAGGAACCCATAACTATTTGCAGGTACGGGCCTTTTCAAGAATGCAATGGATGGGAATCAACGGAGCCCCCCAAACACACAGCATCAGTGTTTATGGACCAACCGGAGACCAACCCATGGGATACGGAGGCTATATCTACTCGGATTATACAGGTCCTACCAGCAGACTGGTATTTAAGGGCTCTTACGCCTATAATATCCCCATTAATTCCAATATTAGGATTTCCGGTGGTATTTCCCTGGGTGGAATACAATACAAGGTCGACGGGACCCAGTTCAATACACAGGCTATTGAAGAAATATGGGGCCAGGACCCTGTCATTGACGGTACAGTAAGATCGACCTTTATACCGGATGCCAGTGCGGGCTTCTATATGTATTCCACCTATTTCTTTGCCGGAATCTCAGCCCATCAGTTGATCGGGAATAAGCTGAATAAGATAACTCCGGAACAAATTGGGGTCAACAGGCTCAAACAACATTTTTATCTGGCCGGGGGATATAATTTTATATTGAACCGGGACTTCACAATACAACCCTCCCTGTTGGTCAGAGAAATGTTCCCTTCACCCCCCCAGGCAGAAATTACGGCAAGAGCCATTTATCAGCGAATTGCATGGGCCGGCCTGGCCTATCGCACCAATGACGCTTTTGCCTTTATGGCCGGTTATAACCACGAAAACAGGTGGTATTTCGGAATTTCCTATGATGTTACCTATTCGCAACTGCGCCAGTATTCAGGAGGAAGTATTGAAGTGATGTTTGGCCTTAAATTCAATGATATTAAATAACCATCAAAATATAACTGTTTTTTTGTAGTTATATTAAAGGGGATTTTACATTAACTCCCCTTTAATTTTGTAGAATGGCAGCAACTGATTATGAAACGAACCATTGTCACCATACTGTTTTTGGCTTTGATCATGGGATTGGGGTGCAAAAAGAACAAAAAAATCATTCCGCGTGATGAAATGGTTTCTGTGCTTGTGAAAATCCATCTTATGGACGGAGCCATGGAGATCTCCCAGTATAATCCTGAGATTGATTTACCCGACACCATGGATTTTTACAAGGTTGTACTTGAAGACTACGATTATACAAGGGCCCAGTTCGATTCCTCGCTTCAATATTATTCAAAAGATCTGAGAAAATTCGACCGGATATACCAGGAAGTCCTGTCCAGGTTAAATAAAATGGAAACAGCGGCCCAGGAAAGAAATCAGGATCCACCCGGGAAACACGAAAAGGACTCTCCGAGAAAAGCAGAAAAAGGGCGTGAATCACCCAAAGAATAAACAGGTCATTTCCCAGCAAATGGTTGAATAATCGTGATATCTGACTCCGAAAAAAAAATTTTGATTTGCCCGCTGGATTGGGGATGGGGCCATGCCTCAAGAATGATTCCCATCGTCCACCTGCTTTCACAAAATTATCATTTTGAGGTGGTGCTGGGCTTAAGTGGTTCGTCAGGTGAAATATTACAGTCTGAATTTCCGGATTTAAAGGCCGTCCCTATGCCTACCTCCAATATAAAATACGCATCAGGGGATTCCCTTATAGGCAAAATTTTCTGGCAGTTGCCCAAAGTGTTATGGACAACAATTGTTGAACACATCTATCTGAAAAAATTGATCAAAACGGAGAAGATCGCCTGTGTTATATCAGACCACCGATTGGGTCTTTTTAATAAGAATCTGATAAGCATATTGGTCATTCATCAGCTTAATATGAGGTTTCCCTCCGGACTGAAAAGGATAGGAAAGGTGTTCAACCGACTCCATTATCATGTTATCCGAAAATTCGATCAGGTGTGGATACCTGATCTTTCCCGGGAAAAAAACATAGCGGGTGATCTATCTACACCTCCTTTAAAAATAAGTCATTTTTATAAAATAGGCATTTTGTCAAAGTTTCTTCTTAGAAAGGAATCCATTGATAAAAAAACAAGGGAATTTTATGATATGGTCGTCCTTCTTTCCGGTCCTGAACCCCAAAGATCCATACTGGAAAATATTCTGACCGGGCAGTTGTCCAAATTGAACCGGAAGGTCTTTTTTATAAGGGGAATTTCCGGAGAAAATACATTGGTGAAGCAAAATAACCTGCACTTTGTTTCTCATTTAAATTACAGGGAAATGCTCCCGATTATTTCCGGCGCGGATATTGTAATCTGCCGTTCGGGTTATTCTTCTATTATGGATTTAATCGCTCTGGGTAAGCAAGGCATTCTGATTCCTACACCTGGACAGACCGAACAGGAATATCTGTCTGATTATCTGAAAGAGAAGGGTTATTTCTACAGTGAAAAACAAAAATCATTTGACATCTCCAGGGCGCTAAAATCATTTCACGGTTTTTATCCTCCTCAAATAGGTGATTTTTCTCCGGAATTATATACGCGTCTCAAATGGTTGAACGAACAGCTAAAAAAATATAAAGGTAAGCACAAGAACGGTTAATCCCAGTCCAAAGCCGGCATAGATCTGATAAGGTGTATGGTGTTTCAATATAAGTCTGGAGGTTCCCAGAAGACCGGCTGATAAAATTGAAGCCAGCAGAAAAACGAGCAGATTCGTCTCCAGGTTATAGCTAAAAATTAATATGGCTCCGGTCAAAGCACCAATACCCGCCATGTGTGCGCTTATTTTCCATCTAAAGGTGATAAACAGAACAATTAAAATAAGGATGGCTCCGGCAAGCATAACATTGGCTATGGTTGAAGGAAAATCCATCTGCTGCATGATCAGGTAACCCATAAGATAAAGAATGCCAATGGTGGCCAATGGAATGATTCTTTCCTTCCTGAAACGCATTTCAAAAGTTTTTAGAAAATTCTGATACAGGAACAGGGGAAGGAAAGCAAGAGGCAACAGGCAGGTGGTGATGAATACGATAACAAAAATCACTTTTTTGGCTTGGAAAGGCAGCATGGAAAAGTAGGTGTCGGAATTGAGCAAAATCAAAATTCCATAGGTAGGCATCAATAAAGGATTGAATACTATAGATATGATTTTGGCTAGCAGTTTTGACATTTTTTATACTTTAAGTTCTTTCCTGAGTCTGGCAACAGGGATATTCATTTGTTCCCTGTATTTGGCCACGGTCCTCCGTGCAATTCTATATCCCTGTTCTCTAAGAATCTCAGCGAGTTTTTCATCCGTCAGGGGTTTTCTCTTATCCTCATTATTAATGTTTTCTTTCAAGATGGATTTTATCTGACGCGTGGATACCTCTTCCCCGTCTTCCTTCTGCATGCCTTCTGAAAAGAAATATTTCAACGGGTATATGCCGAACGGAGTTTGAATGTATTTGCTGTTCACTACCCGGGATATGGTGGAAATATCCAGACCCGTCTTATCCGCTATATCCTTAAGGATCATAGGTCTTAACTGAGATTCGTCCCCTGTCTGAAAAAATTCATATTGATAATCCAAAATGGCATTCATCGTGATGAGCAATGTGTTTTGTCTCTGTTTGATCGCGTCGATGAACCATTTCGCGGCTTCTAGTTTCTGCTTGACAAAACTTATTGCCTCTTTTTCATCCCTGGTCTTATTCTGCTTGTTTTTCTGATATTCTTCCAGCATCGCACTATAATCCTTGTTGATGTGCAGATCTGGGACATTTTTACTGTTCAGGATCAACTCCAGCTTTCCGTCATTGTTTTCCAGAATAAAATCAGGGACTATCGTTTGTATGGAACGGTTGTCGGTGCTGGTATAAACACTGCCAGGCTTGGGATTTAGCTTTAAAATCTCGTTAAACGTCTCTTCCAGTTCTTCTTCACTTATCTTGAGCCGGTTGATGATTTTTTCGTAATGCTTCTTGGTAAATTCATTGAAATATTGCTCCAGTATCTTTCTGGCCAGCTTTACCGGGCGTCTTTCCTGATCCTTTTGTTTAATCTGAATAAGCAGGCATTCTCTCAGATTTCTGGCGCCTACTCCCGGAGGATCCAGTTCCTGAATGATTCTTAATACCCTTTCAAGTTCTTCTTCAGTGGTTTTTATATCCTGTGTGAAGGAAAGGTCATTGACGATCGATTCCACCTTTCTCCTGAGGTAACCGTCTTCATCCATATTACCTATAAGATACTGGGCCAGAAGATGTTCCCTTTCAGTAAGATTCTTCAGTCCGATCTGATTTTCCAGATACTCATGAAAAGAAGTCCCTTGAGAGAAGGGGATTTCCTCTTTTTTATCATCCCTGGATACATTATGCGATTGCAGTTTATAAGAAGGAATGTCATCATCATTCATATAATCTTCAAAGGAAAATTCATCCTGATCACCGTCATTCAGTTCTCCTTCCTGTTCTTCATAATTTTCTTCCACTTCATCATGCTTTTCCCCCTCTTCCAAAATAGGATTGTCTTCCAGTTCCTGTTTGATGCGCTGCTCAAGCTGCAAAGTAGGGATCTCCAGCATTTTGATCATCTGGATCTGCTGGGGAGATAATTTTTGAAGTAATTTTTGTTCTAAACTCTGCCTAAGCATAATGAAACAATCTTCTTAAAATTCAGCATTCTTCGGTGTTCTCGGGAAGGGAATCACATCCCGAATGTTATACATTCCGGTAATGAAAAGCATCAGCCGCTCAAAACCCAAACCAAAACCGCTATGCGGCACTGTTCCGTATTTCCTGGTTTCCAGATACCACCAAAGGTTCTCCTCGGGTAATCCCAACTCTTTGATTCTGTTATAAAGCTTATCATAATCCTCTTCCCTCTGTGAGCCTCCAACAACTTCGCCGATCTTTGGGAAAAGCAGATCCAATGCCCGCACCGTCTTACCATCGTCATTTTGTTTCATATAAAAAGCCTTAATGTCCCTGGGATAATCCACTACAATCACGGGCTTTTTGAAGTATTTTTCTACAAGATATTTTTCATGTTCTGCCTGAAGATCTATACCCCACTCCACGGGAAACTCCCACTTCTCCTCCGCACTTTCCAGGATTTCGATGGCCTTCGTATAGGTTATCCTCTGATAAGTATTCTGCTCTACAAATTTCAAACGATCTATGAGTTCGTTATCGTACATCTTATTAAGAAATTCCAGATCATCAAAGCAATGCCCCAGGGCATATTTGACCAGATACCTGGTGAAATCTTCCGTGAGATCCATGTTGTCTTCATTGTCATAAAAGGCCATCTCCGGCTCGATCATCCAGAATTCAGCCAGATGCCTGGGTGTATTGGAGTTTTCTGCACGAAAAGTGGGTCCGAATGTATAGACCTTGGATAATGCCAAAGCTCCCAACTCTGCTTCCAATTGGCCTGAAACCGTGAGATTGGTCTCTTTTCCGAAAAAATCCCTGCTGTAGTCAATGTCATTGTTGCCATTCATTGGAGGATCTTTAAGGTCCAGGGTGGTAACTCTGAACATTTCACCGGCTCCTTCTGCGTCTGAACCTGTTATGATAGGAGTATGAAGATAATAAAAGCCGTGGTCATGGAAATATTTGTGTATGGCAAACGACATGGCATGCCTTAATCGGATTACCGCTCCAAATGTATTGGTCCGAAACCTTAAATGAGCAATTTCTCTCAAAAATTCAAGAGAATGTCCTTTCTTCTGCAATGGATATTCCTCTGGGTTGGCCTTTCCGTAAAGGGTGATATCCTGTGCAAGAATCTCTACATTCTGCCCCTGACCCTTTGATTCTACAAGCTCTCCCCTGACGCCAATACCTGCTCCGGTATTGATGAACTTTAACAGTTCAGGATCAAACTTATCCACCTCTACAACTATCTGTATATTGTGAATCGTGGAACCATCATTAAGTGCAATAAAATTCACACTTTTCTTACCCCGTTTTGTCCTTACCCATCCTTTGACAATAACTTCCCTGTTTAATTCCCCGCTGTTTATCAATTCTCGTATCGGCGTGTTGGTTCTTTCCATACTGTTTTTATTTATTAATCCCTACAAAATTACAATTTTTGATTCTATAAAACAGTTTACAATATAATAAAATGTGATAAACATATCCAAGAAAGGATAAAGGTTAAAGATTTGCATGATTCGGATTTTTTTTGTATCTTCAACTGGATATACCTTTTCAAAAATTTTCATAATCGTTTCACACATAAAAAACTAAAAATAAATTTCACTATGAAATGGATGGTTAATTATGAGTTGATGGACAGCAGAGAAGCGAATGAGCAGGCGGCATTGGTTGTCAATGATATTCTGGATAAATTTGAAAAGTTGATTCCTGCAGGCCCACCTCTTGGGTACAAACCACTTTTCTTAATCAATGATACCGATGGCGGGCCTACGCTTTACTGGCCACTTGGACATGATTTCTACAAAATTGGATTAAACATTCCCGATATATTCTTCAATCAGGTAGCTTTTCAGTTTTCCCAGGAATTTAGCAGAATTTATTGTGATCCCCGTATCAGCAACTGGTTTATTGATCTGATAGGCCATGTTGCAGCCCTTTATATGCTGGAGTACCTTTCAGAGAAATGGGAAAACAACCCGCCCCGACCGGAACTTTCTGATTATTACGAAAATTTTACCAGTTACCGGAGCAATCTGCTGGGGACTGCTTTCAGTAAAATCGATATGGTAAAATATCAAATCTCCAATGAATGGGTAAAAAATCAGATCAAAAAATTAATGAATGAGGAAAGCTACAACCGTGGAAAAATCTTGCTTATAGCCTATGAAATCATGGGACTTTTTAAGGAATCGGAAGACTATTGGGGGATCTTGCCGTATGTGGGTAAATGTTCCAAACCTGCACCTTCTTCCGATATAAACAATATGGCAACGCTCAGGAAAACAGAGCCCGATTTCAGGGAATTGCTCAGGGAAGTACCTAAAGAAGTGTACCCGTTTGTGGAAAAACTGGTTAATAAATTCGGTGTGTTTGAAGAAGAAACATCATAGAAACATTAATTATTATGAGTGACAGAATCGTTACCATAGCAGTTCAAGACTATTCAAGGGCCCAGGTATTAAAAAGCCACCTGAATGCCGAGGGCATTGAATGTTATCTGAAAAATGTCAACCTGGTGCACTCAGCTGTGCCGGGAGGAGTAGAAGTTAGGGTTCATGAAAACGATATGGAAGCGGCCCTGAGAATCGTTGAAAAAGTCAGCGAGGAATACCGGGAGGAGACAGGAAAAGAATCACCGGCACCCAAAAAGGTTCAGCGGATTCTGGTTCCCGTCGACTTTTCCATGTATTCAAAGAATGCATGCAGGTATGCCGTCGGTTTGGCAGAAAAGCTGAATGCCCATGTCAAATTGCTCCATGTTTATTACAACCCCATTGTAAATTCCATGCCCATGACCGATACTTACTACTATCAGGTCAACATGGATGAAATCATACGGGATATTGAGCTCCGGGCAAAAGAACAAATGGAAAAATTTTATCAGGAGATTAAAAGCTGGATAGACCACCAGGAGATCAAAAACATTACACTGGACTATGCTTTGGTCCGGGGCATTTCCCATGAAGAGATACTGATCCAGGCGGAAGAATACAACCCGGATGTGATTATTATAGGCATCCGCGGAAAAGAAGAAAAATCTACTGACTTGATGGGAGGCGTAGCCCGAAAGATTGTCGAAAACGCTCCGGTACCCGTGCTGGCTATCCCTGAAGCTTCAGAATACCAAGGAATAAGTTACATTAACGTCATGTATGTGACCGATTTCGACGAGTCTGATTTCACAGCCATCCGCAAACTGATGAACATAATGAGCCCCTTCAGTGTGCGGGTGTATTGCGTGCACATTTCCACACCGGAAACCAACGAATGGGATCAGGTAAAAATGGAGGGGCTCAAGTCACGCATCCGCCAGGAATACGGAAATCAGGACTTTGAATGTGCCCTGATTGAAAAGGAAGATAAACTGAAAGGCATTCAGGAATTCATTGAACAAACAAATATTGACATTCTTTCATTGGTCACCCACAAACGCAACATCATCGAAAAAATATTCAACCCGGGAATCGAAAAAAAGCTCCTCTTTCATTCCAATGTCCCTTTATTGGTATTTCATGCTGAAAGGTAGGACTAACAAAGTCTGTAATGGAGATGTAAAGCGCTATGAAATTTAATTTAATTCTTTTCGGATAGCATCCTGTTTTTAAATTTTAAATTTCGGTAATTGGAATTGGGAATGCACCCATTGGAATTTGGATATCCCGCCTGCCGCCAGGCAGATATTTGTTATTTGTGGTTTGTAATTTGCCTGCCGGCAGGCAGGGTGCTTCACTTGTTAAGGATTGTTTAATATAAATTATTTTTCCAGAAACTGAAGCAGCGTCTCCGCCACTGCCAGATCCTTCTTTGTCGTTATCTTGATATTCTCAGGATTCCCCTTCACTGTATTGATTTTGATTCCTGTTTTCTCCACCACCGATGCATCATCTGTAAAATCAGGATCATATTCCTGCCTGTAGGCATGGAGGAGTAGATCGCTATGAAATACCTGGGGGGTTTGAACAATTTTATAATGGGCCCTGGGCACAGCTTTATTTTCAGAGTCTGTGATTCGCCTGATGGATTCATGAATATCCGCAACGGGAATGGCATTCCCCGATATTTCCGCCTTTTCAAAGGCTTGCCGGATAGTTCTTTGACTGACCAGCGGCCTCACTCCATCGTGAATGGCAATTATGGAAGGAGAAGTGATGGCTTGAAGCGCATTTTTTACGGTTTGAAAACGGGTTTCACCTCCTGCTATCACCTTATGAGGAATCCGAAAATGCTCATTGATGCAAAGCTTTTCCCAGCTTGGAATTTCCCTGGCGGGCAGACCGACAACAAGATCCATATCCCCGTCGAATGCATGAAAGGTACGGATGGTTTTTATTAAAATGATTTCATTGTGGATCTTCAGAAACTGTTTGGGAAGCTGAGAATCCATCCTTTTTCCAATACCGCCGGCAACGATTATGGCAACTCTCTTCATTCCTCAATGGTATATAAAAACCTGCGTATGCTTTTCTTGGGCGTTTTTTCAAATTCTGTCGGATACAGTTTGATCCCTGAGATTTGCTTAAACTTGGGAAGACTTTCATTGAGCCCCTTCTTGTTTTGCTTCATGATTTCTTCCAGTTGGGCTTCCGTATTGATTTCTTCCTGATCGGCCTTTTCGTAGTCGGGGTAAACAAGTGCCGTCAGTTTATTATCCTTCTCAAGAACAAGGGATTCCTGAACATAGGGAAAGTTATTCAGTTTGGATTCAATTTCTTCGGGATAAATGTTTTCTCCGGAAGGACCTATTATCACGCTTTTGCTCCTACCTTTGATAAAAATAAAATTCTCCCCGTCAATTATCCCCAGATCGCCGGTGTGCAGCCAACCCTCTTCATCCAGCGCATTGTTGGTGTCCTCTTCGTTTTTATAGTATCCATACATCAGGTTTTCTCCCCTGACCAGTATTTCTCCCACTTCATTGTAAGGATCGCTTGAGTCGATCTTCACCTCGAGTGTATCCACCAGCTTGCCGGAGGACCCTTCTTTGGTCTTATCCCAGTTGGCGTAGCTGATTAGCGGTCCACATTCCGTCATACCATAACCCACTGAAAGCGGGAACCGGATCTTCCTGAGAAATCTTTCCACATCCCCATTGAGTGGTGCTCCACCGATTACCACTTCATGGAAATTCCCGCCAAAAGCTTCTGTAAGTTTCTTGTTGATCTTTTGATATATGGATTTATTGATCAGCGGAAGACTCATCAGTGCCTTCATCGATTTTTTGGTAATGGTCGGCAGAATCTGTTTCTTGTATATTTTTTCAAGAATTAGTGGAACGGCAATGATTAAAGTAGGCTTAAGCTCCTTGAAAGCAGAGGTGATGATTTTTGGCGAAGGAGTTCGGGTTAGAAAATGGATGTGACAACCGATGGTGAAGGGCCAGAGAAACTGAAATGCACAGCCGTAAGTATGAGCCAGCGGCAGGAACGAAACCAGGTTATCACCAGGCTTCAGGGGCATATTTTCAATCGCAAAACGAATATTCGCAGCAAGGCTGTTTAAAGGCAGCATCACACCCTTGGAGAAACCCGTGGTTCCGCTGGTATAATTCAGCGCACCTATCTTTTTATTGGAAATGGTTTCCAGCTGAAACTGTCTGACATCAACTCCATCATTGCCATATCGTTGTGTATAGAGATGATTCAGATTGTTATAAACTTCCTGAACATTTTCTTTGCTGGCTTCGCTCAATATTCCGAAATCGTTGAGCGATATCACCGCCTTCACATCAGGCATGTTGGCCTCATCAAGATTTTCCCAGATGTTGTTTTCTAAAAACAGGATCACCGAATCGGAATGGTTGATGATGTGGTGCATGTCATTCGGATGAAAATCCGGAAGTATCGGAACAACAATGGCCCCGTAAGTGACCACCGAAAGATATGTCATTGCCCAGTTGGCTGAATTTTTACCCAGCAGTGCAATCTTATCGCCTTTTTCTACCCCACATTGCTCAAACATGATGTGAATTCTGGTGATCTTCCTGGCCACATCTTTGTAGTAATAGGTGCTTCCTTTGTAATCGCTGAAAGCAGGCAGCTCCCAATTCTGCTTGATACTATTATCCAGGTATTCTGTAAAATTTTCCTTTAGCATTGGCTTATGATTTTGAAGGGTTTAAATATAAGAACTAAATACGATTTTCGCAATTTAGCGATGCATTATTATTGAATGGTTAGGCGCTTAAAGGGCAACTTGAACCAACATGTTGTTCAAACTTAATCCAAACATTGGTTTCTTCCGCGAAGCGCTTTTTTTCAGGCTTGTCCTGAAAAAAGGTAGAGACTGGGAAGTCAAATCGTAGCTCCATTTGGTATCATCAAGCTGAAAAATCATCTTACCACGATCTCCATTGA
>JBKGZA010000061.1:0-16019 GCA_046545815.1 Bacteroidales bacterium
AGTTGGCAGCTGGCTAAAGAAAGAAGTAAGCAGAAGGCAGTAAGCAATTTAACAAGTTTGACACAAAGTTTGAGGAAAAAGATGGCAATGGACAAAATCCAGTTGGCAAAATCCGAAAATCTGGAGTTGGCAGGAAAATCATAATGTCATTCGGTGGTAATTCAGTAGTCATTCATTGTCAATCGATGATCATTCAGTTGTATTCGCAGAAATATCCCGGCCATTGTTCTATTCCGGCCGGAACGGAAGTGGAAAGACGCCTGCCCCGATAGCTGAAGCGAGGAAATCTATACCTTTGATTTAACAGACTTTATATAATCACTCAATTGAAGCACGAAATGGTAAAATTGAATTGCTGGAGTTACTAAATGACAGCTACAAGCGGTAAAAGAGTATGGTTGTTTGCCCAAATTATTTGTTAAAGCATATCAATCGATTCTTACATTGAACAAATTATCGTTGATAAAAGTAATAATATTTTTATTATAATGTAAATATCTCGATGACAAACTATTAAATAAATTTTTCAAAACTTATCAAATGCTTACCGGCTGTGGATTTCCTGAGTTTAAGAAATATGAAAAAAGTAGCAAGATCAAAGAACTTGGAATTTATTGGATTTTCCGACAATTGTCGTGCATAAAGGGTGTGTGGGCTGGAAGGAATAAAATCCTATCTTATAATAACCACGGATGCACGAATAAATTATCATTCCTGCAACCGTGGCCATCTTATCTGGAACATTTAAGCTTGTTGGGTATCTTTAGCCCGGTGGGATCAGTTTAGTTCTTTTACTGGCGGCAGCCACATATCTTCCGGCCCCAGGTTTAATTCCTCAACCATTCTAAGGCAATATTCCAGTTTACCAACTGTTCTGCCGGTGTTATTCGTACCGAAAGTAAACTTCACACCAGCGTCTTTGGCTGCCTTCAAAATCCTTTTTGAGGGAAGCTCATACCGGTCGTTGATCTCCAGGGCAATATCATTTTCAACCAGTGCCTGTACCACACGGTCGATCCGTTCTTCGGTCCACAGTTCGTCATAGCGGTTCTGTATCTTTTCCGGAAGGAATGTTGGATTCACATAAATGTTGATGGGTTCTTCGGTAATCCCTTCTATCTCACTCACCAGTTGTTCCATAAAATGCTGCGGATCATCCACATGGGTTTCTTCAGGAATCCATAAACGCATGCGCTGCCCCTGGTCATTGGTCCATGTCATGGCATCGGTGAATACGTAATCGGCTTTAGCCACGGTATCGGGAGAAAACAGGTCCACCCATTCCCTGCCTTCTGCTTGCATGGCAGTAAATACAGGTTTGCCCTTCTGGCTGTTGATGTATTCCAAAAGCTGCTTGTCATTGGTAATGGGGAATTTTAACCCGCAATTGGCCGCAATTCCATAATTAACCCCATATTGGGCTGAAGTATCCAAAGCTTCATGTAATTTCAGACCTCCTTTAAGATGGACATGAAAATCGATGAGCGGAAAGTTTTTAGCATGCAACCGGGTGACTTTCCGGTTCCATGTTTTGTCGAAATGCAGTGGGAACTGAGCAGTGTCGGGAAGCGCCTTAACCTTCAAACTCCGGACTTTTACCCCTGTATTGCCTTCCTTGCAGTGTATTCCCAGTAAACCTTCAGACAACACGCGCTCACTCAGCCTGGCAGGCCTCCAGGGATTTTCCGGCTCCACATAATCCACCGTTTTTTCGCCATCTATATAAACCTGAATGTGGTTTTCCTGAACCTTAAGCCGCAAATCAAACCATTTGCCATCTTCAGACAAGGGATAGCAGACATTTCTTATTCGATTCAGACTTCCGGTCATATTGATACTGGGATAGCCATCCATTCCGCGGTACGTATTCCTTAACTGAACTGTATATCCACTTTGGGGTACAGATTCATTATCGGGATCAGCATGAAAGAGGATTTCGGCATTCGCTCCCTGCCGGGTCATCACTTCGGCGGCCAACTCAAAGTTTTTGTAACGGGCATTTCCTTTAGCGCCTTCATAAACCATCAGGGCATCAGATCCTGAGCAGTCCAGCACGCTACCGGAAACCTGAAATGCTCCCTCATTATTTAGGGTTTTCCAGCCCTCCAGATCATTTTCAGCAAGCATATTCTGCCACTGATTCTGTGTCGGACCAGTGCAAAACGTAAGAAAACAACAACCAAAAAGTAAGATTACAATGTTTTTCATTTTTTAAATTTTTGATTCGATAAATATGTCCCAGGTTTTGTGGGGTTTTTATATATTTATTAGGTTTATTTTTCTCGTTCATTGAAAAAGGTTGTTTCCTGGCAATTCAATCAGATCTTCTGTTAAGTGCTTACTTAAGACCCAGTTGTTCCAAATCAAGCAATCCCTCCGGCTTGACAAGTTTGCCCTGATCCAGGCAAACACCAAACACCTGTGCTTTTGCAATCAGTTTTCCATCCGGGATACGTAAAATTTTCTGTTCGAACACCATCTTCAGATGACCTTCTCTTCGAATATCAAGGGTTACCTTAAAACGATCGTGACTTTTCAGGGGATACTTGTAATCAATCTCTACCCTGGTTACAATCAAATCCTTGCCTTTGTCATGTAGTCCGGAAAAATCAATATTACGCGAATACAGGAATTCATGCCTTGTATGTTCCAGATAATTCTGATAAACAGAATTGTTCACTATCCCCTGTAAATCCAGTTCATAATCCCTGACTGACAATTCCAACTCAAAAAGATGATCCTTCTTATTCATGGCACAATGCTGAAAAATCAGTCACCAAAGATAAACAAACTTTATTTCTTCAAAAACCGTTTCCAAACATTTGCTATATTTGCCTTCGCAACATAATCATAAATTTCTGAAGCTTTTCAATAAAACCGTCAATATGTCAGGAACAAAACTTAAATTAAACCGGAAGCAGAATGGAAGTTCGCATTAAAAGCTGTATTGAAGGAGCAAAAGAATCTGAAGGAGTTGCTGTAATCATTGATGTATTTCGTGCAAGCAACACCATTATTGCCTGTTTAGGACAGGGAGCTGATTACGTCATTCCGGTAGGCAGCCTGGAAAAAGCTTATCGTTTAAAAGAAGAAAATCCCGGGTATTTATTAGCCGGAGAACGAAACAGCATGCCACCGGAAGGATTTGATTTCGGAAATACTCCTGCGTACGCTTCATCTCTGGATCTAAGGAACAAAAAAATTATTTTTACCACTTCAGCAGGAACCCAGGGTATTGTAAATGCTCGATATGCTGATCAGATATTGGTCGGAAGCTTTGCCAATGCTTCTGCCCTTGTGGAATACTTGAACTGCCAGAATCCAGAAACCGTAACACTGGCAGCGATGGGGTTCGAATCTTCTGAGAAAGCAGAGGAAGATGAGCAATGTGCATTTTATCTTAAAGAGCTTCTATCAGGAGGAACGCCGGACATGAACCAGATAAATGAAAAGATCATCAGAAGCAAAGGAGCTATGCGTTTAAAGAAGATTGGAAGAGAAGATGATCTGAGATTCGCTCTAAAATTAAATAAATATCCGCTGCTGCCTATATATGATTCCTCTACGGGCCTGATAAAATCATACATCATTTAATGCTCAGCCTTCCTGATATGTTCCCTTTGAAAACCGGTGTCAGCCTCACCGGGATTATCCGTAAACAGATGGAATGGCATTTATGAAGGTTGTCTGAAGGCATAAAAAACCGGAAATGGGTTCCGCATCTTATCAGAAAATTTTCTTTGCCCGTAAATTTATTCGGGAAATTTCATACATTTATATAAAATTTGGGAGCTGATGGAATTCCTGGCAAGAAATCCCTTCTTCAGGTTGATAATCCCACTGATTGGCGGCATACTGATTCAGGAACACCTACATTTCGGATGGCTTCCTCTGATCGCAATTGTTGGATTTTCACTTATCCTTTCCGGAGGATTTGATCTCCTTCCTGTGAAATATAAATTTTTTATGGAATGGGTGCGGGGTACACTGATCATCCTGACATTTTTTGCTCTTGGAGCCATGGTGCTCAAAGAAAAGCAAGAAAATAAACCCCGTCTTAAAAGCGAAAAACTGACATTTACGGGTCAGATTCTGGATATTCCTGACGAAAAGGATAAAACGTGGCAAACAACCCTCCGAACAAATAAAATTTACAAGGATGGCCTTTGGTATCCCAAAAGGATCAAGTTACTGGCTTATATTGAAAAAAACGGACAAAAACTGCCTGTAGAGCCAGGGGATAAGCTTCTGTTCTCCGCTTACCCCAATCCCATAAAAAATCAAGGCAATCCCGGAGAATTTGATTATACAAGACATATGGCCATAAGAGGGATTCACTACCAGGTCTACATTGATGAAGCTTCCTGGAAAAATTGCCAGGATGCGTCTTCATTTTCTATAATTGCCCTTTCAAACCGACTGAGGCTTAAACTGCTGAACCAGCTAAAAAATTCGGGAACCGGGGATGAAGAATATGCCATTGCTTCAGCACTGTTATTGGGATATAAAGATTTACTGACCCCGGAAATAAAGCACCGTTTTTCTTCTTCGGGTGCCATGCATATACTGGCTGTCTCCGGATTGCATGTCGGTATCATTTACTTTATCCTCCACTATATATTACTTTTTCTGGAAAGATACCGATATGGAAAAACTACAAAAATTCTTTTAATCCTGATGATGCTCATTGGCTATGCTTTTCTTACCGGTCTTTCTCCTTCAGTAAGCCGGGCCACATTGATGTTTTCAGTAATAGCGATCGGCCAGGTAATGAGGAGGTATACATCGGTGTACAATAGTCTTGCATTTTCTGCCTTTGTTCTTCTAATAATCAATCCCTTGTTAATCTTTTCCATCAGTTTTCAGCTATCCTACCTGGCTGTGTACAGCATTGTTTTCTTTCAGCCCCGTATTTATAAGCTTATTGAGCTTCCTCTCATCCCCGATAAATTGTGGCAATGGTTCACCGTTGCTTTAGCAGCACAAATTGGTACCGCCCCCATAGTTATTCACCATTTTAACCTTTTTTCCAACTTTTTCTGGCTTACCAATTTTATTGCCATTCCGGCAGCCGCCATAATCATTTTCACGGGTATGCTCTGTTTAATAGTGGTTCCTGTTTCACCTTTCTTAACCCAGCTTATCGGAGGTGTTTTATCTTTTGTACTATCCTTGCTAAATCAATCGACTGCTTTCATAGAGGAACTCCCCTACTCTACCTCAGATTCTTTATGGCTAAGCAATTCACAAATTCTATTTTATTATCTTACCATTGTGTTTTTTTCTACCTGGCTGATAAGAAAAAACAGCATGTATCTAAAACTGGGACTGGTCGTGGTCATTGCCTTTCTTTTCTCAGACATTTGGTCCCAATATAAAAGCAATGAGCACAAAGAATTGCTGGTCTATAATATAGCCAACAGTTCTGTCCTAAATTATATTGACGGATCAGACAACTATCTTTTCTTCAATCCCGACCAAACAATGAAAGAAGAAATACTGCGTTATACAACATCTTATTGGCTGTCGAAAGACGTTAAAAACTTCAAAATATATAATTTAACCTCAATGGAAAAGAGGAAAAGAAAGCCGGTAGGAGCCTACAAAAATTTTTTATGTTTAGATGGAACAAAAATAGGCTATATTGATGATAAGGATTTCCTGAATCCTCTGAACCCAGAAACAAAACTTGAACTGGATTATCTTATTCTGGCCAATGATATCCATGTATCGGCAGAGGAAGTTAAAAGATACTTCGATGTTAAAATGGTTATATTTGATTCCTCAAACACATATTATCATGAAAAAGCGCTGGGCTCAGAGATGACCGAAAATGGGATCCAATTTTATTCAGTAAAGGAACAGGGGGCTTTGCAGGTTGATTTGTGATTAAAATATGAAAAAAAATTTGTTTATTTTAAAACAAGGTTTTTCTTTGTGTCGTTGATATTTTTCATTTTTAAGAAATGAACCCTAAAGATTATGAAGATCATCATAGCAGGAGCAGGTGAGGTAGGTTCACATTTGGCGAAAATGTTGAGTAGTGAATTACATGATATTGTAATCATTGACAACAATGAGGAGACTGTGAAGGGGATGAATGCAAATCTTGATATTTTAACCATCACTGGGTCAGCCACCTCTTTTGATATCCTAAAGGAGGCCAATATAAAGAAAGCCGACCTGCTTATTGCTGTTGCACATTCTGAAGAAACCAATATAGCCTCTGCCATTATTGGGAAAAAGCTCGGTGCCAAACAAACCATTGCAAGGGTAGACAACCCTGAATACATCAGACCGGTAAATAAAAATTACTTCACCGATCTGGGCATCGATTATCTGATCTATCCGGAACGAATTGCTGCCAAGGAGATCACAGGCATGGTAAATCAAACCGGAACTTCTGAAATCGTTGACTTTACCGGTGGAAAGCTTTCGCTTTATGTCCTCAAACTTGAAGAAAACGCGCCGGTGGTAGGTAAAACCTTAATTCAGGCCACACAGGAGATGGAAAATTACGACTTTCGGGCAGTGGCGATTACCAGAAACGGAAAAACCATCATTCCACGGGGACTGGATAAGTTTTATATAAATGATCTGGTGTACGTTGTTACCAACCGTGTCGGTATAAATAATTTATTAAAATATACAGGCAAAAAAAAGGTAGAGATCAAGCATGTCATGATCCTGGGTGGAAGCCGTATCGGGAAACGAACCGCCCAAAGTCTGGAAAACAGAATGAATGTCAAGCTTATAGAAAAAGATAAAGATAAATGTGGCACCCTTACTGATGAGCTTAACAATACACTGGTGATTAACGGAGACGGAAGGGATGTAGATTTATTAAAACAGGAAGGCCTGGAGAAAATGGATACCTTCATTGCAGTAACAGGCAGTTCGGAAATCAATCTTTTATCCTGTCTTTTGGCCAAGAAGATGGGTGTCAAGAAAACGATTGCTGCCATAGAAAACATCAATTACATTAATCTGGGTGAAAATATGGGCATTGACACCATCATCAACAAAAAACTGGTAACAGCGAGCAGAATTTTCAAATTCACCATGAATGCCGAGGTTTCCACCATGAAATGCCTTACAGGCTCTGATGCGGAAGTGCTTGAGTTTATAGCCAAGCCAAATTCAAAGATTACAAAAGACAAATTGAAAGACCTTAATTTCCCGAAAGATGCCATAGTTGGAGGCGTCATAAGAGGAAATAAAAGTTTCATTGCTACCGGAAGTACCAACATCCAGCCTGAAGATCGGGTGGTTGTTTTTGCTATGCCCACAGCAGTTAAAAAAGTCGAATCTTTCTTCAGTCCTTCCTGATGATCAATATTCGTGTAATACTGAATATTCTCGGGCTTCTTCTTTTAATTGAAGGTATTTCCATGCTTCTGCCATTGGGTGTTGCTATCTATTATAACGAAGGAGATATTGCTGCAATTGGTATTTCTGCCGGAATTGCCATCATTCTCGGGGCTTTTGCCTGGCTGTTGACCCCAAGGACGGGCAAAACCATAACCAAAAAAGAAGGGTATATCATTGTCAGCATTGTATGGGTTATGTTTTCACTATTTGGCTCTTTGCCATTTGTGATTAGCGGAGAGATCACTTCTTATACCAACGCATTTTTCGAGACCATATCAGGATTTACCACTACCGGAGCCTCTATACTCAATGATGTTGAAGCCCTTCCCCATGGCCTCCTGTTTTGGAGATCCATGACTCAATGGCTTGGAGGTATGGGTATAATCGTTCTTTCACTGGCTATACTGCCAATATTTGGAATTGGTGGTATGCAGCTCTTTGTTGCCGAGGTACCGGGTCCTACACCGGATAAATTTCATCCCCGGGTTAAAGAAACAGCCAAACGGCTATGGGGAATTTACGTTATTTTTACCATCAGTGAAATCATATTATTGGTTCTTGGTGATGTTCACCTTTTTGATGCGGTATGCCATTCTTTTACCACCATGGCCACAGGAGGGTACTCCACCAAACAGGCCAGCATCGGACATTTTTCTCCCTATGTGCAATATATTATAACGGTATTTATGTTCGTCGCCGGCACCAACTTTGCCCTTTCTTATTACGGATTACATCTTCAACTGAATAAGATCGTAAAGAATGAGGAATTCAGGTTTTACTTCTTCTTCCTGGCAGGCTTTACCATTCTTGGAACTGCCTTTTTATGGTTCGGAGATGTTTTCCCTTTTGAGGAATCCTTCAGACATTCGGTATTTCAGGTGGTATCTATAACTACAACCACCGGATATGTAACGACAGATTATTTACAATGGGCGCCTTTTCTGGTGGTCATCATATTCATGCTGATGTTTTTGGGAGGCTCGGGAGGATCCACCGGCGGGGGCATCAAAATTGTAAGGGTGGCCCTGCTGATAAAAAACAGCGCGCTGGAACTGAAACGCCTGCTTCATCCCAACGCAGTAATACCTGTTAGGCTTAACAAGAAAAGGGTAGATCAGCAGATCATCACCAACGTACTTGCATTTGTGGTACTCTATATGATGCTTATTGCAGTGAGCACTGTAGTAATCGCAACAATGGGCTACGATCTTCCCTCTTCGCTGGGGAGTGTAGCTGCCACACTGGGGAATATCGGTCCGGGCATCGGAGCTGTAGGCCCGGTAGAAAATTATGCCCCAATACCCGATTTTGGAAAATGGTTCCTCTCATTGCTTATGCTCATAGGCAGACTTGAACTGTTTACTGTTCTTGTTCTTTTTTCACCGGCATTTTACAAGAAATAGCAAACAGCAATAACAAGAAAACAACAAAAATCTGAACCATCATATAAATAGCAAGCCACCCGAAAAAACATGCCTCAATAATCAGGGAAATTGAAATGAAACCAGAGGCTCCGGGCGGCTTTCCATTTATTCAGCTGATAATTTTTTTAAGAAACCAATTCTCCTATGCCCTCACGGACAATATAAGGTTCATTATTGGTACAGTCGACAATAGTAGATGCCTCAGCATTGCCTAAACCTCCATCAACGATCACATCTACATGCTTTTGATATTTTTCAAAAATTTGTTGTGGATCAATGAGATAATCCATTACTTCATCGTTATTGTTTCGAAGAGAAGTAGTCATAAGCGGTTCCCCCAGTTCCTCAACTATTTGAAGCGAAATGTTGTTATTGGGTATACGGATGCCTACAATATCTTTATTGCTTTTATACAACTTGGGAATTTTATTGCTTGCAGGCAAAAGAAAGGTGAAGGGACCGGGAAGATTGTGCTTCAGTAACTTGAATGTGGATTTATCCAGAGGTTTTGTAAACTGGGAAACCTGGCTAAGATCCCTGCAAATCAACGAAAAACTTGTTCTTCTCTTTTGATCCTTCCTGATCTGATTGACCCTGTCCTCCGTTTTGGTGTTGTTAATTCTCCATCCTAAAGCGTAAACGGTATCGGTCGGGTAAATGATGAGACCGTCATTTCTAAGAACATCGGCTACTCGGCGAATTTGTCGCTGGCTGGGGGTTTCAGGATGAATTTTAAAGTACATAGGCTTTATTTTTAAAATGTTAGTAAATAAAAAATGTTTTGCTCAATACCTCTATTAAACGAATCCAAACAATGTAAAATTTTACCATTTAAAGTTATTTAACAGGCTTCGTTATCACTTTTTGATAAAGGTAAGGGTATGACATTTGTCAGTTTCCATTTGTTTAATAAAAAAATTTCCCAGCCTGAAAAAAATCAGAGTCTTCCCCCTTGGGTTATAAATCTTCTTACTAACAGGAAAGGCCGAAGGAGTGGCCACCGCCTTTACTCCTCCAGCCTTTGCCATAATCTGTTTAAAGTATTCTTAATGGTTTATTTTGCGGCTTTTCGGTGATCCTCCAGGAATTTTTCAAGACCGATATCCGTCAGAGGATGTTTTAAAAGCCCCAGGATGGGATCAAGTGGACAGGTTGCCACGTCGGCTCCTGCTTCCATAACCTGAATGATATGCATGGTATGACGGATTGAAGCAGCGAGCACCTGTGTGTCAAAGCCATAGTAATTGTAAATATCGGCAATCTGTTTGATCAGGCCCACTCCATCAGTTGAAATATCATCGAGCCGTCCGATGAAGGGGGACACATAGGTAGCTCCGGCTTTGGCTGCCAGTAATGCCTGGCCGGACGAAAACACCAATGTACAATTGACCCGTATATTCTTTTCTGACAAATATTTAATGGCTTTAACACCCTCTTTGATTATTGGAATCTTAACAACAATCTGGGGATGCAGAGAAGCAAGGTGCTCTCCTTCCCGGATCATACCTTCAAAATCAGTGGATATCACCTCTGCGCTCACATCTCCGTCTACAACCTCACAAATTTTCCTGTAATGTGCTTCAATGTTCTTCTCTCCCGTTATTCCCTCTTTTGCCATGAGGGAGGGATTGGTCGTCACTCCATCCAGTACTCCCAGATCTTGCGCTTCCTTTATTTGATCAAGGTTAGCTGTATCAATAAAAAATTTCATATTCAGTATTTTTTGCGTTTAAAAAAGACAAAAATATATAAAATACACAAAAAAGGGAAGCATGATGGAATTGATCAGAAATACAGATCGCGCTCCCCCTCTCTGATCCTCTGTAACCGGTCCCTCAACTGGCAGGCTCTTTTTGAATCATCCAACTGCTGAATGTTTTCTTCGATCACTTTCCAGCCTTTTTCTGCTACATGGGGACGTGCATAATCCACCAGGTATTCAGCCAATGTGAGTATGGCATTGGGTGTACAGTATCGTTTGATAAAACCAGGTACGGAAAATTCCATAAAGTGTTCGCCGGTCCGGCCCAATCGATAGCAGGCGGTACAAAATGAGGGCAGATAACCATCCTCCAGCAGCTCATTAATTACCTCGCCAAGCGACCTTGAATCGCCTATGTGAAATTGCTCTTTGTTCAGATTCTGGTCTTCATTCTGTGTATCAGCATAGGATCCGAGTTCGATCCGTGTACCACCGTCAATCTGGCTCACACCAAACTGCATAACCTCTTTGCGAAGGCCGGGATTTTCCCTTGCGGTAAGGATTAAGCCAGTATAAGGTACCGCCAAACGCAGGATAGCGACCAGTCTCGCGAATTCCTCATCACTGACCTCATACCGGGGATCTATATCGAGGTTTGCAGCATCCTTTATTCTGGGGAAAGATATGGTATGGGGTCCGACATTATAGCAGGCTTCGAAATGATTGGTATGGCGCACCAGGGAAAGTACTTCAAATCTCCAGTCATAAAGGCCAAAAAGTGCACCAATTCCAACATCATCAACTCCGGCTTCCTGAGCCCTGTCCAGCGAAGTCAGCCGCCAGTTATAATCCTTTTTCTTTCCTCCCAGATGATACCACTTATAGGCTTCCGGATGATAAGTCTCCTGAAATATTTGATAGGTGCCGATACCGGCTTCCCATACCGCTTTGAATCCTTCAATATCAAGGGGTGCAGCATTGATATTCACCCTGCGTATTTCTCCGTTTCCCTTCTTAACCTTATATATCTGTTTCACCGTGTGAGCAATGTAATTTGCATCGTAGTCGGGATGTTCACCATAAACGAGAATAAGCCGTTTTTGTCCGTTATCTTCCAGGGCTTCTGTTTCACGAACGATCTCGTCATCGGAAAGGGTTTTTCTTACCGCTTCAGTATTGGATACGCGAAAGCCGCAATACTTACAATTGTTGGTGCATTTATTGCCGATGTAGAGCGGGGCAAACAGCACAATACGGTTTCCGTAAATTTTATCCTTCAGATCCCTGGCTCCCTGCTTAATCTCCTCAACCAATTCAGGATCATCAGCATTGATCAAAACTGCAGTATCCCGCAAAGAAAGCCTCTCCTTATTCAATGATTTGGCGATGATACTCCTGACTTCCTGTTTGCCGGGATTTTGGGTTTCGTTTATAAAACCCCATATTTCTTCAGGATCAATAAACGGCTTCATTCGTTCATCGTTAATACTGTAATTTCCTGGATTGAATTTCATAGGCTTTTATTCATTTTTATTTAAAATTATTGATATCAAGCAATCTTTGTTTATTAAACAGTTATAAATTCGATGTTGATAATGGCAACACAAAAATGTGCAATGCCAGGAAAAATTTTTTAGATATGAGCATAATCAGTCGTTTTTCAGCAAAACGGACTTGGTCTGGATTCCAGGGATACGGCCTATCTGGCCGGTCAAAGAACCGATTTCATCCGTTGTGCCTTCCAGTACCAGTGAAATGATGCTGGTACCATCCGTTTGGGGTAGTCCCTGACGCCCGATAATGATATTGGCATGGCTGGAAAGAATCTGGTTAAGCTTTCCTGCCTTCTGGCGGTCATGAATACGAATGATGGTAGTGCCTATTCTCTTTTCCATCAGAATATACCTCCGGATTAGAATTGCAGTTCTTTGACCTTGAAACCGACTTGGTCCGTTTCTCAGTCGTTACTGTTAATGAACTAACAAATATAGAAAATATTTTGTTTAAACCAATGTGATTTCAATCATAAATCCCGGAAGCAACGATAACTTAACAACCAAAAAACTGATTAAATGAAGGGTATGGCGATATAGTATGTAATGATTGATTGAGGGAGGGAGGGATTGGGGATTGAGCGATTGGGGGATTGGACGGGAGAAGACGTGAAGTGGAGAAAAACAGGAGAATGAGGTGATGGGAAGATGAGAACTGAGATGACGCGAAGACGGGAAAACAGGAACCATTCTCTGGGCGTCTTGTCTGGTTCTTTAAACGGTGTATATGATTCTTGGTTCAATACTCAAAACTCATCACTGTTCTAATTTGCCATCTCCTGCTCAATTACATCCATCATATTCTGAAATTTTTCTTCCGTATATCCTGTATTCTGATAAACAACGGTTCCTTCTTCATTCACCACTACATTGCGGGGAATATATTTTTCGGCAAACTTGTTGTAAATAACGCGACCGGTATCAGGTGCAAAATGAAAACCATACGGTTATATTTTTTGGAAATGACAAAGCATTTTATTATTTTCAACCGCACAAATCAAAAAAGAATGTATTATGGCAGAAAAAAGAATATTGGGTGTACTCATTACCGACAGACAACAAGAAGCGGGAGAAGTTCAAAAAGTGCTTACCGCTTATGGCAGTTCAATTAAAACAAGACTTGGTCTTCATGAAGTGGGTGATACCACCCTTAGCAATGAAGGTCTTATACTTCTGGAACTAACCGGGGATATGGTCCAGCAAAACAAGCTGCAACAGGAGCTTGAACAAATAGAGGGCACGCAGACCAAAATGATGGCCTTTAAAATGTAAAATCAATTCAAAATGCTCCCATAAAAAACAGCATTGAGGAAAAGCTTGTTGGTTCCATACCAGAAAGCCCTAAAATTCGGGTCATCAAAAAAGGATATGATGTTCCCGTTTCCGCGGTTATACACCTGACACCATACAGAATGCTCAAGCATTTTCTGGTTTTCATCGGACAAATAACCGCTAAGCAGAGGATCCTCCTCTATCATGACCGGTGTGGAATAAGGATCGCCTGTTTTCTTGCAAATCAGTTTATTGCTGCGTAATACCGGCATATATTCGGAGGTCACTCCGTAACACACCGGGTTGGTATGATCAACAGAAGCATTCAGAATCACACCGTTTACAGATTGCGCCCCTCTCCTGTCCCTTCTTTCTATATAGGGGAGTCTTATTGCAGAATCAGGACGGGAAGCCTGCTTCCTGTCCATCTTAATAAGATCTTTCCGGTCCAGCCATCTGTTGGCATCTTCGGATGCCACAATCAGACCCCCGTTTTTCAGCCAGTGATCAATCTTGTCTTTCACCGCATCACTCCATTGATAATACCCATCGGGGAGAATCAATGTATTAAAATCTGCGAGACTGATATGCTCCAAATGATCAGGTTTAATAAGCACCGAGGGTATATTAAACCGTTCATCCAGAAGATGCCAGATTTCACCGGTTGCGTAACTGTTTGTTCCTTCACCGGCTGCGATAAGTATCTTCGGCTTATTCAAAGGAATAAAATTTCTGCTCCCCAAATCAATACCTTTTGGATTTAACCCGGATGTCAGTGCCAAAGCCTTTATCCCTTTCTCTCTCACCATTTTTTGCACAGACTGAAACACTTTCTCATCGTCTGTATCCTGCCCGCCTGAGGGAACAAAAATACTTCCGGGATTAAAATCATGCAATTTTCCGTTCAGTTTCAAAGAAAACGGACGGGTGGCAACCTGAACAAGTATGTCTTCTTTCTGCAACTGATAAATGATGTCATGAATATTATAATAAGTGCCTCTTACGACATAGCCAATGTTACTTCTGCCTCCCATAATTTCTCCCTTAGGGAAGGCAGGTGATTTCACCCTTTCGCCTATTAACCTTTTTACTTCTGAAGCGGTCTTTAATTCGTCATAAGGCAGATCAAAAGCCAAAGGCATGGTCCATGTCGAAACATCATAAAAAATACTGTCTTCAAACGTAGTTCTTTTCTCAAAAAGACTCCGGACCAATCTATATTGCTTTTGCTCAAGGGGCACTACATAACTGTAATCACGATCATACTGATTCTTTTCCCCTTCATGTGGTTGTTTTAATTTGTGTACTTCAATCTGGTGGTCATCCAGTAATTCGAGAAAATGAAAGGTCTTCACAGGTACATGTTTAGAGCCGAAGACATATCCCTTTACGGAATCTTGCTCTACTTCATCACTGATATCAAAGAAATTTCTCTGATAATTATTTAGCTCCTTTCTGTTATCAAGCGTTCCCCGAATGGTCGATATGGAGACTGTAAAATGATTTTTTATGGCATCAGCAAAAGTACGAACTCCTCCGGGAAGATCGAGTTTCTGTCCAAGCATACCGGCCTGTTCAAAAAGAATGCCGATTCCTCCGTTCACATCCGGATAGGAGGAACCTTTCCCATAATAAAAATCGTCGAAGCTTTCTTCACTGAAATATAATGTGCCTATTTCGTCTAGTGCTTCGGCGTGATACTTAGAAAGCTTTGTGGTCAAAAGGGTATTTTCTTCCGGGGTATTGGGATTCACCCTTTCCGGGACTCCGGGCTGGAAAAAAAAGGTAGAACGGGAGCCCATTTCATGATGATCGGTAAGTACATGCGGCTTCCAGGCGTGAAACACTTCCAGCCGGGATTTGCTCTCGGGATGCTGAGCAGGTAACCAGTCTCGGTTCAGATCAAACCAGTAATGATTGGTCCTCCCTCCAGGCCAGTCCTGCCTGTACTGCCGGTCGCGTAAGTTTTTGCCGGGAGTATTGTGAATATGCATGTTGCTCCATTGTGCCGCACGATTAAAACCATCCGGATTCAGGCAGGGATCAATCAGAATAACGGTG
Source organism: Bacteroidales bacterium (assembly GCA_046545815.1). Taxonomy (GTDB): domain Bacteria; phylum Bacteroidota; class Bacteroidia; order Bacteroidales; family UBA12077; genus JAGXLC01. Next base: position 15,384 of record JBKGZA010000061.1, read on the forward strand.
TTTTCGAGTATGTTTCTTACCTCCGGGTCTTCCGAGGCAGCCAGATAATAAGCTGTAAGCATCGAGGCATTGCCGGCACTGGGCTCATCACCATGCACACTATAACCCAGCCATACTATCATCGGCATCTCCTGATTTGTGTCTTGCTTATTTTCTCCGTAAATGTATTCCAGATGCCGTTTGCGGATGGTATCAAGTTTCCTTTGGTTTTCCGGCGAGGTAATGCTGAGCAAATACAATGGACGGTTTTCGTGGGTACGGCCATATTCCTGAATTGAAACCCGCTTTGATTGATCAGCCAGATTGTTGAGATAATGAATAAGCTGATCATGGGAAAAATGCCACTTCCCAAATTCGTGTCCGCTGTAATAACCAGGATAAGGGATATCGCCATCTATACGAACGCCAGAGCCAAAATAGAAGGATTCGTCGAACTGTGCAGAGGCCGTACCAGCAAAAACGACCATAAGGAGTAAAAAAGAGACACGTTTCATAAAACCACAGATTTTGATTAAAAAACTATCATTATGAATTATAACTACAAATATTTACAATACATCAACCAATATGAACCGCTAAAATTAAGCAGAAATATATAAAATGAAAATCTATCCGAAAAAACAGTTTACATTTATG
>JBKGZA010000062.1:0-15689 GCA_046545815.1 Bacteroidales bacterium
GGGATTTCTGCAGCGGTCTTGATTACAAAATTTATTATTGACGAATACAGGTAAAAATAAAGAAGGGAGATACCGATCTCTCTCCCTTCTTCCATATGTTTATTATACAAGACATTTTGCTTAGCTTCCGAAACTAATTCCTACTCCCTTGGCATTTCTTACCAGGTCGGAATCTTCTTCCACGTATTTATGTTGACTTATAACCTCTTCCAGAGGAACGGAAGTGATGTTCGGATGGCGGTAAGCGACCATCTCTCCAAACTTACCTTCCAATACCATTTCGAATGCTTTCACTCCAAACTGTGTGGCCAATATCCTGTCATAAGCCAGTGGAACGCCTCCCCTTTGTAAATGACCCAGCACCGTACTCCTGATGTCATAAGGACAGCCGGCTTCCTTCAGTTCATTTACCAATCTGGCGGCAGCTCCGCTATATTTAATATTGGCATATCCAACCTCTCCAACCTCTTCCTTGGATTTTTCACCGTCTTTGGGCATGGCTCCTTCAGCTATTACAATGATAACAAAACCCCTGTCTTTTCTGAACCTGGAATATATTCGTTCCAGTACTTTATTAATGTCATAGGGGATCTCAGGGATAAGGCAAATTTCAGCACCACCTGCCACCGATGAATTCAAGGCAATCCAGCCGGTATCCCTGCCCATAACTTCCAGCACAAAAATGCGGTTATGGCTGGCAGCAGTAGTAACAAGCTTATCCACAGATTCAGTGGCAATCTGAACTGCCGTTTGATAACCAAAGGTGGAATCCGTTACCGCAAGGTCATTATCTATTGTTTTTGGAACTCCAATAACATTCAAACCTTTTTCGGTAAGGGCTTGGGATATCCTTTGGGAACCATCGCCGCCAATATTGATCACCGCATCTATACCCATATATTGTAATTTGCGTACCATTTCATCCGAACGATCTACCGCACTCCAAGTTCCATCAGTATTCTTAACAGGCCAGGCGAAAGGACCGCCTTTATTCGTTGTTTCCAGTATCGTACCTCCTTTAAAATGAATACCTGATACGGTATGTTCATCCAATACTTTGACCTCACTGGGTTCCCATAAAATACCATTAAATGCCTGCACACTTCCTAATACTTCCCAGTCCCGTTCTTTTGAGGCTCTTTTTACTACAGCCCTGATAACAGCATTGAGACCCGGGCAATCACCTCCTGCAGTGGCTAATAAAACTCTATTCATAAAACTTTCAATTATATTTTTATCAGATTCAACATAAAATAACCGCAAGCAAAACTAAGTAAACAATCGCAAAAAAGAAAAAATATACAGGGTTTTAAAGTAAAACAAACTGTTATTCCCACGGTCAATAAAGCAAAGATGGAAATAAAAACTTTTTCAGAATAATCAGCAAACAATTTCTTTGAGATAAATCTTATTTTTTAACGGCTTTAACATTACAAATCATAAGCATATTTCTTTTTTCAATTTATTACATTTGCAATAAGCAATTATATTATGAAAATTTTTAACAATGATCCACAAGCAGTTAATTAATCCCGAAAGCATTGTTGTGGTTGGTGCCTCCAACAATATACAAAAACCGGGAGGAAAGGTGCTTAAAAATATTCAGGATGGTGCCTTTAAAGGAAAATTGTATGTTTCCCACCCAAAAGAAAATGAAGTTCAGGGTATAAAAGCTTACCGGGATACCGGTGATCTTCCCGAAGTTGATCTGGCGATTATAGCGGTTGCTGCGAAGCTGTGCCCGGATATCGTACGACAATTGGCAAAGAAAAAAAAGACAAGAGCATTCATCATTCTTTCGGCCGGATTCAGTGAGGAAAGCAAAGAAGGAGCCGAATTGGAAAAAGAAATACGGGATATTGTGGACAGCGTTGACGGGAGCTTGATTGGTCCCAATTGTATAGGCGTGCTCAATCAAAACTACAATGGTACATTCACCACGCCCATTCCCAAATTGGATCCCGGGGGTGTGGATTTCATTTCAGGTTCAGGAGCAACAGCCGTATTTATAATGGAATCGGCGATACCAAAAGGCCTTACCTTTTCAAGCATTTTCTCGGTGGGCAATGGCGCTCAGATGGGTGTGGAAGATATTCTGAAACACCTTGATGAAAGCTTTGATCCGGGAAAAAGCTCGAAAATCAAATTACTTTATATCGAAAGCATTGAGCATCCGCAGATGCTTTTGAAGCATGCTTCCTCACTTATCCGAAAAGGATGTAAAATAGCAGCCATCAAGGCAGGAAGATCGGAAGCTGGCAGCAGAGCGGCTTCCTCACACACAGGTGCCTTATCCAACCCGGATTCTGCTGTCGGGGCCCTCCTCAGAAAAGCCGGAATTGTGAGATGTTATAGCAGAGAAGAAATGACAACCATAGCTTCGCTTTTCATGCATCCTGAAATTCAGGGAAAAAATATAGCCATCGTCACCCATGCCGGAGGACCGGCAGTGATGCTTACCGATACATTATCCAATAATGGACTGCAAGTCCCTCCAATAAAAGGACCCGAAAGTGAGGAATTATTAAAAGAACTATATCCTGGCTCTTCAGTGACCAATCCGATAGATTTTCTGGCTACCGGCACAGCTGAACAACTGGGGAAAATCATTGATTACTGCAATGAAAAATTTACAAATATCGATGGAATTGCAGTGATATTCGGCAGTCCTGGCCTGTTTCCCGTTTACGACGTATATAAATTGCTTGACGAAAAGATGAAGAAAAGCAATAAACCCATATACCCCATATTGCCATCGTTAATTAATGCTAAAAATGAGATCAATCATTTTATAAGCAAAGGGAGGATCGCTTTCCCCGATGAAGTGTTGTTCGGACGGGCTCTTGCCAGGGTATATAACACCCCTGAACCGGTTTCTGCTCAGGCATCAATCGCTGAAACAGACTACTCCGCAATACGCTCCATATTGGAAGCATCAGGGAACGGATACCTGCCACCGGAGCAGGTGCAACAATTATTGGATTCCGCAGGAATTAAAAGAGCCGGTGAAGCGGTGGTATACAACAGGGAAGATGCAGTTCATGAGGCGGAGCGCCTTGGTTTTCCGGTGGTGATGAAAGCAGTAGGTCCGTTGCATAAGTCCGATGTGGGAGGCGTGGCTTTAGATGTTTCTGACAGGGATGCCGTGAAGAAAGAGTTCGAGCGGATGATTTCTATTAAGGACGCTAAAGGCATCCTGATACAACCCATGCTGAAAGGAACTGAAATCTATATCGGAGCCAAGAAAGAGAACCAGTTTGGCCATATGGTCTTGTGCGGACTGGGAGGTATATTTATCGAAGTTCTAAGGGATGTAAGCCATAATTTGGCTCCTGTTAATAAAGAAGAAGCCAGGCAAATGATTAAAAACCTTAAGGGTTACGGAATCATTCAGGGCGTCCGGGGCCAGGAAGGAATAAATGAAGTGGCATTTGCCGATGCAATCGTCAGGGTTTCATCTCTTATAGAAGCCGCACCTGAGATCACCGATATGGATATCAATCCGCTGATAGGCAACAGTAAAGAAGTGAAAGCGGTGGATGCCCGAATAAAAATAGAAAAAAAATGAATGTCTTATGAGGAGGAGATTCAAACCGAGAGAAATGATATTACTGTTACTTATGATCGTCAGCCTAATTGCCGTAGCTCTTAACTGGCAGGATGTAAAGGAAGGGATAATCGCAGGATGGGAACTATATAATCCGGGAAAATGGTTTACAAGATGACGCCAAACCAAAAATATGTTTTGGAAAATGATTGCAATGGTTAACATGAAAATCCTCAGGGAAAAAACAAGACCTGATATTTCTCATTGCTTTCATTGTGATTTTTTTGCAATTTTAATCTTTTGCTTTGGTATAGAAAATGGCATATGGGGTGAAGCCATAACCACCACATGCTAAAAACAACAATATGAAAAGAATAGGAATATTTTACGGGCCAGCGGAGGGTTCTTCAACAGAGAATGTTGCAAATAAAGTCGCTACCCAGATCGGCCAGGATAAAGCTAATTTGATTCCCGTCAAAGATGCTTCTGCTGAAGACCTGTATCAATATATCAACATTATTTTTGGGATATCCACTGTAGGAAAAGAAACCTGGGACGGAGAAGCTCCTCCGGGGGATTGGGACCGTTTCAGGATGGAGCTTGACAAAACAGATTTTCAGGATAAAGTGGTGGCCATGTTCTGCCTGGGAGACCATGTCACATATCCACGGCACTTTGTAGATGCTTTGGGAATGCTGGCAGAAAAACTCTTTTCCAGAAAAGCCAGGATCATTGGATATGTGGATACCGACGAATATGAATTTGAAGAATCACAGGCTATTTACGAAGGGAAGTTTATCGGTCTGCCTGTAGATGAAGATTTTGAAGCCCATCTTACCGATGAAAGAATACGAAAATGGATAGACAAAATTTTGCCTCAGTTTATATAACAGTCAAAAAAGGAATGGTTTTATGAACCTGTCTTTTTTCGTGGTTAATTATACATAAATGAATGAATAAAAGGAAAATATAATAAAATCATATCATATATGAACCCAACCAGGCAGACACCAATCGATTACCAAACCGTCAATAAAATTATCCGGAAAAGCGGGCTTGAGTCGGTAGGCAATGCCTCTATCAGGGAAATTGTAAAACTGATCAATGAAATTGAAAAGGAATCCGGAGAGCAGTTCATTCGTATGGAGATGGGCGTTCCCGGACTTGAACCTCCCCAAATTGCCATAGACGGAGAAATCGAGGCGCTTAAAAATGGTGTAGCATCAAAATACCCAATGATTGACGGTATAGAACCCCTCAAATATGAAATCTCCCGGTTTATAAAAAATTTCATAAACCTGTCTGTCAATCCCGAAGGCTGCTTACCCACAGTTGGCGCCATGCAGGCATCATTTGCCGGATTTATGGTGGCATGCCGCCGGGATTCTGAAAAGGACACCACTTTGTTCATTGATCCGGGATTTCCGGTACAAAAGGATCAGCACAAGGTATTGGGCCTGAAATATAAAAGCTTTGATGTGTACCATCATCGGGGAGACAAGCTCATGGATAAACTGGAATCTTATCTTAAACAGGGAAATATATCCACCATCCTGTATTCCAATCCCAACAACCCTTCATGGATTTGTCTAAACGAAAAAGAACTAAAAACCATCGGGGAATTGGCTACAAAATACGATGCAATAGTGCTGGAAGATCTGGCCTATTTTGGAATGGATTTTCGCCACGACATCTCTACACCGGGTGAGCCACCCTATCAGCCAACAGCAGCCAATTATACTGAGAATTATGTTTTGCTGATTTCTTCTTCGAAGTGTTTCAGCCTTGCAGGAGAGAGAATTGGAATGATGGCCATATCAGACTACCTGTTCAACAGGAAATTCACCGGTTTAAAACAATACTTTCCCAATGAACAATTTGGTTATTCTATGATTTACGGAGCACTTTACAGCCTTTCGGCAGGAGCAAATCATTCTGCACAGTACGGATTGCTGGAAATTCTCAAAGCCGCCAATGAAGGGCGCTACAATTTTGTAGAAGGAGTTCGGGAGTATGCCAACCGGGCGAAAGCCATGAAACGGCTCTTCCTGAAATATGGATTTGAGCTGGTATATGCGAAAGATGAGGACCAGCCGGTGAGTGACGGCTTTTACTTCACCATCTCCTACCCGGGTATGGAGGGCGGTGAATTGCTTGAAGAATTGATCTATTATGGCATCAGTGCCATAACCCTTGACATCACAGGCAGTGAACGCACTGAAGGGCTGAGGGCATGTGTTTCTCAGGTAAGCATGGATCAGATGGATGATTTGGAATACCGGTTAAAAAGATTCAGGGACGACCATTTAAAGTCAGTTTAAATAAAACAAAAGTTGATTCTAATCCTTCATTGCGTGTTAGACAACAGGCTATGTTTAAAAGTAAAGGTAAAGATTTCTTTCTAAATATTATTATCTTTGAATTGTAATCAGATATATAAACGATAAAAAATCAATATAATGGCTAAAGTTACAGGAAGAATAGCAGTTGATACAGAACGATGCAAAGGATGCGGTGTATGCCTTCCTTCTTGCCCCTTTGACGTTATTGAACTTGCAAAGGAGGTCAACAGCAAAGGTTATCATTATGCCTATATGAAAAATCCCGAAGCATGCACAGGATGTATGAATTGTGCATTGGTATGCCCCGATGCTGTAATTAAGGTATACCGAACAAAATTTAGTGTATCGTAAATTGTTAAAACCACAAAATAATGGGAGAGCTAAGATTAATGAAAGGCAACGAGGCGATAGCCGAAGCCGCTATTCGCTCCGGTGCCGACGGCTATTTCGGATATCCTATTACCCCGCAATCAGAAGTTATGGAATACCTGGCTGAACAAAGACCCGAAGAAAGGACAGGTATGATATTACTTCAGGCTGAAAGCGAAATTGCAGCCATCAATATGGTTTACGGAGCCGCAGGTTGTGGAAAGAGAATCATCACCTCTTCGTCAAGCCCCGGAATAAGCCTTAAACAGGAAGGAATAAGCTATATTGCCGGCGCAGAGCTTCCTTGTCTAATACTTAACGTAGTCAGGGGTGGGCCTGGCTTGGGTACCATTCAACCTTCCCAGTCGGATTACTTTCAAAGCGTTAAAGGCGGGGGTCACGGCGATTATCATTTAATTGTACTGGCCCCTTCTTCTGTTCAGGAAATGTATGATTTTGTCGGGCTGGGATTTGACCTGGCCTTTAAATACAGGAATCCCTGCATGATTCTTTCTGATGGGGCAATCGGCCAGATGATGGAAAAAGTAGAGATTGGAGAGCAAAAGCCCCGACTTACTGAAGAACAAATCAAAGAGCAGTATCCGTGGAGTACCACCGGTAAAACCAACAACAGGGAGAGCAATGTCATCACTTCCCTGGAACTGGAACCGGCCAGAATGGAAGAATTCAACATGAAATTGGTTGAAAAATACAAAGAGATAGAAAAAAATGAGGTGAGGTACGAGGAGATACAGTGCGAAGATGCCGAATACCTCATGGTGGCCTATGGAACCTCGGCCAGGATATGCCAGAAAAGTGTCCAGACAGCCAGAAGAGAGGGATTAAAAGTAGGTTTGTTAAGGCCCATCACCCTTTTCCCCTTCCCTACTCAGAGGCTTAAGGAATTGGCCGGCCAGGTAAAAGGGATGCTTTCCGTTGAAATGAGTACCGGCCAAATGGTAGAGGATATCAGACTCGCAGTGGAAGGCAAGGTACCCGTAGAATACTATGGCCGCATGGGCGGCATCATACCTTCAACCGAAGAGGCCCTCGAGGCCTTAAAACAAAAAATTATAAGAGGTAAATAATATGGCTGAACAAGAAGTTAAAACCAAAGATATCATTAAAGAAGAAAATTTGGTCTTTGACCGAACCAAATTATTAACTGACAAAGTTTTTCATTATTGTCCGGGATGCGGACACGGAGTAGTGCACCGCCTTCTTATGGAAGTTGTGGAAGAGCTCGACATACAGGACAAGACCATTGGCATTGCCCCAGTAGGTTGTTCAGTGTTGGCCTACCACTATATGGACATTGATATGCACGAAGCTGCCCACGGAAGGGCCCCTGCGGTAGCCACAGGAATCAAAAGAACCATGCCTGACAAATACGTTTTCACCTATCAGGGAGATGGTGACCTGGCTGCCATAGGCACTGCAGAAACCATTCATTCCTGTAACAGAGGAGAAAACATTGTCATCATATTCATAAACAATGGAATATATGGAATGACGGGAGGACAGATGGCCCCTACCACACTGGAAAATATGAAATCATCCACCACCCCTTACGGCAGAAATGTGAGACAAATGGGAAATCCTTTAAAAATAACCGAACTGGTAGCCCAACTTCCGGGTACCTGTTTTGTCTCAAGACATGCGGTATATAAACCAGCCTATGTAAAAAAGGCAAAAAAAGCCATCAAGAAAGCTTTTGAATATCAGAAACAGGAAATGGGACTATCATTTATTGAAATTGTGTCCAACTGCAATTCAGGGTGGAAGATGACACCGAATGATGCCAACAAATGGCTGGAGGAGAATATGCTGCCCTTTTATCCGCTGGGCGATCTTAAAACCCCTGATGGTCAATAACAATACTTTAACATAAATGAAAAACAGGACAAGATGAATGAAGAAATCATAATAGCCGGTTTTGGTGGACAGGGAGTGCTTTCCATGGGTAAAATACTGTGTTACGCAGGTATTGTACAAGGAAAGGAAGTCACCTGGATGCCATCCTATGGCCCGGAAATGCGTGGGGGAACTGCCAATGTAACTGTTATCATCAGCAATGAAAGAATTAGCTCCCCTATCCTCAGTACATTCGATACAGCCATCTTACTCAATCAACAATCCTTAGATAAATTTGAAAAAGATGTAAAGCCAGGAGGCTATTTGATATACGACGGCAACGGAATTACCAGACATCCGGAGCGTGACGACATTAATATATATCGGGTGGATGCAGCGGCAGAGGCCATAAAGATGGAAACAAACAAAACCTTTAATATGATCGTATTGGGTGCATACCTGAAGGTAAAACCGATTGTTGAACTGGAGAATGCTGTGGAAGGACTTAAAAAATCCCTTCCTGAAAGATACCAGCACCTGATTCCGGTTAATGAAAAGGCCATTTACAGGGGCACAGAGATAATTAAGGAAATCAGAAAAACTCAGGTGGAAACATAGCAAAACCTACATGAATTAGACCTGAACAAAAAATGTATACTATCGATTCGAAACCTGAACGAATGGCTTCAGGTTTATAAATGAGCCATACCCCTTGCATATTCAACAAATTCCAAACTTATTGTTTAAAATTACGCTCTGATTGCATAACGTTTAAATCAAATTTATACCTTTGGAGGATTTTATTGTGATTCTTTTTGCAGATAATTAAATAAGGCTCGAGACATCAATCGTTTGTTTAAATAAATCCATCAGAGATGAATAGCTACAAAATCATTAACAGAAAAATCATTATTGGAACCAATGGCAGGCTGTGTGATACTTCCTCAGAGGTTATTCACAGCAAGCTCTTCCATGAAATTGTCAGCAAGGGCATCAAAAAGCTATATGACAAGAATTCAATCTATACCCAAAAACTGGATATAAAATACACTGAAAAACAAATCAAACAGATTGTAGATATTTTCGAGCTGCTTTCAAAGAATCATATATCCATTGTTAGGGATATCCGGCCGGATGCCGGTAATTTGCTGGAACATCCCACTAAACTTAATAATGTTCTGGAATATCTTTACAATTACTGGCGTGAATTTGAGCGTTACATCATATGTGACTCCCAGTCGGACAATCTGGATGAGCGACCATACAGGACTTTTGACGAAACAGTGGAAAGGCTCACCCATTTGGTAAGGAAAATTTACCGGGACATTTCCGAAAACGTCATAAGCCAGCATCCCAGAACTTATCGGCAGGTGAATTCGGGAGCAGAATTTGCATGTATTTCTTATCCTCTCAAAGAAATATTCGGTTCCAATCCCAGATTTGACAACATAAAAGATATCCCCCTTATTCGGCAGATCATGATGAATCCGCCCCTGATCCTGCAAACCCCAATGAATAAAAGAAAAGGGCAGTTCATTAACATAGACCGGAATCCTCTGGAACTTGTTACTTTGAACCAGAATGAATGGTTGTGCTACCCGGCTAAGGTAGGAGATCTGCTGATCTTTATCTATTTTCACCAAAAATTCTTTGAACTGGGCTTTTCTGCCTGTAATCTGTTTGAAATTGCCCCCAAAGAAGAGCTTAACAGAAAACCCGATGCCATCTATCTGTATGGAGTTGCTGAAGGCTCACTGGATAATCTGGCGGAAATGCCCACCGTGTTTTATGAGGACCGGGAAAACGATATGTTTATAGCGGCTGTGCCCAGAGATGATGAATTTGGATATTTTGGATATCTGAAAAAAATGGTGCTCACCCTCCATAATTCGATCAAGATCAAAAAGGGTTTTCTGCCATTCCATGGTTCATTGGTTGAGATTTCACTTCAAAATGGAAAAAGAGCCTCTATTCTCATGATAGGAGATACCGGAGCCGGGAAATCCGAAACCCTGGAAGCTTATAAACAACTGGGCGAGGACCTCATCAGTGAAACCACCATCATTTCAGACGACATGGGAAGCATTGTGATAGAAGATGACGGCACGGTCAGAGGTATCGGGACTGAAATCGGTGCTTTTCTCCGGCTGGATGACCTTCAGCCCGGCTATGCTTTCGGCCAGATAGACCGTTCTATACTGATGAATGCCCATCTAACCAATGCCCGAATCATCCTGCCGGTTACCTTCTATGCAACAGTGCTGAAAGGTACTCCAATAGATTATATTTTTTATGCCAACAACTATGAAGAAGTAACAGAGGACAAGCCTGTGATAGAACAAATTCCCAGTGCAGAAAAAGGACTGGAGACCTTCAGTCAGGGCTTTGTAATGAGTAAGGGCACTACAACCACTACTGGCTTGGTAAGCAGTTATTTTGCCAATATATTCGGTCCGGTTCAGTTTAAAGAAGCCCATGACGAAATTGCGGAGAAATATTTCAACTACTTCTATAACCATGGAGTCTTTGTGGGGCAAATACGAACTCAACTGGGTATAAGCGGAATGGAACAAAAAGGACCTGAAATAGCAGCCAGAGAATTAATCAATATGATATCCTGAAACTAAACCTGAACCCAAAAAACAAATAAACAACTTGTCATATGGTTAGAAATCATATTTTTAGTTTTTTAGTTTTTTTACTAATAACCTTATTGCTTGGAAGCTGTACACAAAAACAGCAAAAGTTGCGGATACTTACCTGTGGTATACGGCATGAATCCAATACCTTCAGTACATTTCAAACCACGGAGGAAGATTTCACCGTAGAAGAAGGGGAAGAAATTCTTCAGGAAAAACAGTGGGCGAGATACCTTCAAAACCAAAATGTGGAAATCATACCAACATTACATGCTTATGCATGGCCCAGCGGAGTGGTAAAAAAAGAAACTTTCGAACGGTTTAAAAATAAAATCCTCTCAAAAGCCAGAGAAACAGAAAACATTGATGGTGTATTCCTTGATATGCATGGCGCTTTGCATGTTGAGGGATATGACGATGCTCAGGTCCATTTTATAAAAGAACTGCGCGAGGTTTTGGGCGAGAAACCGCTTTTTTCCGGAAGCTTTGATCTGCATGGCAATGTCTCTTCCGAATTTGTTGAACACCTGGACCTCCTCACTGCTTACCGCACGGCTCCCCACCGGGACGGCCCGGAAACCGATGTCCGTGCGGTCAGGTTGCTGGTCAATGCACTTCGGGAAAACCACAATCCCCAAATCGTGCAGATAAAGGTACCCATTTTAATACCCGGAGAAAAAGGCATTACGGAATCCGAACCGCTAAAATCGCTTTATGAAAATCTTCCGGAAATATCACAAAAGGAAGGTTTGCTGGATGCTTCCATTTTCGTAGGCTATGCGTGGGCTGATCTTCCACGGTCAGCCATGCGTGTGGATGTAGTCGCCAAAAATAAAAACCATGTAGATAGAGCAAGACAAGAAGCTAAACGGATGGCCCAACGCTTATGGGATGTTCGCAAAGACCTGGATTTTGACGTTCCGGTGGCCTCCATTGATAAGGCTATTGAGCAGGCACTGGAAGCCCCCGAAGAAACAGTTTATATAACCGATTCAGGAGACAATACCACAGCCGGCGCTGCCGGGGATAACCCCCTGGTATTGGAGCGCCTTCTCGCCAATGAAATAAAAGATGCAGTAGTAGGGGGAATTGTTGACTCCGAAGCAGTTAAAAAATGCGAAACAGCAGGAACCGGCTCTGAAGTGGAACTGACCCTAGGTGGAAAAATGGATACCATATTTGGAGAACCCCTAAACATTCAAGGAACTGTACAACATGTCACAACCGGGGAAAAAGATTCCAGAGAACGCCCGGCCGTTATAGAAGTGGAAGGCATTCACGTAGTATTATTGAATGTAAGGAGATCATTCACCTCCCCTGAAGATTTCCGTGAAGTTGGCATTGATCCGCTCGGCCATAAGATCGTGGTAGTAAAACTGGGTTACTTGTATCCAAAACTCCGTGATATTGCCCCTAAAACCATCATGGCCCTGACACCGGGCTTCTGTTATCAGGTAGTGAAAGAATTGCCTTATAAGCGGGTTCAGCGCCCCATTTATCCCCTTGACCCGGAAATGAGCTGGAACCCTCAAGACTGACCACATTATTTCATGAATCATGAATCAACCCGTAAAAATTGACCAAACCGACCGGAAAATATTGTCCTATCTGATCAAGGATGCAAGAAAGCCTTATCTTGAAATAGCCAGAGATTGTGGTATTTCAGGTGCAGCCATACATCAGCGCATACGAAAACTGCAGAACAATGGTGTAATCAGGGGATCGAAATTTAAAATAGAACCTAAAATTGTTGGTTATGACATTTGTGCATTTGTAGGCATCTATCTCGACCAGGCACACATGTACAAGAATGCAGTTAGTGAATTTCAGAATATACCGGAAATCGTTGAATGTCACTATACCACCGGAGAATATGCCATTCTCCTGAAAATCTACTGCAAAAGCAACCAGCATTTGATGGACATTTTGGTCAATAACATACAGAACATAAACGGTGTAGCCAGAACCGAAACGTTTATATCACTGGAAGAAACCATCAAACGGGATATCGAAGTAGATTAAGCTGAAAAGCATCATTATGGGCAAACCTGAACTGCTGCTACCTGCGGGCAATCCTGAGATGTTCCATGCTGCCGTTGAAGGCGGGGCAGATGCGGTTTATCTCGGACTTAAAAAATTCAACGCACGGGAAAGGGCTGATAACTTCTCCATACAGCAGCTCCAGGCACTTCTTGCTGAAGCCGGCAAACATCAAGTAAAGGTGTACCTTACACTCAATACGGTAATCAAAAACAACGAGCTCCCTGAACTGCTCGATACACTATATGCAATTTCCCAAACCGGAATATCGGCTGTCATCATTCAGGACTGGGGAATATATCACCTGATCAGAAATTACCTCAGCAAGCTAAAGGTCCATGCCAGCACACAGATGGGCAACCATAACTCGTTGGGTGGAATATACTCAGAGAAACTCGGCTTTGAACGGGTGATCTTTGCCCGGGAATTAACCAAAAATGAGCTGGCTGCCATCCGTAAAAATAGCAACATTCAGATCGAGATGTTCATACACGGTGCTTTATGTTATTCATTTTCCGGAATGTGCTTATTCAGCAGCTATCTTGGGGGCATGAGCGCCAACCGGGGAATGTGCATGCAACCCTGCCGTCGGATGTATCATGACGCAAACCGGAAGAAATACCTGTTTAGCCTTAAAGACAATCAACTGATTGAACACATTCCCGAAATCATGAAGCTCGGGATTTCCTCCCTTAAAGTCGAAGGAAGGTTGAAATCAGCCGAATACGTGTATCAGGTTGCCCGGGCCTACCGGATGGCCCTCGATCAGACCGAAAAGGTCAAAGAAGCTGCCAATCTGCTAAAATACGACATGGGGAGGGAGAAAACCTCCTATTTTCTTGGTGGCAACGTAGCTGATGCCATCACTGAGAATCCTTCAACGGGCATCTTTCTTGGAAAAATTGAAGAGCTAACTCAAAAGGGATTTGCACTGCAAACTGAGGAACCCATCCGGCAAGGCAACAGGTTATGGATTCGTTCGCCTAAAGGACAAAACAGAAAGGCCCTGAAAATTAAATCTTATGAAAGGAATACGGACGGAAGGATCATCATCCACACCGCTTCAAAGGATATTCAAAAAGGGGACCTGGCTTACCTGGCCAATCTCAGAGAGAAAAAATTTACGGGTGAATTCAATGCAAACGACAGGGGAGTGATAACAAGCCTGCCGGAATCCCGGAAACAAAAAATTTTTCAGTCACTGGTTAAGCCCGGCAATCTGAAAAAAACCCAGATATTTGTTCGTATCGACAGCATCCGGTGGCTGAAGAAAATACCCTTTCAGGAAGTAGATAACATCATCATCAACCTGCCGGAAAAAGAGTGGAAAGAACTCGATGTAAATGCCTTCCTGATTAAGAAAAATGCCCACAAAATATTTTTCGAACTGCCCAAATTTATTCCGGAAGGCAGCATACCTTATTATCGTTCTTTATTCAGTGAATACAGGAAGCAGAGATACAGGAATTTTATGATCAGCCATCTTTCACAAAAGCTGATCATTCCAAAGAATTCAATAACAGCAGCCAATGAGAACATCTATGTGTTCAACGATGCTGCCATTCAACTTCTCCTGCAACAAAACATCAAACTCTTTACCTACCCGCTGGAAAATGACATGGCAAACCTTCTGGAACATCAGAACAAAAAAGGGCTGGTTCCCATCTATTTCTATCCGGAGCTTTTTTACTCCAGAATGCCGGTAAATATTGAAGACAAAGCCCATTCCTTCAGAGATGACAAGAATTATTCCTTCAGAAGAATCAGGAAAAACGGAATGACCATCATTATTCCAAGAGAGCCCGTTTCGCTTACCCAGTATAAAAACAAACTGGAATCCAGTGGATTTGGAAGATACCTTATTGACCTCACCCATGAAAAGCCTTCTGACAAACGGTTTCATACCATCCTTCAAAAATTTCGCCACTCAGAACAGATTCAGCCTTCCAATACGTTTAATTTGAAAAAAGGGCTAAACTGAAATTTCTCTTTATAAGGGATGCCTTCATAGCTAATGTTTACGGGTGAACATAATGAAACCATTGGTGTTGACTTTACAAAACAGATAAAAAATGAAGTATCCAATAAAACACATATCTCCTAAAACCGCCATTGAACAGCAGGTTGAGATTGCACCACAGCTCATCATTTCGGGAAAACCGGAAGAAATAAAGATTGTAGCAGGTGTGGATGTGGCATACAGCCAAAAGCCCCTGACCGGTTTTTCTGCCATATCCCTGTTCAACTATCCCGGGCTGGAATACATCAAAACCTACCAGGAAATAGATCTAATTGGATATCCTTATATCCCAGGATTGTTAAGCTTCCGGGAAGGACCACTTATTATGGATACCCTTGAAAAAATAGAAGAGGACATTGACCTGTTTCTTTTCGACGGACAAGGAATTGCCCACCCGAGGGGAGTGGGCATTGCATCCCATCTCGGTTTTCTTCTTGACAAACCATCTATCGGAGTAGCCAAGCAATGGTTATCCGGGAAGTATAAAGAGCCCGAAACCTGGAAAGGTGCCAGAAGCAACCTGGTGGATGTAAAAGGTAATATTATAGGCCAGGTTTTACGAACCAGAGACGGAACCAATCCCTTGTTTGTTTCTCCCGGCCACAAGATTGGTGTTGAAGAAGCCAGTGAAATGGTTCTTAGTTGTACCGCCGCTTATCGCTTTCCGGAACCGCTCAGGAGAGCCAACCAGGAAGCTGAAGAATATAAGAATGAGGGAGATATTTGATAGTTATAGAGAGTTGGCAGTGGGCAATGGGCAGTTGGCAACTCTGAAAGCTACAGTTGGCAGAGATATTCAACAGTGATTCAGTTGCAATAAAATGTTTGACAGGAGTTTGACAGGAGTTTGACAAAGAGTTTGACAAAGAGTTTGAAGG
>JBKGZA010000063.1:0-15518 GCA_046545815.1 Bacteroidales bacterium
TTTTTTCATTAGTAACGAAAGATATTATACATTTGCAATGAACAAATTTATTCATGAGTTCGGTATAAAAAGCTGGATTTTGGCTGGTAAGGCGCTAAGCGGCTACATTAGATTATTGAAATTCAATAGATTATTTTTACACAATTAGCTAAGTACAGCCGCTAAGCGCCTTTTTAGACTAGCCTGATTTATTATATTTATCCAACATTCATTAATAAGTATTACATCTGCTTTTATAAATCTAAAATTTGGAGGTATATAAAATGAAAACACCAAGTATCCATAAGTATTTCGTAACCCTCATATTGTTTTTAGCATTTGGTATGAGTGCCGCCGCGACTTCACCGGATGAACCTGTCGAAGTTCCTGAAGAAATTGCCCCGGTCAATGCACCATTTGATATGCCGGATTTAAAAAGGCCGGATTTTCCGGATAATACATTCAATATAAAAGATTATGGCGCTGAAGCCGGCTCTGATGGGAAAGATCAAAACACAAAAGCCATACACGCGGCCATCGAAGACGCTCATAAAGCAGGCGGGGGTAAAGTCCTCATACCCGAGGGCGAATGGTGGACCGGCCCCATTCATCTGATGAGCCATATTAACCTGCATGTTGCTGAAAATGCAGTGGTTCATTTCAGTAAAGATAAAGAAGATTATTTACCCGTTGTGCTTCAAAGACCTGAAGGGGTCCAAGCCTACAATTATTCACCATTGATCTATGCAAGAGATGTTGAAAATATTGCTCTTACCGGGAAGGGTACGCTTAACGGACATGGACGGCACTGGTGGGAATGGGCGGAAAATAATTCTCACACACCCCGAATCGAGGCTACTAAGGTACCGCTTTCCAGGCGCACGTTTGGTAAAGGAGCCGGTGAGGAAGGTATGAGGCCGAATTTTATTGTTTTTTGGAAATCTTCGGATATTTTGGTTGAAGGCATAACCCTTAAGGATTCTCCCATGTGGAATGTCAACCCCGTTTTTTGTGAGAATATTATTGTTCGCGACATTACAGTCATGAGTAAGGAGGCGCCTAACGGAGATGGAATAAACCCCAGCTCCTGCAAAAATGTATTAATTGAATACAACCATTTTGAGACAGGCGATGATGCTGTTGTACTAAAGTCCGGTTTAAACGAGGAAGGATTGAAAATAGGCATTCCCACAAAAAATGTGGTTGTCCGCAATTATAAGGCTGTTGATGTACAAACCGGAAGCGGTGGAATTGTTTTTGGAAGTGAAACTTCCGGCGGCATAGAAAATGTATATGTTCACGATGCTTATTTTGAAGGTTGCGATCGGGGCATACGGTTTAAATCAGAGAGAGGCAGAGGCAATTCGATAGAAAACATTTACATTCATAATATTCAGATGAAGGATATTGATAATTCGGCGATTAATTTTAATGCCTATTACCACGAAGAAGCAAGAGGAGCAGCTCCGTTATTCAAAAACATCAATATTCGAGATATCCAAATTGATGGAGTTCCTAATGCAATAATAATGAATGGATTACCGGAAAAATGGCTCGAGGATTTTACTTTCAGGAATATTGATGTTAAAAATTCGCAGGAAGGCGCCCGTATATACCGGGTGAAAAATTTAACCCTGGAAAATGTAACGATTAACGCTAAGGAACGGGCAATGGAAGTTTCTGATGTCTTTGAATTCAATGTCAAAAATTTAAATCTTGATAATCAGGTTGATAAAACGCCCTTTCTTTTAGACGGAAAATATACAGGTGCAGTTAATATAAAAGGTTATCCTGTTGATCACATTGAATTGGGCGAAAATTTACCTGAAAATGTAATGGAATAAAAACTAGACGCAAGAGCTTTTATCATTAAAATTTATTGTCTGTCGGCAGATTGTCGGCAAGTGTTATTATTCTATCATCATAACAAATAAATGACCAGCCGGTTGAATAAAGTCAATAAGCGGATTGGCCCGGCAAAGCAGAAAAATTTCCTGGTTTGATTTATACAACAGGTTAAAAAATCATTTTGTGCAACATATTGCTCAAAACAAGGTAAATAAAGAAGTTGCTTTGTTATTTAACTCCCGTGTCTGCTTATACGAAGGTAGCAGAAGGTCACCTTTCCTGGTCCAGCCCCCATCGGGTTATGGTAGAATGACAGGGTTTTGAATCGGACTATTTAGAAATCTAAATACCCAAACTTTTAATTTGCAGATTAATGAACTATTTATAAAAGTATAACAATTATGAAAAGATTGCCTGCACGTACTGTGTTTTTTATATTTATTGCTGCTTTTATCATTGGAGGAATTTATTGGTACTATACCCATTATCAATTTCCCTGGGAAGCCAATCAGATATTGGAAAAATCAGGGATACAAGGAGGATTGGTTGTTCATCTGGGATTCGATAACGGAAAACTGACCTCCGCCCTCCATGTCAATGACTGTTATCTTATCCATGGGCTTTCACCGGATGAGAAGAAAGTTGAAAAAGCCCGCCGATACATTAGCGATCAGGGATCGTACGGAGAGATCTCCGTTAAACATTGGGATCAACCGGATCTTCCCTATGCGGATAATCTGGTCAATCTTCTGGTGGTCAGCCACGCCGGTAGTGTTTCCCGGGATGAAATGATGCGTGTCCTGGCGCCCCGGGGAATGGCTTTGATTAGGAAAAAAGGACAATGGGAAAAGGTTGTCAAACCGAGGCCGGAGGGAACCGGTGAATGGACCCACTTCCGTCATGGTCCCCAGGGCAATCCAGTGGCAGATGATTCTGTGGTTGGACCGCCCCGGCATCTTCAGTGGGTATCGGAACCCCGCTGGCAGGTTCATCATGAAATGGATCAGAGTATAACAGCTTTGGTTTCGGCAGGAGGGCGCATGTTCTATATTGTAAATGATGTGCCCCCGGGTATTGAGGGATTGCCCGGACAATGGTATATAATGGCACGCGATGCCTACAGCGGAATATTGCTTTGGAAACGCAAAATTCCCGAGTGGGGGTGGGAACAATGGTCAGATAAACAGGTAGGAGGCCGCTTCAACAAGCCCATACATCTTCCCCGCAGGTTGGTGGCAACAGATGATAAGGTCTATGTAACGCTGGGTTTCAATGCACCCGTTACCGCTCTTGATGCCGCAACGGGCGAGAAAGTGAGAACTTACGAAAAGACCCAACACACCTCAGAAATTGTTGAAAAAAACGGGGTTTTGTACTTATCGGTAAATCAGGAGCCTCAAGGTCCCGGACAAGTCGAGGAAAAGCCTGCCGTAAAAAAACATATCATGGCTGTGAATACTGAGACGGGTAAAATTAAATGGAATTCAGATGATTATTCAGGAATTAGCACGAGCTGGGATCATCTGGAGAGGATAAAACGAACAGCCCTGAGGGTAGACGAGAAACATGCATTTTTCCTTGATGAAGATCATGTAGTGGCGCTGAACCTACAAACCGGTGAAGAAGTATGGCGGGTTTCACGTCCGTCTAACCCTGTCATGAAAGCCCAGTTTGGGTATAATTTTCATAATCTCAGTGATCTGGTATGTTATGAAGATATGGTTTTTCTGGTAGAGTCCAGTCCGGAAAAACCCTGGGAGATGAGAGGGGAGCAACTTGGATTTCCTTATGATGGTCAGGAAGCAAAAATCATTGCCTTTTCTGCCGGTTCGGGTGAAAAACTGTGGACCCGCCGGTGTTATAGCTGGGGATATGGCGATCCTCCCGATATCTTTGTTATCGATGGTTTGGTCTGGGCTCACGATGCCAATGAAGCCTCTTATTCTATGATGGGATTGGATCCCAAAACAGGTGAGGTAAAAGACAGGTTCTCCACCAATGAGGCACTCAGAATGACCCACCATCACAGGTGTTACAGAGACAAAGCTACCCAGCGCTATATCCTTACAGCCCGGAGAGGTGTGGAATTTATAGATACCCAAACGGGAGATAATATGCTGCATCACTGGACCCGGGGCACATGTCGGCTGGGGATCATGCCTGCCAACGGGTTGCTTTATGTGCCTCCCCATCCCTGTGTTTGTTATATCACTTCACAACTCAGTGGCTTTTATTCATTGGCTCCTGAGCAAAACATTACCAAAGAACTTGAGAAAGGTGAAAGTGAAACGACCCTTTTGAAAGGCGCTGCATATGATTCTGATATAGAGGAAGAGTCCTCATTAGAGTCAGACTGGCCAACCTATCGTCACGATCATTCCAGGAGCAGTAATACCCCTGCATCTCTACCTGCCGAATTGAAGCGCAAATGGGAGATGAAGCTGCCGGCATCGCCTAGTAGTCCTACCATAGCCAACGGAAAAATGTTTGTCTCCTCAATAAATTCCCATACTGTTTACGGTGTGGATACAGAAACCGGCAGTAAACTTTGGAGTTATACTACTGGCGGCAGAGTTGATACGCCTCCGACTTATTATAAAGGCCTTTTGCTTTTTGGCTCCGATGACGGATGGGTTTACTGTCTCGATGCTGCAGAAGGAACCCTTGTCTGGCGTTTTCAGGCTGCACCTCTGTCACGATATATAGTCGATCATGGTCAACTTGCTTCCGTATGGGGACTCCATGGAAGTGTACTTGTTCACAAAGACAGGGCTTATGTATGTGCCGGTCGTTCCTCCTTTTTGGATGGAGGAATATTTGTGTACGTACTGAACCCAAAAACCGGCGAGATCATACAGAAGGAACAGATATACAGTGTACAACCGGAAACAGGAGAAATGACTCGCTCAGAGCTGCCTTACGATATGCCGCCTGAGCATCCCGGAGCCAAAAGTGATATTATGCTGACCAATGGCGACCATGTATATATGCGTCATCTTCAGTTTAACCCGGAGGATATTTCAGACCATCAGTTGGCTGGGGGTAGCGCTACGATAACTGAAGTATTGAATTCAATTGAGAAAAGGGATGATGCGCACGACTTCAAATATACGGGCCAGCACCCGGGAGAAGGAGAACAGTTGTTGTCAAACTCAGGTCTTTTGGATGATTCGTGGTTTAACCAGAGTTATTGGAGCGTAAATGGTGTGGCCCACTCCCGTATGCTTTGTTTTAGCAATAAACAGATTTGTGGTCTCAGGGCTTTTGATGCATCCCGGCGTCACGACCGCTCTACTTTTGCTCCCCGTGAGGAAGACTATACGCTTTTTGCCATGAACAAAAGAGACGGCAAAGAGCAATGGAGCAGAAAGATACCTGTTCGAGGCAGGGCAATGGTTCTTGCCGGTGATAAGCTGTTCGTTGCCGGAACGCCCAATGTGGTTCCTGAGGAAGATCCCTGGGCTGCTTTCAAAGGGCAAAAGGGAGGAGAACTTTGGGTATTCTCTGCCTCGGATGGTAAGCAACTGGCCCGGTATAAACTGGGAGCCAGACCTGTCTACGATGGTCTGATAGCTACAAGGGGGCGGTTATACATTGCGCTTCAGGATGGAAATGTGCTTTGTCTGGAAGAATGTTGAACAGATAATTATTTTAATACCATGAACCGAAGACAATTTTTAAGGACAACTGCCGGATTTGGTGCCATTATGGTAAGTCCGGGCGTATTTTCTGTTTTTACCTCTTGCAAGGATAAAAAAAGTTATCCATTTAGATCTTATCAGGAAGAAAGCGCTTCAGTACCGGTAAAGATTGTAACACCCGATGATGGTTTTTATATCCATACTTTTTATGATGTAAATCCATTTAGTCCGGGTGGGGGATTACTTGCTGTCACCAGATTGCCTTTCCAAAATCGGCGGCCGGAATATGGGGATACAGCCGATGTTTGTATCATCGATCTGGAAAATGAAACCATAGAAACGGTTTATTCAACAAAAGGATGGGGTTTTCAGTTGGGTGCCAATTTAAACTGGGGATCCACAGACAGATACCTTTATACCAATGACATTATTGGCAATGAAGCTGTTTGTGTAAGGATTGATCTGGAAACAAAAGAAACTACAGCTTTTAGTGGACCCAAATACCATTTGTCGCCGGATGGTAATCATGCGATTGGATTTCCGCTGGATCTCATTAATGTCACACAGAAAGGTTATGGTGTGCCGCAATTCCGAAAATTTGAAAAAATCAGTGGGGCTCCCGATGATGAAGGTTTATGGGAGACTAACCTGCAAACCAATGAGAAAAGCTTGCGTGTGAGTCTTCAGGATGCCGCAGACAATGCAAGTGATAAAAATTATCTTGAAGGCGGAAATTTCTATTTTTTCCATTCAAAATATAATCCTCAGGGAACTAGAATCTTGCAGGTTCTACGTTGTCTGTTTCCCGATAATTCTGATAAAGAAGGATGGAATCCCATGTTATTCGTCTTTAATAATGATGGATCTGATATTCATGAAGCTGTTTCCAGGGAACATTGGGGTTATGGGGGCAATCATCCAAACTGGCATCCTGATGGCCGGCACATCATTATGAACCTTCGTCCGAAATGGCTTGGTGAAGATAAAATGCGATTTTGTATGTTTCATCATAGTGGTAAGGACTTTCGCATAATTGACTCCAGACATCTGGGGAGCGGCCATCCCAGCGTTGATCCGGACACAAAATACCTTATCTCCGATTGTTACCAGCATGAACCTATGGCTAAGGATAATGGTCATGTTCCCATTCGTTTTATACATTTAGAAACCGGTGATGAATTGGAGCTTTGCAGTGTCTTTACAGATTTGGATGTTGAAACGAGTACCCTGAGAGTGGACCCCCATCCGGCATGGGATGGCAATTACAAAAGGGTATGTTTTAATGGGGCACCTGATGAGAAAAGACAGGTATTTGTGGCCGATCTGGAATCTGTATTATAATTTCCCTGTCAGATTAATTGTCTGACCGTCTTATCAGTGTTATTAGAGGTATGTGGTCTGCTCCCCGTAATCCCGAACACTGATTAACCATTGTTCGAAGATCATTTTTTAAGCAAGCAAAATTTATGAGGCATAATTATATAAAGGTCATGATCTTTTTCAATTATTTTTATCTTTGAAAATAGCCTCATAAAAATTTTAAAATGAAATCCTCTAACCGAAGAAATTTCATAAAAACTCCTTTTCTGGCTTTAAGCTTAGTAAGTTTGGTAGTTGTCTTTCTTGCTTGTGATTCTCATCAAAACAAGGAAACAGATTCTTATATAAATGATTATAATGTGGTGTGGAGTTCGCAAAGTAAGAATTCGGGTGGCTCGATGCCGGTCGGCGGCCACGACATTGGGCTGAACGTGTGGGTCGAAGACGGCGAATTGTTGATTTACGCGGCGCGTGCTGGGTGCTACGACGAGAACGGGGCATTGCTGAAACTTGGCCGTGTGCGTGTAAACCTAGAGCCCAACCCATTCGCCGGCGACGGGTTTTTTCGGCAGGAATTGAAGCTGCGCGAAGGCTGTGTAGAAATACAGGCCGGGCAGGACGAAACGCCGAAGGCCACCGTACGCGTCTGGGTAGAAGTGCATCGGCCGGTGGCGCACGTGGAAATCGACGCAGAACGGAATATCAGCGCGACGGCAACCTACGAAACCTGGCGCCATGAGGATATGGAGCTTCCCAACGACCCCTCCAAGTTCGCTCGTCGCGGGATGGTCATGATGGATTACGATAGCTATCCCGGCGAAGTAAAGGTTTACCGGGATGTAGTCGAGCCCGGCAGTAACGGTGTGATCTTTTACCACCGCAACCGGCCGGAGACTGTCTTCGATTTCCAGGTGCGCCAGCAGAAGTTGGAGGCAGTCAGGGATACAATGTACGACCGGCTAGCCGGACTGACCTTTGGCGGGCTTTTGACTGGGGATAATCTTAGTGCGGACGGAACCACGGAGGGGAAATATGCAGGTACACCGTTTCGGGGCTGGCGCTTCAAATCGGAAACTCCCGTGCGCAACCATCACCTCACTCTTTATACCCATATAGAGCAGGTAGCGAATTTGAAAACCTGGAAAAACGGGCTAAGCCGGCTGGCCGGAAATCAAAATCCCAAGCCGGAAGAAGCCTGGCAAGAGAACCTGGCATGGTGGAAGAAATTCTGGCAGCGAAGCCGGATTGTTATTAACCCGGATAAGGCGGGTACCGAAGATGCCGGATGGGAGGTGGCCCGCAATTACAACCTGTTCCGCTACATGCTGGCCTCGAACCTCTCCGGTAGGGGAGCCATTCCGTTCAACGGGGGGCTGTTTACCTTCCATCCCCGCCATTCAGAGCAGAGACGCCACGAGATCGACCCGGATACGTCCGGATATACTGCTGACCACCGCCAATGGGGTGCCGGTTTAACCCGGCAAAATCAGCGTATGGTTTACTGGCCAATGCTGAAAAGCGGCGACTTTGACCTGATGCCGCCGGGATTTTCTTTTTACCGGGCGGGCCTGGTCAATGCGACCGCGCGGGTGCGGCATTATTGGGACCATGAGGGATGCGCCTTTGCTGAGCAACCCTCCATAACGGGCCTGCCGGGAGCTGCTATGTACGGTTTTAGTGAAAAGAAGGCTGGCCGAAGCAGAGTGGCATATGCGCAGGGTTGGTCGGAATGGGAAGAGCTTCCGCCGGGGGTTGAGGGCAATTCGGCGGCCGGCAACCTTTTCGATTCCCAACTTGACTGGGCCTGGATGATGCTGGAGTACCACCGTTTTTCCGGCATGGACATCACTCCCTATCTGCCCTTTATTGAGCAGGCAGTAATCTTCTATGACGAGCATTATCGTTTTCGAAATAAGCAACGCACCGGAGATGAGCTGGACGAAGAGGGTGATTTGGAAATATATCCTGCAAACACCCTTGAGGCTCACCCTGAGGCGCGTAACCCCAGCCTGCCGGTCGTGGGGCTGCACCAGATACTTACCCGGCTGCTGGAGCTTCCGGAAAAATACAGTTCCCCAAAGGAAAAAGTACGCTGGAGAGAGATTCTGGATCGGTTGCCGGATTTACCTATATCGCGCGAAGGAGATGGGCGCTGCATAATGAAGCCGGCGGAAAACCACAGTCATCGTAGTTGGCATATGCCGGAGATGTACGGGCTTTGGCCATTCCAGACATACGGACTGGAGCTGCCGGACCTGGAACTCATGCGAAACACTTTTCTGCACGGGGTTTCAAGTCGGAATCGGAAACGAGTCGACGCCTGGTCGCAGGGATTCATCCATTACGCCCGTCTGGGCATGGCGGATAAGGCCCGTGAGAAAGCAATCGGAAAGCTGAGCAGCGGGCCCTACCGATTCCCGGCGTTCTGGCCGGAGGACATCGACTGGACGCCCGACCACAATTGGGGCGGTGCCGGCATGATTGGCCTACAGGAGATGCTGCTACAGACTCATCCTGCGGCACCGGCCTCGTTGCACGACAAATTAACGGCAGATGACTTGCGCCTGGATGCCCCCGGCAGTAAGAAACTCCGCTTGTTACCGGCCTGGCCGAAAGACTGGAACGTCGATTTTAAGCTGCATGCGCCACAGCAGACCGTAGTTCAGGCAAAGGTACGCGAGGGCAAGGTAATATCTCTGGAAGTGACTCCGGAAGAACGACGGGAGGATGTGATCATTATGAACGGATCGGGGTTTTCACGGAAAGAAAAGGATGATAAAAAGTAACCACTGGGTCAAAAGGTGACAGAAGTATTCAATTGTGTGGAAAGATGAAGTCCTGGTTTAACGTGAACTACAAAAGGATATTGTTAAAAACAAAACAAGCTTTTCAAAATAAGCACTTTATAAAAAATGAGTCCGGTTTAAAAAACTAGATTTTGGCTGGTAAGGCGCTTTAGTAGATTACTGAAATTCAATAGATAATTTTTACACAATTAGCTAAGTATAGCCGCTGAGCGCCTTTTTAGACTAGACTCATAGATTTTCATACAGAACCAGGAAAAAAATACATTTTGAAACAAACAACCCATTAAATTATGCAACCTTATAATCGAAGAGATTTTATAAAGACTGCAACATTGGCTTTAAGCTCGATAAGCCTTGCCGGATTGCCTTTCTCATTTGGATTCAGGAAAAAAGAAGGATTATTTTCTGATAATAATCCGCCATTAAGCCTGTGGTACGATGAACCCGCATCTGTATGGACCGAAGCACTTCCCGTTGGAAACGGACGATTAGGCGCCATGATTTATGGCGGCAAAGAAAATGAGACCATCCAGTTTAACGAAGATACCCTCTGGAGCGGTCAGCCACATGATTATGCCCACGAAGGGGCTCATGAGTATCTTGGCCAATTGCGCCGTTTGTTGTGGGAAGGCAGGCAGGACGAAGCGCATGAGCTGGGGAACGAACATTTCATGTCGCAACCTTTCCGGCAAACGGCTTATTTGCCCTTCGGAAATATATTGCTCAATTTTCCAGGCCACGAAAGCGCCTCAGATTACCAGCGCCGTCTTGACCTTGAGGAAGCCCTTTTTATAGTTTCCTATAAGGTAAAGGGTGTTCAGTTCAAACGCGAAGTTTTTGCTTCCAGGCCGGGCCAGACATTGGCAATACGCCTGGAAGCATCCGGAAAAGGAGATTTAACTTTTACTGCCGGCTTGGATTCACCTCATTCGAAGTACCATGTTTCTGTGGATGGCGATCAGGTCATCCTGAAAGGAAAGGCCAACAATTTTCACCAGGGGCAAGACAGGAACGGTTACCCCTATCCCGAAAGCAGGCTCACCTTCGAGGCCCGCTTAAAAGTGGAACAGGAAGGGGGACAGTATAACAAAAAAGAAAGCTCAATTGAAGTTGTAGGTGCCAAAAGGGCTATCCTTTATTTAGTAGCAGCTACCAGCTTTGTCAGCTATAACGATATCAGCGGCAATCCACAGAAGCGCTGTAGAAATTATCTGGCAAACCTCGAAGGACGATCTTACGAAAAATTAAAAGCGGAGCACATAAAGGATTTTAAGTCTTTATTTAACAGGGTAACCCTGGATTTGGGAAGTTCGGAGATTTCAAAGCGGCCCACCGATGAACGTCTGGTCTCTTTTACAGAGGATGAAGATCCCGCGATGGTTACTTTATTGTTCCAGTACGGCAGGTACCTGCTCATTTCTTCTTCCCGGCCGGAGTCACAACCGGCCAATCTCCAGGGCATCTGGAATGATAAGCTGGAGCCACCGTGGGGTAGCAAGTACACCCTTAATATTAACGCCGAAATGAACTACTGGCCGGCAGAAATTACAAACCTCTCTGAGTGTGCCGATCCACTGATCTCGATGGTCGAAGACCTGTCAGAAAGCGGACAAAACGTAGTTAAAGAACATTACGACCTCAGCGGTTGGGTTGTTCACCACAATACCGATATCTGGCGTGGAGCGGCGCCCATCAACGGTGCTAATCACGGTATCTGGGTTACCGGGGGTGCGTGGCTAAGTCAACATTTGTGGTGGCGCTATCAGTACACAGGGGATAAGGAATTCCTGAGAAATCGGGCTTATCCTATTTTGAAAGAAGCTTCCCGGTTTTTTACCGATTACCTTGTTCCGTATCCCGAAAACCCGGAGTGGCTGGTGAGCGGCCCCAGTAACAGCCCAGAAATTGGGGGCCTCGTTATGGGCCCCACCATGGACCACCAGATCATCCGTAACCTGTTTTCCAATACCATCGAAGCTGCGGAAATTCTGGGAATAGATGAAGATTTCGCAGCGGAGTTAAAAGAAAAACGTGAACGTATTGCACCCAACCAGATTGGCCGGCTCGGACAGTTGCAGGAATGGCTTGAGGATGTTGACGATCCGGATGAACAGCATCGCCATGTTTCGCATTTGTGGGGATTGCATCCCGGGAATGAAATACACCCCCTAACAACACCCAAACTGGCCGATGCAAGCAAAGTTAC
Organism: Bacteroidales bacterium; assembly: GCA_046545815.1. Lineage (GTDB taxonomy): Bacteria > Bacteroidota > Bacteroidia > Bacteroidales > UBA12077 > JAGXLC01. The sequence goes on from JBKGZA010000063.1 coordinate 11,802, forward strand.
CCTGTCGCATCGCGGCGACGGTGGTACAGGATGGGCGCGGGCATGGAAGATTAATTTCTGGGCTCGTCTGCTGGATGGCGATCACGCTTTCCTCTTGTTGAAAAACCTTATGAAGCCATCCAGAAGCCAGGAAACCGATTACCAGGATAGTGGAGGCTTGTACTTCAACTTGTTCGATGCCCATCCCCCCTTCCAGATCGACGGAAACTTCGGGGCTACTTCCGGTATTGTCGAAATGTTGTTGCAATCGCACCTGCGCGATGAGCATGGTGATTATTACCAGGACCTTTTGCCAGCCTTGCCTTCCAGACTTTCCTCCGGGAAAATTTCAGGAATCAAAGGACGTGGTGGGTTTGAAATTTCCCTTAACTGGGAAGACGGCAGGCTGGTTTCAGTAAAAGTCAAATCACAACAGGGAAATAAACTTAATCTTCGTTACAACGAACAAATGGTTTCACAAGAAACGATAGCTGGTGAAACATATACATTTGGCAGAACAGATTTTAATAAATAAAATACAATGAAGAGAATATCTTTTATATGCAGTGTATGGATGTTTTCCGGTTTGGTAGGGAGCAGTGATGTTTTGGCCGCGGATGGGGAAAAGAAAAATGCTCCCAACATCATCCTGATCATGTCCGACGACCAGGGATGGGGCGATGCCGGTTACCAGGGACATCCGGAGCTCAAAACTCCCAACCTGGATCAAATGGCGGATAATGGACTTGAATTTAACAGATTTTATTCTGCAGCGCCCGTGTGTTCTCCAACAAGGGGGAGTGTACTTACAGGAAGACACCCGTATCGTTATGGTATTCCCTATGCCAACGCAGGACATATAAGAGAACAGGAAGTTTTATTACCGGAAGTTTTGAGACAGCATGGATATACTACGGGGCACTTTGGCAAATGGCATCTGGGGACCATGACCAAACTTATATTAGAAAGCAACCGGGGAGGCATTGCACGTTCGGAGCATTATGCCCCTCCCTGGGAAAATGACTTTGATGTCGTTTTTTCCACCGAATCCAAATCTCCGACATGGGATCCGATGGTGAATCCCCCTTTGGAAGTCAATGGTGCAAATCAGGATCAGAAACCCGGGGATTCATTTGGTACTTATTATTGGATCACTGAGGGTTGTATTGCCACTGATAATCTGGAAGGCGATGATTCCAGAGTGATCATGGACCGGGCAATTCCTTTTATGGAATCAGCAATTCAACAAGATCAGCCTTTTTTTAGCGTGATCTGGTTTCATACACCCCACTCTCCGGTAATAGCAGGAAGCAAATACCGTGAAATGTATGATCATTTACCTGAAAATAAGCAACACTATTATGGTTGTTTAACTGCTATGGATGAGCAGATAGGGAGGTTAAGAAAAAAACTCCGAGACCTCGGTGTTGCCGACAATACTATGGTATGGTTCTGTTCTGACAATGGTCCGGCGGCTGAAGGAGGAGGACCCGGTCTTAAAGCCGGTGCCAGGCAGCAAGGTTCCACCGGCGGTTTAAGAGGCAGAAAGGGTACCTTGTTTGAAGGCGGAGTTAGGGTGCCCGGCATTCTGGAGTGGCCTGCACAAATTGATGAACCCAGAGAGACGGATTTTCCGGCAGTTACTTCTGATTATTATCCGACCATATTGGATATCCTGGGATTTGAAGTGGACAACCAGCCCGTTCTGGATGGCATTAGCCTTAAGAAGCTCATTGAAGGGGAAAAAGTATCTGAACGATCCAAACCAATTGGATTTCAGTCCTCTTTTGGTGGACAACATTGGGCTGTATGGAATGACAATCAGTATAAATTGATTTATAAAGAAGAAGATGATGAATACCTGTTGTTCGACCTTTATAATGATCCGAATGAGTCTGACAATATTGCCGGGGAGCGTCCTGAGACGGTTGAGAGAATGAAAAATGAATTAAATGAGTGGCGTGCCTCTGTTGAATCGGATCGGAAAAAATATATGACAGAATAAACATGTCAAAGAAGAAGTAATATGCAAAAGAAACCATTACGAATCCTGATTTTTATTGTTCTCGGTGTCCTGGTGATTGGGGGTATGTATTGGTATTACAGCCATTACCGCTTCACCCGGGAGGCACGGCAGATATTACAGGAAACCGAAGTAGAAGGCGGACTCATTGTGCATCTGGGTTTTGAAAACAGTAAGGTTACTGCTGCTTTTCATGCTGGTGACCGCTATCTTGTCCATGGAATTACTCCCGATAAAAGTAAAGCAAAAAAGGCCCGGGAGTATATGCATGAGCGGGGGATCTATGGGAATGTTTCCGTTGAGCACCGCAACAAAGAAACGCTTCCCTATACCGACAACCTGGTGAATTTAATTATAGCCGAAGATACCGGCAACATTTCAATGGATGAGATAATGCGGGTATTGGCCCCCGAAGGTGTTGCCTTTATCAGGCAGGAGAATGGGTGGGCCAAACAGGTTAAGCCGAGGCCGGAAGAGATAGATGAATGGACCCATTACTTGCATGGCCCTGATAACAATGCAGTTGCCGATGATTCGGCTGTTGGCCCGCCAAAACATTTGCAATGGGAGGCCGGACCCGAATTTCTGCGGAGTCATGAGCACCTGGCCAGTATCAGTGCAATGGTTTCTTCCGGGGGAAGGATATTTACCATCCTGGACAAAGGTCCAACTTCATTTGTTGCAGCCCCGACCCAGTGGCAGCTTGAGGCCAGGGATGCCTTTAACGGGGTGCTTTTATGGGAAAAGCCGATTGAAACATGGGAAGATCATCTTCGTGGCTTTAGGAGCGGACCTCCTGAACTTCAGCGAAGGCTTGTAGCTGATGGTAACCGGGTATATTTAACACTGGGATACAATCAACCGGTCACTGCACTGAATGCCGCTACCGGTGAGGTTGAACGGACCTATTCAGGTACGAAAGGTACACTGGAGATACTTTATAAAAACGGCACGCTTTACTTGGTCACCGGTGAACGCCCTTCCCTGAAGCCACAAAAATATTCCCCCGACAGTGTGGATGCGTTTTCCGATGTTTTTCTGGGAACCCTGCGAGGTACACCCCGCGCCCACAACAAAAGCCTTATGGCGGTTGACGCAGGCTCTGGTGAAATACTATGGGAGAAAGACGATCCCACAACCGGTGAAATCATGCCTACTACTACGTGCGTGGGTGACGGACGCGTTTTTTTTGAAAATTCCGGACATGTAATATCTCTGGATGCAAAAAGCGGAAACACGATATGGAAAAGCCGGCGTCCTGTCCAAAGAAAGCGGCTGGGCTGGTCTACCCCAACTTTGGTTTATCACAACGGAGTGGTGTATTCCGCAGACCGGGAATCGGAAAGGGAAAATACGGATAGTACCGTTAGATGGATACCAAGCAGTAAGGGAGGTATTGCTCCGGAGGGCCGGCTGATAGCTTTTTCTGCTGAAAACGGCGACCGTTTGTGGAGCTGTACGGCCCGTGAAGGGTACAATGCACCTGTAGATGTTTTCCTGACAGGCGGTCATTTATGGACCGGGGATTTAGTCCAGGCCGGTGATTCCGGTATAACAAAGGGTAGAAATCCCCAAACAGGAGAAATTGAAGTAACCCGTCCGGAGGACCAGGAGTTTTACACCCCCGGCATGTCGCATCACCGTTGTTACCGCAACAAGGCCACCTCGAAGTATCTTATAACCGGAAGGGCCGGGACCGAGTTTATAGATATTGA
>JBKGZA010000064.1:0-15456 GCA_046545815.1 Bacteroidales bacterium
GCCCGGCCAAGAAACCGGAAGGTATGCCTTCCGGATCTTTCGGCCCCACAACTGCGGGACGGATGGATCCTTATGTCGAACCGTTTCAGCGCCATGGAGGCAGCATGGTGATGATCGCCAAAGGAAACCGCAGCCAGCAGGTAACCGATTCCTGTAAAAAATATGGAGGGTTCTATCTGGGAAGCATTGGGGGACCGGCTGCCATACTGGCGCAGGAGAACATTAAGAACGTAGACCTGTTAGAATACCCGGAATTGGGAATGGAGGCCATCTATAAAATCGAGGTTAAGGACTTCCCGGCTTTTATCCTGGTGGATGATAAAGGGAATGATTTCTATAAACAGTAAAATTATTAACCAGAGTAGGCACATGAGAACAGATTAGGCTTTTTGTTATATTGAAAAAATTATTATTTACCCTTAGACTCCTTTATAATAGAACTATTTTCAAATTTCAGGGTTGATGAAAGAGTTTTCTTTCCCTCTCCTTCAACCATTTCTTCTCTGACTTGTATAGAAAGAAAAACTAATCTTTTTATGCATTACCGAACCGAATACGACACCCTTGGGCCTGTTCAGGTACCTGCCGACAAATACTGGGGTGCCCAGACCCAGCGGTCGCTGAACAATTTCCGGATCGGAGCGGAAGCTTCCATGCCCCTTGAGATAATTCATGCCTATGGGATACTCAAAAAGGCCGCAGCCATTGTTAACCATAAGTTGGGTTTACTCTCCAAAGAAAAGATGGAGTTGATAAGCAGAGTGTGTGACGAGATAACCGAAGGCGAGCTTAATGAACACTTTCCACTGGTGATCTGGCAGACAGGCTCAGGAACCCATACCCACATGAATGTAAACGAGGTGATCGCCAACCGGGCGCATGTGCTTCAGGGTGGCAGGCTGGGAGAAGGCAACAGACCCCTTCATCCCAATGATGATGTGAACAAGTCACAGTCATCCAACGACACCTTCCCTACTGCCATGAATATAGCAGCCTACCTATTGCCTACGGAAAACACCATTCCCTCCTTGGAGGACTTACGTGAAACACTTTATAATAGATCTGAGGAATTCAGGCACATCACCAAAACTGGACGCACCCACCTGATGGATGCCACCCCACTGACCCTGGGCCAGGAGTTTTCGGGGTATGCTTCTCAAGTCGAACATGGGCTTAAGGCATTGCGCAACACACTGGATCACTTCTCCGAACTAGCTCTGGGCGGCACTGCTGCGGGAACAGGACTAAATGCCCCTGAAAACTACGAGAAAAAAGTTGCCGGACAAATCGCCCGGTTAGCAAGTTTGCCCTTCAGAACGGCCGAAAACAAGTTTGAAGCTCTTGCAGCAAACGATGCCCTGGTTGAAGCCCATGGGGCACTTAAGACCATAGCAGGCGGGCTGATGAAAATAGCCAACGACATTCGGATGCTGGGTTCGGGACCCCGCTGTGGCATCGGCGAAATAAACCTGCCTGCCAATGAGCCGGGTTCCTCAATCATGCCTGGCAAAGTGAACCCCACACAGGCCGAAGCATTAACAATGGTGTGCTCCCAGGTCATGGGTAATGATGTAGCCATCAATATCGGTGGAGCTAACGGACAGTTCGAGCTCAATACCTTCAAACCCTTGATGATTGCCAATTTCCTGCATTCATCCCGTATTTTGGGTGATGCTGCCCTTTCATTAACCAACAATTGCGTCAAAGGCATTCAACCCAACCTGGAAAAGATCAAAGAACATCTGCAAAATTCCCTGATGCTGGTAACCGCCCTCAACAACAACCACATCGGCTATGAGAAAGCAGCTGAAATCGCCCAAAAAGCCCACAAAGAAAATAAACCGTTAAGGCAGGTAGCCATTGGATCGGGATACCTTACAGAAGAACAGTTCGATAAGTGGATTGATCCGGATAAAATGACATGATCAATCGTAAGAAATGGTATTGTCAAAAGTGCGTTTCCGGGCAAGTTTTGCCAAAAAAAGCAAGAATTTGACCGGTAATGTGCTAATATGGTTCAATGGCTCACAACGGATCTACATCGTAATGCACCTGCAGGGATTTGAAATTCTCTGATCCCCGGATCTTGGAGGTGATGGTGCGGATCATATCTTTTGCTTTGCTCATTGACTTTTCCTTTTCAATCTTAATGATCAGGTGCTTCAGGTGGTAATTCTGGATTCTCCCTATCAGAGGATCCTGGGGTCCCAGCACGCGGTAGCCAAAAATTTTTTGTAACTCCTTTTTAAGAAGTTCTGAAGCGTCGTTCAGTACATCACGGTTCCGGTGTTTAAGCAGTATCTTCACCAGTCGGTAGTAAGGAGGATACATAAATTCTTTCCGTTCGCGGAGCTGGCTTTGGTACATGCTATAAAAATCATTGTCAAGCACGTTTTTAATGATGCTATGTCCGGGCTGGCTGGTTTGTATGATCACTTTACCCTGCTTTTTCTTCCTTCCGGCACGTCCGCTCACCTGGGCCATGAGCTGATAACTCCGTTCAAAAGCCCTGAAATCAGGAAAATTCAGCATATTATCAGCATTCAAAATGCCTACCACGCTTACTTTATCGAAGTCCAAACCCTTGGAAACCATTTGGGTCCCCACAAGAATGTCAATTTCATGATTCTCGAAGGAAGCGATGATGTTTTCATAAGCATTCCTGGAACGTGTGGAATCCAAATCCATGCGTTTGACACGTACATCGGTCAGGAACAGCGGAATCTCATCCTCAACCTTCTCGGTGCCGAACCCCCTGGTAACGATCTGGTGGCTGCCGCAAGCCGGACAGGTTTGGGGCACCCTGAGCGAATAACCGCAATAATGACATATCAGGTTATGGGAACGGCGATGGTAAGTCAGGCTCACATCGCAATGTTTGCATTCCGGGATCCAACCGCAATGTTCGCACTCCAAATAAGGAGCAAAACCCCTTCTGTTCTGGAAAAGTATGATCTGCTCCCTGTTTTCCAAAGCTTCCTGCATACTTTCTATCAGCAAGGGAGTGAAATGGGAGCTCATCTTCTTCTTTCTCTTGGCTTCCAAAATATTACCAATAAGAATCTTTGGAAGCTGAATGTCAAGATACCGGGACATCAGTTCTATCAGACCAAATTTGCCACGTTTGGCATTATAATAACTTTCGATGGAAGGAGTGGCCGTACCCAGCAAAGTTTTAGCCCCATGCATCCGGGCCAGCATAATGGCTGCATCCCTGGCATGATAACGCGGAGCCGGATCAAACTGTTTATAGGTATTTTCGTGCTCCTCATCCACAATAACCAGTCCCAGCCTTGAAAAAGGCAAAAAGATGGATGAACGTACCCCAAGGATCACCTGAAATCTTTCCGTTTCCTGCTGATTTAGCAGATGTTGATAAATTTCTACCCTTTCATTATCGGGAAATTTCGAATGATAAACCCCCACCTGATCACCAAATACAGCTTTGAGCCGATGTATGATCTGGGAAGTCAGCGCAATTTCAGGCAACAGGTACAGCACCTGATTTCCCTTATCAAGCTGCTCCCGTATCAGATGAATGTAGATCTCCGTTTTGCCGCTGGAAGTAATGCCATGCAGAAGAGCCACCTCCTTTTCAGCAAACAGTCTTCTGATATGATCAAAAGCTTCTTTCTGGGCAGTAGTCAGGTCCTTTATTCCGGAATGCACTTGTTTTTGTTCTCCCAGACGGCTTGTTTCATGTTCCTCCTGAACTATAATCTGCTTATCAAGCAACCCTTTCAGAGGAGATGAGCCTCCGGAAGTCTCCTTCAGCAGCTTTTGCCTGGGCACAAAACCATCAGAGCCGACACCCTCGTTCCTAACCAGATTAATCAGATACATCAGTATCTCCAACTGTTTTGGAGCATTTTTTAACTGCTCAAAAACCTGGTTCAGCTTTTGTTCATCTTCCATAGAAAAATTCAACTTAACGAAGGCTTCCTTTTTTGGTTTATAGGCATCTTTCAGCTTTTCTTCCACCGTAAGAGCCTTCTTGTTCATCAGCGAATTGACCACGGGCAACACATCCTTTCGTCCGGTTTTATCAGCCAGCTCTTTCAGGCCAAGCACATTCTCATCCCTCAGTATTTCAAGAATCAAAGACTCTTTTTCGGTCAGCGAAGCATGGCCATCATCGAATGCAGGCTGATAAACAACCTTGGTTTCACTTTCAAGCTTCAGGCCCGAAGGCAGTGAGGCTTTATACACCTCTCCCAATGTACACATGTAATACTGTGCGATCCATTCCCACAATCTGAGCTGATAAGAATTGATCACCGGTTCGTCATCCAAAATAGTCTGTACAGGCTTGGTTTTGTATTCCCGGGGTTCATTATAATGGACGCGATAAATGATGGCCGAGTAATATTTCCTTCTCCCGAACTGTACGATTACCCTTTTGCCTGGTTCCGCACTTGACACATGTTCAGGTTCTGCATGGTAGGTAAAAGAACCGGGCAAAGCCAGGGGAAGAATAACATCTATATATAAATTGGAATTGACCATCATTTAATTTCTATGAAACCAGTTCAATGAACACTTAAATCATATAGCAAATCGTACTCCCAGTTATATAGAAAGGATCTCCTGTATTTCCAGCAGCCTTCGGTTTACATCCTTATGGTATTTGACCGTTTTGTTGAAGGGTACATGAACGATCGTTCGGTTCATCATGCCCATCATGACACTTCGCTGGTCATCCATGAGGGCTTCAACGGCAGCAGCGCCCATTTCACTTCCCATCACACGGTCGAAAGCAGAAGGAGATCCCCCACGCTGAATATGGCCCAAAACAGTCACTCTTATATCAAAACCTTTGAAATCCTCTTTAACCTGTTCGGCAATATTAAAAGCACCGCCGGTTTCATCGCCTTCGGCAACCAGGATGATGTTGGAAAGCTTTTTTCTTTTGTATTCCCGTTCAAGGAGTTCCTTTAGGCTATGGGTATCCGTGTGAATTTCAGGAATGAGTACGGCCTCAGCGCCGCTGGCGATACCTCCCCTTAGGGCAAGAAATCCGGCATCTCGGCCCATCACCTCAATAAAAAACAAGCGGTTATGCGAGCTGGCCGTATCCCTGATTTTATCGACTGCATCCACAATGGTATTGAGGGCTGTGTCGTACCCGATGGTATAGTCGGTCCCATAAAGATCATTATCAATGGTGCCGGGCACGCCAACAAAAGGAATGTCATATTCCTCGTTGAATTGACGGGCTCCCTTGAAACTTCCGTCTCCGCCAATGACCACAACCCCGTCTATACCTTCCCGAATAAGATTGTCATAGGCTTTTTTTCGACCCTCTTTAGCTTTAAACTCTTCACTCCGGGCAGATTTTAGCATGGTACCACCACGCTGAATGATGTCGCTCACCATATAAGATTGAAGATTTTGAAATTGTCCCATAATCATTCCCTGATATCCATTGCGGATACCCACCACTCCAATTTTGTTATACAGCGCTGTTCGCGTAACTGCCCTAATTGCCGCATTCATTCCGGGAGCATCGCCACCGGATGTTAAAACGCCTATTTTTCTGAATTTGTTCATAGATAGTGTATTAAGTAAAAAGTTTCTTTACTGCAAATTTGATATAAATTTAGCTCATCCTTTCTTTTTTCTTTATTATCTCAACAGCCTTTTCCAGTTGCTCTTGCCTTGTAAGAACGCTATTATCCAGCAAAATAGCATCAGATGCTTTCCTCAGAGGACTTTCTTGACGGTTTTCGTCCATATGATCTCTTTGTCTGACATTTTCCATTACTTCTTCAAAGGAAATATCATATCCTTTTTGCTTAAGTTCATCAAAACGTCTCTTTGCTCTAACATCGGGGGAGGCGGTAAGAAATATTTTCACATCTGCATTGGGAAACACCACAGTACCGATGTCACGGCCATCCATTACCAAACCTCCTTCTTCGGCAAAGGCTCTTTGTTTCCCGACCAGTTTCTCCCTGACAAATTTCACCTGGCTGATCCGGCTTACCGACTCACTGACTTCCAATGTCCGGATCATTTGCTCTACATTTTCTCCGTTAAGCAATGTAGTTTGCATCCCGGAGTGCTCGTCCACAGAAAAATCTATATGAATGGAAGGCATCTCCTGTTTCAGCCGATATTCATCCAGCTTGTCATCATCTGGAAGATATATGCCTTTTCTAAGCGAATAAAGGGTTACAGCACGATACATGGCACCGCTGTCAATATACTTTATTTTGAAATAATGTGCCAAATCTCTGGCAAGGGTGCTCTTGCCTGTAGACGAATATCCGTCGACCGCTATGATCAGTTTTTTCTGCTTTCTCATAAACAATCCTTAAAATTCATTCATGCTGACCCTGAGGGAAAAATGATTGGTTCCACCTGCCAGATGATAGGTCCCCCGGCCATAGTTCAGATAAAATTTGTATATCCTTACACCGAACCCCCATGATAATCCAACGGTAGATATCTTAGATTCTACCTTCATCTCTTGCCTTCTTCGGTAATGATATCCTCCCCTGATGTAAAAATTATCCAGCGGGGTAAATTCCACACCGAAAATCATGTGCCGCATCAACTTATCCAAAAATCCAGTATTTTGAATATTACCCTGATAATACGTATAAATAAGCCTTGTTTCACCGGGCCGTTGAAAAGTCAAATCCGGTGTTTCCAAATGCTCGGCAACAGCAATAAAACGAAACGGGGCATGCCTCAGTTTATATGAAGCTCCAAGCTGTATTTCAAAAGGAAGTTTTTCATATTTACCGGAAGTATAAGGAATGATCTGTGCACCTATATTTTCAAGAACAAGGGCAGCAGAGAATAGCCCGGATGAATCGGTGTACAGCAGTCCTATATCACCAGCCACTCCCAGGGATTTATACTCGTCAAGATGAGAATATACCGGTTTCACATGTACCCCTAAGGTAAAATTTGAATCCAATGGGCGGCTTGCAGTCAGATTCAACGCATATTCCGAAGCCCTGAATGTACCTGTTTTTATTCCTTTTTCATCGGCTCTTTGAAATTCACCATAATTCAGATAATGCAAACCGGCAGAAACATTGTAGTTGCTGACACTTCCGGGAGAATAGGCAGCATATCCATAATTGATGCCTCCAAAATATTTCACATAATTCAGCCCCAAATGCTGCTCCATATTACTATTCAGCAAAGCAGGATTATAATAAACCAGATTCAGGTCATCATCATTAATGGCAATAGTTTTGGTACCTAAAGCCATAGCACGGGCAGAAGTTGTCAGATTTAAAAACCCGTAAGTGGTTTCCCCACCAGCTTGCGCCATGATATTTAGCGGAAAAAGAAACGGCAGCAGGAAAAGGAGATTGCGCATAATCATTCAGAAGTTTCTGTTTCTGTCATCCTGAAATTTGTAAGGTGCTCAGTAACAGAAAAATCATACCCGGGATATTCATAAATGGGCATCCTTTCTTCTGTCTCACCCAAAGAATAACCCCACAGGCTCGCGTATTCAGCAGTATCTTCTCCCATGTCCTCCAACTGATCCATATAGTCAGATATCGACTTTGACTCCACGATCATGATGTCACCCATTTTATTGATAACCGGACTGTGTCTTCGGGTATGATCGTGGTCAAAGCTTAATATCCTTCTGCCTTCGCGGGTTATTCCCACTGTTCTAAATGTAAGGCTTTTTCCAACTCCTGGCATATTCAGTACATTCCGGTCGGTCCCGATAAACGGGGCGTCTTCATCTTCTAAAAGCTCGTGAATGTAATGCCTGATTTCTGAGGCTTTATCCGGAAACTTTCTGATTATGTCATAGTTTCTTTGAGAAACTTGTCCAATTTTCTTTTCTTCAATCTGCTCCTGGATGGAGCGTGCGTTGGTAGCAAAATTGTGTTGGTTTTCCATAAAACCTTTTACTGAGAAGGTATAATAAGGCAAAACCCCTATTCTGTTAAGCATTGTCCGTAATTTTGCAGCATGCCCACGTCTGGAAGCAGCAGCAGTAAAAACCTGCTGATTGGTGACGATCCATCCGGCTGTAATAAGCTTTTCTACTGCCTCTTTGGCTTCGGGGGTCACTTCCATAGCGGTTTCAAAATGGGTTTGTATCACGAACTGCTTAATACCAATATCTGAAGTTTTTTCCTTAAACTCCGATAATATATTAATTAATGAATCGTCAATTCTCTGAGGAATATAGATAGGTAAACGGGTTCCCAGTCGTACCCTAACCATCTCGGCATATTTTTCCCCATCTGCTCTTGATTCATTGTCTTCCTTTTTCTTCAAAGCCATTTCATATACTGCATCCAGTATCTTCTTTAGGGATTTATCAGCACTCATCAAAGCATCACCCCCAGTAATCAGAATATCTCGCAACTGTGAGTCGTTACGAAAATATTCCATCAGCCTATGCAGTTTATCCGGCCATGACTCTCTGGGTTTTAGATTTTCCAAATTGAAATTGAGATTTCCCCGCTGGAAATCATACATTCTCTGACAAGAAGTGCATAAACCTCCACATGCCCGCCCCATGGAATCAGGAATCAGTATGGCCACTTCCGGATACCTGCGATGGATATTATGTCCTTCAGGAAGTAACCAGCCGGCAACATTGGGTTTACCGGATTCAACAATATCTTCCTTTTCCCATGCAACAATATGGCCAAATTCATTAACGAGTTGTCTGCTGTAAATGACATAGTCCCTGATGACCTGATCGGCTGCAATAAATTTGCTGTTTGTCCTGGTATCCAATAAGGATAAATAATATGGATTGACAAAAAAAGGGATTCCTGCCTCCCTGGCCTCATAAAGGACATCCATGGTATCCGGATCAAGAGAATAATCGAGCATTTCATTCAGCAGTTCCGGTGAACGGATGGCCATCTTGAGGTGGAAAAGTTTTGAATTCCACCACTCCAGCATCTTATTGAATTTTTTATCATGGCTCCAGGAAGGTTCCAATTCCAGGAATGATCCGCTGATTTCACCTTCATCAATTTTCCGGATAAAAATATTGAGTATGCGGTTTCTGTTTTCCTGCCTGATTTTTACAATCTCTTGATCAAGGCCTGAGGGATGGCGCTTCATCCATTCTGTTATCTTCTGTTTACCTGGAAATTCCCTGTGACTCTTCCCGTTTATCTGACGGAAAAGATGAAGCATATCCCTGAAAAAGGGCGGTTTGCCACCACCTTTACCCTGTTTGGCAGCAAGCCATAACGTGCGGATGGGATGATTGAAATACCTTTCACCCCTGAGATTGGGATCAACGTATTCCATCCCTTCATGGTCAATATAATCCAGAATCCGTATGGCTCCAAGCTCCTTCCACTGAAGTTTCCTGAATGCTTCCCTACCTGTAACCTCATTCGAATAATATTTCAAGGCCAAAGAATCTTCATCGATCTGATCCAGTATCCACTTTCTCAGACTGGCACAAATCTCACTTTCATCTTCTGATTCCTTCAGGATATGATCTAATTCCGGGTTCTCTTCCAAAATCAGGGCCAAAATCCTTTGGGATTTCGGATCAATCTTCACACTTTCAAATATATTTTGCTTACTCATTTTAAATCATTTATTCAAACCACATCCGTTCCGTAGCACTTCAAAATTAAAAAAAATTGATCTTTATGAAAAAAACGCTACTCCCTTGAATTCAGGGTATAACGGAGTGCGATATGGAAATGTCTTTTCACGTGTTCTATCAGTTCGGGAAAAAATAATAAAAAGTTCTGATTAAAAAGTTCATAATGCACGGATAAAATATGCAGAGCATTATCGGTTTTGTCTGGTAAAGAAGTATGTTGTGACATTATCCTGAGTGCTTCTCCCACTCCTTCCATTTCCCCATATGACGAAAGTCTTTTCCGGTCAATCATTCGGGGAACAAACGATTGTACCGGTGGTGGCAATATCTGAAATTTACTCCTAAGGATCTGATGAAAATCGTTCACAAACACATCAAGGGACAGCTCTGAAAATTGATGCCAATTGAGGGTCAGAAAGTGGTCATAAAAAACATCCAGCACGATCCCTGAATATTTATGATATACAGGTTGGAGTAACTTTTTAGCCTTCCGCGGGGTTTTGTGACGATCGGTAAAACTATCAATATTTCTATGAAGGAGTATACCTTTTTGTATGGGTTCACGATAATTCAGATAACGCTTACCCTTCACATAATCTCCTATGAAATTTCCGACTTTCACCAATTCATTGTCACCGGACAAATATATATGCGCCAATAAATTCATAATGTCTTACTAATACAGACTGATCAGACCCATTTTTAGTATAAATTGTTTGACTGAATTTTCCAATTCAAAGCTAAAGGTATATTAAGGCAATGAATGCTGAAGGATTCGATACCGGCATATGTTATTAAACATTCATTAACCCAAATCCTTTGCCAACTCAACAATATCTAAAAACTCCACTTTATTGTTTTGATTTCAAAGGCTAAGTCAGTATAATAATATTTTCAGGGAATAATATAAATTTGCCTGCAATGATCCAGTTTAATGGTTAAAATATATAAAAAAATATACAGTTATGGCAAAAAGAAATGTAATCATTCTTGGAGCAGCAGGAAGGGATTTTCACAATTTCAATACTTACTTTCGTGGCAACCTGAATTTCAACGTAATGGCCTTCACTGCAACTCAAATTCCGGATATTGAAGGGAGAAAATACCCTGCCAGCCTGGCTGGTGAAGATCTTTATCCTGAAGGCATTCCCATTTATGCAGAAAAAGATTTGCCAAAATTGATCAAAGATATGAAGATTGACGACTGCGTATTTTCATACAGTGATGTGCCCTACCAACATGTCATGAGTATTAGCTCGATAGTTCAAAATGCAGGAGCCAACTTCATGTTACTGGGTACCAAAGACACGATGATCAGGAGCTCCAAACCGGTTATATCTGTTGGGGCCGTAAGAACAGGTTGTGGGAAAAGCCAGACCTCAAGAAAAATAATTGAAATGCTTATGGCTAAAGGATTAAGGGTAGTAGCCATCCGCCATCCTATGCCTTATGGCGATCTGGAAAAACAAAAAGTGCAAAGATTTGCCCGTCTTGAAGACCTCGAAAAACATAAATGCACCATTGAAGAGATGGAAGAATATGAGCCCCATATAGTAAGGGGAAATGTAATTTATGCAGGGGTGGATTACGAAGCCATCCTTCGGGAAGCGGAAAATGACCCCAACGGCTGTGATGTAATCCTATGGGACGGGGGAAACAACGATTTTCCATTCTATCAGGCCGATCTGAACATTACAATAACCGATCCCCACCGTGCCGGACATGAATTGAACTATTTTCCCGGTGAAGTCAATCTAAGGCTTGCTGATGTCGTAGTGATTAACAAGATTGACAGTTCCCATCCCCAGGACATACAAACTGTAAGGGAAAACATTGCCAGAGTAAATCCCGATGCTACAGTGGTTGACGGCGCTTCGCCCATCCGGGTGGACGATCCTTCCGTCATTAAAGGGAAGCGGGTGCTTGTTGTAGAAGACGGGCCCACACTAACCCACGGAGAGATGAAGATAGGAGCAGGCACAGTAGCCGCCCGAAAATATGGAGCTTCAGAAATTATTGATCCCCGGCCTTATACCGTAGGAAAACTGAAAGAAACCTACCGGAAATATCCCGGAATCGGGTCATTGCTACCCGCTATGGGGTATGGAGATGAACAAATTAAAGACCTGGAAAAAACCATCAACAAAACAGATTGTGATTCAGTGATTATTGGCACTCCTATAGACCTGAACCGGCTTATCCATATCAAAAAGCCCAATACCAGGGTTTATTACGACCTGGATGAAATTGGCAAGCCCGACTTGGACGATATTCTGGAAGAGTTTATACAGAAAAAAAATCTGTAAAAAACGGTTTCCTTAAAATATTCCTCTAAAGCGGCTGCTATTCAGAGCCGCTTTTTTTGGCACGGTTTTTTCATAATTTAATTATAACATATCTTTGAATTTCATTCTATAAAGATTTATTTTTGGGATATACCAAATCAACAGATAATGAGTGTTTGTTTAATAAAAATAAAATTGTTTCTCTTACTGGTTATTATTCCAGCATATCTGTTTTCCCAACAAACTGAAGAAAATTCAAGGGATACAACAGGGCACCCCCTGGATTCATCAAAAACCAAAGAAAAAAACACTTCTGGAAAAACGGAAAAACCACGTATAGATACGGTGAAACTTTTTAACGCCGATCCCATGTATGTCAATGTACTTAAAATTACCTCCGACAGCATTATCTATACGGAGCCGGGAGAAACCAACCTTAAAAAACTGGACAAACAACGGGTGCATAAAATCAGATATGAATGGGGCCGGGTGGAAACGGTGAATGAATCTCCACCCAAGTATCCGGAGCGTTATGATTGGAGAAAAGTAGAAATCCTGGAAAATAAGAAGAAGACCCAAGGACTTTTTGAGATAGAAAATATACAGGCCAAAGCAAAAGGCTCTCCGCGAGGTTTTGACACTCCTAAATCCATTGAGCTCAGGGCAAGGGCTATCCTCAAAAAAAAGGCGGCCAATGTGAATGCCCAATATGTATTAATTACCAACAAAATCATTACCATTGCCTTCGGAGAAATGCCCAGCGCCACCTTAAAAGGCATTGCCTATTCCAAAGAAAATCCACAAAATGCTAATGATCAGGAGACAAAATAAAACGCCAGGCGGACCCCTTTCTATTCCAGGTTATACTTGTCTATATAAAATTTCAAAGCCTCCTCTATGTTTTCCCTGCTGATATATTGATCAGTTATGGGTTCTCCGGGTCTCCTGATTAACGTAAAATTGATCTTATTGCCTCTGTTCTTTTTATCCTGTAACAAGAATTGGTAAATTTTGTCGAAATCCTTCACGGATATAGCTGCGGGGCGGTACTTCCGACTAATATAATCCGTAACCCTTCTGATGTATCGCTCATTTAGATGATGAAACTTTTCCGAAAGGTATAATTCACCTATTATACCATTGGCTACGGCTTCACCGTGTAATAGCGGCTGTTTATGGGTGAAGGCTATACTCTCGAACGCATGGCCAAGGGTATGACCGAAATTTAACACTTTCCTCAAGCCCGATTCATAAGGGTCTTTTTGCACAAAATGATTTTTTATCACCACAGATTCATAAATCAGGCGGGTTAAGGCATCTTCATCTACTTTCTCCGGTTTTACATCCAATAAATTCTGTAAATGGGCTTCAGAGCCGATCAAACCATGTTTTAACATTTCTGCCCATCCGGCATATACCTGCCTTATATCAAGGGTTCTAAGTAAAACAGGGGAGATAAGTACATACTCCGGCTGAGAAAAGGTTCCGATATGATTTTTAAAATCGTTCAGATTAATACCCGTTTTTCCACCTACTGAGGCATCTACCATAGAAAGAAGCGTTGTTGGAATGTTGATAAACTTCATTCCTCTTTTAAATGTCGAAGCTGCGAAACTCCCGATATCCAGCAACATGCCCCCTCCAAGATTAATCATCAGAGATTCGCGGTCTGCACCATGTTGCTGTAAGAACTCCCATATTTCAACAACAGTATCTATGGTTTTTTCGGACTCGCCCTGACCAATGTCCAAAACATGAACCTTTTTCCTACCCATCAGTTTATCAAAATAAGGAAGGCAATACTGACGGGTATTGTCGTCAGCAAGTATGAATATGTTGCCGGGTCTCATTGCATCTATAAGGGATAAGAGCTTTGACTCAATATCAGAATGAATTAAAATTTTGCTTTTAAAAGAGATTATTTGCATATTTCAAAATAAAATTCAAAAAAATGATTGATTTCGAAAATACAAATATAGCATTTCAAAATAAAAGCAACAGAGATTTAAAAAGAGCCTATTTTCTTTTTAACACCATGGCCAGGCCATTTATGGTCAAAGCTGGCAAATTATTCATGCAGATAGCACTTGCTACGGGACTTCCCCTAAAATGGATTGTCAGACCTACTGTTTATAAACAGTTTGTTGGAGGAGAAACCATTGAAGCATGTGATCCGGTGGTCCGATCCATGGCAGAATACAATGTTAAATCCATATTGGATTATAGTGTTGAAGGAAAAGAGAACCCTGAGGATATACAGGCTGCACTTGATGAAACCATCAGAACCATTGAAAATGCTGCAAATAATGAAAACATACCTTTTGCCGTTTTTAAATCAACGGCATTTGCAAGAAGTAAGTTTCTTGAAAAAGCGAGTTCCGATCAAAAACTAACAAATAAGGAACACACTGAATTGAATGATTTTCGCATCAGAATCGACACCCTTTGCCGTAACGCTTATAAAAATAATGTACCCATTTTAATTGATGCAGAAGAAGTTTGTTATCAATACATCATCGATGAGGTGGCCAGAGATATGATGAAAAAATATAACCGGGAAAAGGCTATTGTATTTAATACCTTGCAGATGTACAGGTGGGACAGACTTGATTTTCTGGAAAATGAATATGAAATTGCACAAAAAGAAGGTTTTCATTACGGAGCCAAATTTGTGAGGGGGGCTTACATGGAAAAAGAAAGGGAGCGGGCTCAAAAATACGGGTATCTGTCACCCATTCATTTGGATAAAGCAGCCACTGACCGGGATTATAACGATGCGCTAAAGTTTTCCGTTGACAATATTGAAAAAATTGCTATTTTTAATGGCACACATAATGAAAGAAGTTGTCTGTATCTGGTTGAACTCATGGATCAGCACAACATAGCAAAAGACGACGAAAGAATTTATTTTTCACAATTATACGGAATGAGCGATCACATCAGTTATAACCTGACCAATGCCGGATACAATGTAGCCAAATATTTGCCCTACGGAGCCGTTAAAAATGTTATGCCCTATCTGATACGAAGAGCGGAGGAAAACACTTCAGTTGCAGGCCAAACCAGCAGAGAACTTAAATTAATAAAAAAAGAGTTAAAAAGACGTAAAAACAAATAAACTTCGGTAAATGGAAATTGAAAACACCAAAAAGACCCTTGTCATCAACCAATTGAGATATATAATGGTAATTGCTTTTATTGTGATTGTAGTGGTTTTGCTTACCACAGATTTGATCAGAAACGAATTTCTGGGTCTTAACAAATATTCCTGGGCCATCATCTTAAGTGTAATATATGTGGGAATAAATATTTTTGAGTATCTCAGGGATTACAATTACATATATTTTACCGATGAAGGCAACAAAATTCTTTTCAGGTACATTCCACTCCGGGCATTCAGGAGTAAAAGATATTCCTTGGAAATCAGCAAACAAGAATTACACGGTTATAAGGTTGAAAGACCTTCACCGTTCAAACAGGAGCTGGTGCTATTTGTCAAAACGCCCCAGGGAATTGCCAAATATCCGCCAATAAGCATATCAGCGTTAAACGAAGAAGAATACAACAAATTAAAGAAAGCCCTGAACCGGTACCTCTAGT
>JBKGZA010000065.1:0-15346 GCA_046545815.1 Bacteroidales bacterium
TGCCCGCAATAGCCCAGGAACCCAACGACTGGGAAAATCCGGAAGTATTTGCAAAAAATCAAACCGAACCCCATGTCTCGGTGGTCCCTTACCAAAATGAGGATGCTGCACGGAAACACAAAAAGGAAGACTCCCCCTACTACCAGACCCTTAATGGCTACTGGAAGTTCTCCTGGTCCCTCAATCCCGCAGAAGCCCCGGATAATTTCCATCAGAAGGACTATCCGGCCGATGACTGGGAGGTGATTCCCGTACCTTCAAATTGGCAGATGCATGGCTATGGAAGGGTACATTACAGAAATGTTGGACATGCCTTTCCATCTGATCCACCCAATGTACCTGAGGATTATAATCCGGTGGGACATTACAAAAAGTCCTTTAATGTTCCCGGAGAATGGGATGGCAGAGAAATCTTCCTTCGCTTCGACGGTGTAAAATCCGCCTTCTATGTATGGGTAAACGGTGAAATGGTTGGTTACGACCAGGGCTCCATGACGCCCGCAGAATTTAACATAACCCCTTATCTTGAAGACGGAGAGAACCAACTGGCGGTTAAAGTTTACCGTTTTTCCGACGGCACTTATCTTGAATGCCAGGATATGGTCAGGTTAAGTGGTATCTACCGCCGCGCTTACCTTTATTCCAAGCCTCGGATGCACGTGAAGGATTTCCATGTACGAACCGATCTGGATGAAGACTATAAGGATGCCACCTTGCAAATTGATGCACAAATTCAAAATGCCAACAACAGAAACCTGAATGATTACACCCTGCAAGCCTCCTTGCATCATCCGGAAGGAAAAGAAGTTTTCAGTGATGAAACGGTTGAACCGGACCTGACGGTTGAATCAGAGTCATCTTCAAAGATCAGTTTTCAAAAAGAGATCGAAGATCCCGCAAAATGGTCGGCTGAATTTCCCAATCTTTACACGCTTACACTAAAGCTGGTTGACCCCGATGGAAACACGACAGAGGTCCTCAGTGAAAAGGTTGGTTTCCGGGAAGTAGAGATAAAAGATAAGGCCGTCCTTGTAAACGGCGTTCCGGTTAAATTCAATGGAGTCAACTGGATCCCGCATCATGCCAACCATGGCAAAGCGGTAACCGAAAAAATGATCCTCCGGGATATAAAAACCATGAAACGGAATAATATCAATTGCATACGGACTTCGCATTATCCCCCCGATCCGAAACTTCTGGAGCTTACCGACCGTTATGGCATTTACATCGTTGATGAAGCCAACATCGAAGCCCATGCCAACCTTCATCTCTCGAAAGAACCGGACTGGCTGGAGGCATTTCTTGACCGCACCATCCGCATGGTACATCGCGACAAGAACCATCCCAGCGTGGTGATCTGGAGCGTAGGGAATGAAGCGGGTGAA
This sequence comes from Bacteroidales bacterium, assembly GCA_046545815.1. Lineage (GTDB taxonomy): Bacteria > Bacteroidota > Bacteroidia > Bacteroidales > UBA12077 > JAGXLC01. Next base: position 1,386 of record JBKGZA010000065.1, read on the forward strand.
GGGGATAACCTGGCTGAAGCAGTAAAAGCCGGTAAAGCCATTGATCCCACACGCCCCGGATGGCTCTACGGAGGCAACAGGGGCCGGTATCAATTCGAAGATATTGTGGGACCCAGGTACCCCACTGTCGAAGAGCTGACGGAGATTGCCAATTCTTCGGAAGAATATACAAGGCCTTCTTTCATGGACGAATATGCCCACGGCTATGGCAATGGAATAGGAAATCATCTCGAAATCAGCAAGCTGATAAGATCTACCCGGCGACTGACCGGAGGAGCCGTTTGGGACTGGAAAAACCAGGGACTTGAACACCCCCGGCGTATTATACCGGACCAAACGAAGCACTCAAATGATGGCCTTCTCATGGGAGGTGCCGCCTTATCCGAAGGTAAAACGGGTAAAGCACTGAAACTCTCCGGACATGACGATTGGGTGGAGCTATATAATGACCCGTCCCTGGACATCAACGGAAAGGATATCACACTCAGCACATGGGTTTATCCCCGGCCCTGGAAGGACAAAAGTCCGTTCATAACCAAAGGCCAGGATCAGTATGCATTGACCCAAACCGACAGCGAAATCCTTGAATTCAGCATATTCGACAGTGAAAAAATAGCCGTCAACACACAGGTCCCCGATGACTGGTATCAAAACTGGCATCATATAGCGGGTGTATATGACGGCTCCCAGCTTAAGCTTTACATCGACGGAGAACTTCAGGATACCAGAAAACACAACGGCTCCATCCATGATGGTTCAGCTCCGGTGAACATTGGTAAAACCTGGGGTACGGAATCATGCTCCAATGCCCTGATCGATGAAGTGCAGATATATGAAAAAGCTTTATCCGGTGAGGAGATTCAGGAATCAATGAATTCAGAGCCACAGGAGGCAAAATTATGGCTCACCTTCGACAAAAAAGAAACCCGGGGAACGTATCTGGGATATGGCATTCATTCCCTTCCAAACGCCACCGACGGCATAGTCTATACCAACGGCAAACCCCAATCCGAGCTCATACACATCAGTAAAAACCTCCAGCCGGTGCAGGTGGAAGGGGTTGACCTGGAAAACGGGGAAATATCTGTAAGCAATGAATTCCATTTCAGAAACCTCAATCAGTTAAACACAACCTGGGAAATACTGGAAGACGGGCATGTCATACAATCCGGGAATACACATCTTCATATATCTGCCGGCCATACCGACACGGCATCACTGTTTTATCAAAAACCCGATATGCAGCCCGGCAGTGAATACTGGCTCAATATCAGCTTCCGGCTTAAAGGCAGCCACGGATTGCTCCCCGACGGCCATGAGATGGCCTGGGAACAACTAAAGCTGCCCTTCCGTGAAGAAGAAGCCAAAGCAACGGAGGAAAAAGCCCTCCCCGAAATTCAGGTCAATGAAACAGAATCTTATGCGAAATTCTCCAATCCCTGTTTCCAATGCACGGTAAGTAAGGAAACCGGTGAAATTACCTCCTATCGGTATCAGGGAAAGGAATATCTCAAACATCCGCTCAAATTCAATGCATGGAGGGCTCCGATACTGAACGAGCAAAGACATATTGAAGGTGAATGGCGCGAAGCAGGTCTTGATGAACTGACCCATCAGGCGGAATCCTTCAGTATAAGTCAAAATCAGTCCGGTGATTATAAGGTGAGTATTACCTCCAATGTAACTGGCGCAGAAACCGAAAACGGCTTCAAAGTAAATACAATTTTGAAAATCAGAGGAAATGGAGAATTGGCGATATCCCAGGAAATCGACCCCATGGGAGATATGCCGGAAAGATTGCCCAAAATCGGGCTTCAGGCAGGACTGAACAAAGAATTTGAGCATCTTAAATGGCTCGGCAGGGGACCGGCCGAAAATCACCCGGGCCGGAAAAAGGCAGCCAAAATAGGTGTATACAGTAAAACCGTCAAGGAATTGTATGAACCCTATATCGTACCGGGTGACTATGGCAACCGGAGTGATGTGCGCTGGGCCGAATTAACCAATGATCAGGGTACCGGATGGCTTGTAAAAGGCGATGAATTACTGAACATCAGTGCACATCCGTTCAGCACAGATAACCTCGACCGGGCAAGATATACCCATCAGCTCAATCCGGACGGCGCAGTATATTTCAATATGGATCATGCCGTTTCAGGAACCGGCAGCAAGTTCCATGAACCCCTTGAAAAATACCAGGTTAAAACGAAACCTTATTCCTTTACAGTCCTGCTGCATCCAATAACCGGTGATGATATGAACCCTGAAGAATAAGTAATGAAGAACAGAATTTTATGCAAAATAAGAGGGGAAACATGCTTAACAACAATCAATACAGCAAAGCACAAAGGGAAGCGGAGCATTTTCTGAACCATGAGCAGCAATTTCATCTGGGCGTTCTGCCAACAGAACAATCCAATCCCAAAACCAGAAATCTGGACTCCATATTCGCCTCCAATACAATGGAAGGAGTAAAAATGCTGTTATCTCCGGATAAGGACATCCCTCCGGTTGCAGAAAAAATCCTGAAGGCAGAGGAATTCGGGAAAATGGTGGAATCTGGAGTGGATGCAGTTGCTTCCGGCAGGAAGATCATCTTCTCGGGCTGCGGGTCCACTGGTCGCTTAAGCATCCTGCTGGAAGGTATGTGGAGGCACTTCTTCCGGAATTTGCAGCGGCGTCACCCGGAATTATATGATAGGGCCGAACCCTATGAAAATGCTGTATTCAGCATCATGACGGGTGGAGACTATGCGCTCATCCGTGCTGTGGAATCTTTTGAGGATTATATGGAGTTTGGCAGACAACAGGCACGGGAAATGAGGATCAGTGAAGATGATGTGATGGTGGCCATCACCGAAGGAGGAGAAACCTCTTCGGTGCTGGGCACCTTGGAAGAAGCTGCAGACAGGGGTGCAAATGCTTTTCTGATGTTCAACAACCCCGCTGATGTTTTAAGAAAACACATTGAACGTTCGCGCAAAGCCATTGATGATCCACGTGTTACAGTCCTCGACCTGTACTGCGGGCCCATGGCCATCGCAGGTTCCACCAGGATGCAGGCAACCACATCAGAACTGCTGGTGGCCGGCGCCGCCCTGGAAAAAATCCTTTCCCGCGTGATGCGGCCCCTGCTTTCCAAAAAACAAAAGGAATCCCTGAATTTCCATGAAATAAATTACACCGGGGCTTTTGACAAAATGCTGAACGAGTTGTCCAATGAAACAAATGCAACAACACTGGCCCGATATATCCAGATGGAAAGGGAAATCTATGAGAATGACGGACTCGTCACCTATTTTGCCGATGAATTGCTTATGGACATCCTTACCGATACCACTGAACGCTCACCCACCTTTATGTTATCACCCTATAAACAATATGACGACACAGTTTCTCCCCCTTCCTGGTCTTTCGTGAAACATCCCCTCAGACCGACGCCTGAAACCTGGGAATATATGCTTGGAAGGACTCCCCGCTGCCTGAACTGGGAAAGCGAATTGTACCGAAATCTGGGAGCAGAAGCTGTGGCTTCTGCTCCTCCCCGGGTAAATAAACAGGAATTGCTTAAATTCCTTATCGGAAATGAGGAAGATGCCTCAAGGACCTCCCGTACACCCAATGCCGCAGTAGCCATCAACAGTGGCAGTGAGATGAAACATGAAGCTTTTAACACTTTTATGGAAGCCTTCAGGCAGAATGCTGAACCATTCCAGCAGAAACGCACATTTATCATCGGCAACAGCAATGCAGAGGCCGACTATCAGGTGGATCATCATCCTCCTGCCTCTCCCCTGAAACTTATTGAACGATTAATGGTTAAATTGACGCTCAATACCATATCTACAGGAACCATGGTACTGATGGGCAGGGTCACCAGCAACTGGATGAGCTGGGTGAACATATCGAATAAAAAGCTTCGCGACAGAGGCATACGGCTGATCTCCGAAATCTGCCGATTAAGCTACAGTGATGCTTGTTATGCACTGCACGAAACCCTGGAAGAATTTGACAAGCTGAGCGACGTAGAAAAAAACAGCATCTCTCCCGTGAATTATACCATACAAAAAATCAAGGATACCGGTAAATAACTGGTGATTAATGTATAAATTATTTTTAATATAAACAATTTAACATAATATTTATGTAAATCTTTCGTCATAAAATAAAAGTTAAGTCTAAAATAAAAAAGCGGAGGTTTTATGAAAGATATCATCTTTATGAAAATCTTGCGTCAGCTTCTAAGCAATAAATTCTCAAGACGATATCTTTTGAAGAAGCTAGATAACTACATTTATACTTCTTTTGTTGAGAATGGCGATAAAACCATCTATAAAGCCAAACTGAGAAAAGTACAGTTCCTGAGTTCTCTGCTCCGATGTGCGCTGCAAAATGTTGAAAAAGGCTACCTTTCACGAAATGTATTCAGCAGGATTTCAAACCTCATGCTTACCAATTCCTATCCACGAAAACAAAAATACAGTGAAAAGCTGGAAGATTTCAGGAAACGGTATGGCAAATATCCGCCCAACTTCATTGTCCTTTCCCCCACCAAGGCATGCAATCTCAATTGCACTGGGTGTTATGCATCTTCAGACCCCCACTCGGGGGCCAAACTGCCTTATCATATTGTAGACTCCATTATAGGCGAAGTACGGGACACCTTGCACAGCAACTTCTTGGTTATCAGCGGCGGTGAACCCTTCCTTTACAAAAGCGAGGGCAAAACCATGCTGGACATTTTTGAGAAATACAACGACATGTTTTTTCTGGTATATACCAATGGTACACTCATTACACCTGAAATAGCTGAACGACTTGAAAAAACGGCCAATGTCACACCGGCTGTCTCCATAGAAGGTTTTGAAGCAGAAACAGATGCCAGAAGAGGTAAAGGCACCCACCAAAAAATCCTTCAGGCTTTTGAGAATCTGAGGAATTCAGGGGTTCCCTTTGGCGTATCGGTTACTGCCACCAGTGAAAATGCCGATCTTCTGCTTACCGATGAAGTTTACGATTACTACTTCAACCGTGAAGGTGCAACCTACATGTGGCAGTTCCAGCTTATGCCCATCGGACGAAGTAACCATGCCTTCGACCTGATGGTACCACCCCAAAAGCGGATCGAACTTTACAGGAAATGGGAAGAGCTTATAACAAAGAAAAAATACAGCGTAGCTGATTTCTGGAACAGCGGCGTGCTGTCAAATGGCTGCATCGCATACGGCCGGAGAGGCGGCTACTTTTATATCGACTGGAACGGCAACATCATGCCCTGCGTCTTTGTGCCCTATTACGTGGACAATGTTTATGACCTATACAACAAGGGAAAATCGCTGGTAGATGCACTTTTCTCGGATATCATGGTGAACGGCAGGAAATGGCAGAGTGAGAAAGGGCACGGATACGAACATCCCGATAAACCTGACAACTGGCTTATGCCATGCTCCATCAGAGACCATTACGACAACTTTTACAGGAACATATTGACGGAAAATGCCCGTGGCGAAAGCGAAGAAGCCGAAGAGGCCCGTAATGATGAGGAATATTACAAAAGAATGGTGGAATATGATAAAAAGCTGAAAGAACTAACGAAAGACATCTGGGAAAAGAAATATATGCAGCAGGAAGATGAAAAAGTGGGCAAATAAACTTTTGCCCGCTCCAACACTTTTTCAGATAAAGAAAACTTCGCTATATATGCACTGTCTGCTATAAGGAAACAATGTGGCTTTCTCCGTGAAGGAATTCTGCTGCTGCAGAAAGGCATTGTTAACATGACCAATGATAATGATATAGAGGGACAGCCTTACCTCTATACTTATAACTGAGTCAATTTATTCAGGTAATCCTTTATATAATCCTCCTTGTAACGCGCCTTGTACTGAACGATATACCGGGGATGATCAAGCACTTTATAAGAGCTGAAGAGGTTTTCCTTACGGTTGATCCTGTCAAAATACCGGGCATTCTTTTTACCAAGTACAAAACACCTGCGTCTGTCAATGCCAAAATCTACCTGCTGCTTAAGTGTAGAAAGAATAAAATCTTCAAGGATCTGGTAAAGCGATTCGTAATCGTAGTAGTTACAGTTAACCCAATTGCCTCTATTGTTCAACCTAACGAAACCCAGCGGACTGATGGAATTGATGTAATAATCGCCGTAAAACCGCTCAGGTCCGCCATAGCGGGCAATTAAATCATAGATGAACACAGAGGAGGGTTCGTGGGTATTTGCCGAATCCATCGGGATGCCGCATACCTCTTCCAGCCTTTTGGTATCTGTAAAGGCTACGCCTGTGGTACCTGCACCGAACCGACCGGGATTGATACCCAGGATGAATCTTCTTTTTTTATGGTCGTTGTAAAACTTCCTGTAAAACCGTTCGGATACAGAGCGGACTTCCCGATCACGGAAAGGATTCATAACGCGAATTCCCTCAGGCAACTTACCATCATAAAAAAGCTCCCTGTTGAAGCGAATCACCTTTTGGGCAAAAGTAAACATAATCCGATCACTACAAGCAATCAAATGGGTTGTTGTTAATAAGCACCCTGCACATTCATCTCAAGCCCAAACACAGAATCCATAGCAGTAATAAAGAGCATATCCCGGTCAGGGGCCCCGAAACAAACATTGGCAGTCCAGTTTTTGTCAACGGGAATGTGGGCGATCTTTTCACCGGTCTTGTCAAAAACGGTCACCCCGTCGCCTGTAACATACACATTGCCTTTCCGGTCGATGGTCATTCCGTCCGATCCCATCTCTGCAAAGAGTTTTCTGTTGGAAAGGGTCCCGTCGCCATTGATGTCATAAACATAGGTTTTGTCATCGCCAATATCCGCTACATATAACTTTTCCCCGTCGGGGGTACCAATTATGCCGTTGGGCTTGACAACGTCTTCTTCTACTCTCATGAGGCGGCTGCGATCCGGGCTCAGGTAATAAACATGCTCCCCGTCCAGCTGCATTTCCGGGTCACGTTCCCAGTAATCCCGTTTATACAACGGATCGGTAAAGTATATTCCACCGCCGGGGTGGATCCACAGATCATTGGGCCCGTTAAGCCGCCTGCCCCTGTAACCGTATACAAGGACATCCACTTCCTTATCTTCGGTGTCTATGGACCACAATTGATTTTTCATATCGGCACAGGTGATCAGATGACCCTGTTCGTCGAAAAACATCCCGTTGGAGCGTCCGGCCTCATCCATGAAAACGGTTACCTCACCGGTAGAGGCATCCCATTTGACAATGTCATTGTTGGGCTGATCGGTAAAGTACACATTGCCCTCTTTATCGGGGGCCGGTCCCTCGGTGAATTCAAAACCGTTTCCTATGAGCTCCAGCTCAGCGTCTTCAGCCATGATCCCTTGCTCATCCATAATCTGGGCATTGAGGGTCAAAGAAAAAAGCATAAAAAATACCAATGCCAATATGGGAAGAAATCCCTTCGCTGAATCAAAGAATATGCCTCTGTTTGGGTAATGGGTATCAGTTTTACCCGAATCATAAGTAACTTGATGGTTATGTGCTGTCATAATGCTGAAATTTAAATATAACAAAGCACCAAATTACAAATTTCAAGTTACAAATACCCACCCCGCCGGCAGGCGATGAATACAAATAACCAATTTTTCAATGATCCAAACCGTGAAATCCACTGTTTGGAACTTGAATCATTGGGATTTCGAAATTGTTTGTGATCCGTCAAAAGCCGGACAAGTTTTGGTGCTTGACTCAAAACTACCTTTTCGTTGTAAACCTCCTGTCCAGCGAATATCTCCCTGCCCCGCTGTAAAGCAGTGCGATAAATACAACAAGTCCCTTAAGCGGATGCAGTACGGTAGACAGACCATCGCCTTGCGCACTGTGCATCAGAGCAGCAACCAGCATGGTGATTAGCATAATGGCCGCTGCAGGCCGGGTCAGAAAGCCGAAAATCAGCAGCAATCCGCCGAAAAATTCGGCAAAAGCAGCTAAAAAGCCCCAGAAAGCAGGAGCAAAACTAAGTCCTACAACACCCATGGCACCTCCAAGGCCACTCCATGTCTCCACGCCACCTGTAATCTTTGGCCATCCATGAAGCATGTATATGATACCTATACCCACCCGGATGATAAGCAAAGCCATATGCAGGGAATTGTCCGAAGTGTTAAAAATTTTACCTTTCATAACGCATTTAAATTTGAGGGTTCACAATATTTCTTTTTCAAAGAGTTAAGATAACCTCCCGGTGGGTGAATAACAATCTAATCGATCAAAGGTTCACGCCCTCTTTGATTTACTGTCAGAAAATGCTCCCAGTCAGAATAAAAAGGCTTTTTGAATTATTGGATTTTTATCTTCATATTTGTTCATGAATGAATTCAGTCCCCAAGATGGATAAGAAATAAGGATTGTTTCATTTTAGAAGCATTAAAATTATGAAAAGACTGATATTACTGATCCCCCTGTTTACTATCACTTCCATGTCAATTTCGTTCGGTCAGACTGACGAAAATCCATACTGGCATAAGGATGGAGCGTTCCTGGATACGCAGAAAATATTCCATGATGAGCGGTTTCCCAATTTAGTCGTGGCAACAGATGGTACTCTTATTGCCACATGGGGAAGGAACTCCGTCAGGGCACGCCGGAGTGAAGACGGAGGAAAGAGCTGGGGGCCTGAGATAACCATTGCCGATCCCGGCTTTCAGGGCGGCGGCACCATTGTGGATGAGAATTCAGGGGATATCCTGACATTTGTTGAAGCGGGGCATCCTCCGGGTCCATTTACGATGTACCGCAGCAAAGATCATGGAAAGACATGGGAGCCGGAAGAAGTGGAAATTCATCCGGATCAATTCGGACACTATCCCTCCATGCACATGAACGAAGGAGGGATCACCCTGCAATATGGCGAGCATGCAGGGAGGCTGATACGTCCAACACGGTATTATGACGGTGGGAATGACCGCAATTACTGGGATGAGCATTATACCAACGCCATCTATAGTGATGACGGGGGACAAACATGGCATACCAGCGCTCCGTTCCCTGCTAAAGGCACGGGTGAAGCTGCATTGGCAGAGCTTTCCGATGGCACCGTCTATTATAATTCACGCAGGCATCATTCAACCGATGGCCGCAATCCCCGGATGCGGCATATTGCCTGGAGCCATGACGGTGGCAAAACCTGGAAGAACCTTTCCGTTAGCGAGGTGCTTCCCGATGGTTCTCAGCACAGAGATTACGGATTGATGGGGGGGCTAGTAAGACTCCGGCTCGACAACCACGACATACTGCTGTTCAGCAACATCGAATCGGATGAAGGGAGAAAACAGGGTGTGGTCTGGGCGAGCTTTGACGGTGGAAAAACATGGCCTGTCCAACGGCTGGTGGAAGAAGGAAGCTTCGCCTATTCTTCTATGACTGCAGGCCGCAAGGGAACTCCAGGCGAAGGAATGATCTATCTGCTGTATGAACACGATGGAGGTGCAAAGATGGCGCGGTTCAACCTGAACTGGTTGACAAAGGGTAAAGATTGGAAGACCTTTATTGAAGAATGATTCGGAGCAAAGGCCCCATATCTTCCGTACCACCAAAATAATCAAATGACAATGCGACAATCAAACATCTCATGATTGTTGATAACCTACCCCAACATTGTTTATAAATTTTATGGTAAACTCCTACCCTGAATCTAAGGATTTGACATTTTTGTATTTTAATTAAGCTTAGCTATAGAAAGTATGAAAACCAAACAGGTTACACACACATTAATAGATCATTATATAGACGTTAATACTTCTCATCCCGTAGAACGCAGGGGTCTCGAACTCTGGAGGGGAGGTCACATTACCGGGATATGGATTACCCTCAAAAACACATTACAAGTTTCAGTCCTCAGTTCCGGACGCGATGAGGAATATCTGGTGGAAATCGAATTCAGGGGGAAAAACAACCTGGAAACCTCCTGCAATTGTCCTTACGATCATGGCGGAATCTGCAAACATACGGTGGCAGCATTAACAGAATGTAAACTTGAAAATCACCTCAATTCCATTTACAACAGAAAAAGGGTGGATCCGAAGAATGTATCCCTTACCGCCGCATCAATCGGTGAGAAAAGGCTTGAACGTTCCATTCCCGCGGATTTGGAAAACAAGGTAAGTCAGTTGACTGTTCCTGAAAACATTAAGATAAAGAAGGATAAGAACGGCACCTTCAAAGCAAACGTCCAAGATGGAGATACAACCTATTCCGTCGTTCTCAATAAAAAGCAATACGAAACCACCATCCATACTTCCTGCACCTGCAGCGATACCGGACACATCCTTTGTGCCCATAAGCTGGGGGTATTACTCTTCATATCCCGTCGCTACGGAGAACATGCCTTTGAATCCTCTCATTCGTGGGAAAAAGAAAAGAAAGCGTTACTGGATGACTATGGTTATACCCCGGATAATTATCCCGCTGACAAACTGCGCTTCTATTTCTATGAAGGAAATCTCTTCCTGGAGGTTTTGGATCCTTCCATCACCAAAATATCAGAGCTGACCAAATTCAAAGGTTTTAAGAACGCAACCCCTACCGAAAAGGATTTGCATGCCCGATATGGCAATAAAAACCAGGGGGAAGACTCATCTCTTGGCTACGTAATAGAAATCTGGACCACCTTTTCAGGCCTTCACCTTCCCAGAATAACACCAGTTCATGGTAAATTGCGCAAAGACCGCACCGCCCATAAACAAACCGTGGAATCACTGGACCAAATATTTGAAATCGAATCTGTTCTGAAGGATATCACTCCGGAAGACCATGAAATTATTTCATTGACTAACGAGCACCGGGATACAGAAACCAGGTTAAACAAGGATCTGCTTGCTGCCATAGATCATGGAAAGGCACACTGGTATGCCATTTCAGAGGAAGAAGCCCGGCGGGTACTCCCCCGGTTAAACGATTTCGCCCGGTATTACCTGAATTATCTTCATCAGGTACTTCCAAGAATGAAAAACAAATACGTGTACTTCAGTGAATGGATTCATAATTATGGCCGATTCCCGGCCAAAAATCTGGAGCCTGTTAAGATCAACACGGAGGAGTTCCTGGAGAGCAAACTGGAGGTGGAGAAAAAAAAGGGACACATCGAACTCACCTTTTCCATAACCCTCAATGGCAAGGTACCCATGAGACCCATTAATGATATGCATTATCCCGTCTGGATCAATTTGGAAGACAACGAAATCCACACATGGAAAAACCACCACCACTTCCTGCTGGCCGCTCACTTCAATTTTTGGGAGAAGCGGGTAATTGAAATTCCTCACGAACAGTGGCCCAAAATATTCGAAACGTTCATTCAGGAAATCCAGAATAAAATCCCTGTAGAAATGTATAAAAGCATGGAGCCAAAAGAAAAAAAGGTACAACCGAAAACCAGGATCAAGCTGACCGAAACCGGTAATTTCCTTCTTATCTACCCCATAGTGGTTTACGGCGATAAAGAATTGCTGCTTAACGAAACAGGAAAAAACCTGTACGATTCCGATAAAGATGGGTCGTTAACCGTTATCCCCAGAGACAAGGAATATGAACAGAACATACGGGATTTTATCGTTGATCTCCATCCGGGCTTCAGCCCGTTTACCGAGCAGGAATACTATTTCCTGCATGTAGATGAAGTGATGAAAAAGATGTGGTTCTTTGATTTTTTTGAAAAATGCAAGGAAAAGGGTATTGAAGTATACGGGATCAAAGATCTCAAAAAGATCCGTTACAACCCCAACCGGCCTTCTACCAGCTTCAGTGTAAAATCCGGCATTGACTGGTTCGACCTGGACATGCAGGTAAACTTCGGTGAGCAGTCGGTATCGCTAAAAGAGGTCCGCAAGGCAGTGATGAAAGAACAACATTATGTCAGGCTTGGGGAGGATAATTGGGGACTTCTACCCGGAGAATGGCTGGAGCAGTGGTCAAAAATGCTTAAGTTCGGTAAAGTTCAGGATGGCAAGCTCAAATTAAGCAAACTTCATTTTCAGCTTATTGAACAATTGTATGACAGGCTGGATAATGATGCGGTGGCGAGAGAAATTGAAGAAAAGAAACAACTGCTGCAATCCTTTGATTCGATTGAAGAAGTATCCACTCCGGATGGTGTTCAGGCAGAGCTGCGCAATTATCAGCAGGCCGGGCTCAACTGGCTGGTCTTTCTTCTCCGGTTCAAATGGGGCGGTATTCTGGCGGATGACATGGGCCTGGGAAAAACACTGCAAATGCTTTCCCTGTTCCGTTACCTCCAGTCTCAGAACAAGAGTAAAAGGCAGCAATTTCTCGTTGTAGCTCCCACCACACTGCTTTTCAACTGGGAAAACGAAATACTTAAGTTCACACCGGGCATGAAGTATTTAGTTCATTGGGGACAACAACGGACAAAGGACAGGAGCACCTGGAAAGATTACGACATCATACTGACCACCTACGGCACACTCACCCGGGATATCGAATGGATGAAAGATTTTGAGTTCACCGTTGCCGTTCTGGATGAATCACAGGCCATCAAGAATCCATCCTCGTTGCGTTTCAAGGCGGTGAACCTGATCAACGCCACCTACCGATTCACGCTGACCGGAACACCCATTGAAAACAACACCATGGAACTGTATGCCCAGATGCAGTTTGTCAACCCGGGATTGCTTGGATCCCAGAATTTCTTTAAAAAAGAGTACGCCATTCCAATTGATAAAAACGGCAATAAAGAAAAAACCCGGGAGCTGCAGCAGTTGATCAAACCCTTTCTGCTCAGAAGAACCAAGGAGAAGGTGGCCAAAGAGCTACCACCAAAAACCGAAATACCGTTTTTCTGCGAGATGGAAGAAGAACAGAGAAAAGTGTATGAAGCTTTTAAAAATGAATACAGGAGTCAGGTACTCAGTAAAATTGACGAAGAAGGAGTTGACAAAGCCAAATTCAATGTGCTGGATGCACTGACGAAGCTGAGGCAGATATGCGACTCTCCTGCCCTTATGAACACGGAAGAAGATTATGGCAACAATTCTGTAAAACTGCAGGAAATTTTAAGGCATGTAAGGGAAAAAACCGGCAAGCACAAAGTGATCATCTTCTCCCAGTTTGTAAGCATGCTCAAACTGATCACCCGTGAGCTGGATAAGGAGGGATTGGTTTACAGCTATCTGGACGGCTCAACCCATGACCGGAAGCAGGCCGTGGAAACATTCCAGGAAGACAATCAATGCCGCATCATGGTGATCAGTTTGAAAGCCGGCGGACTGGGTCTCAATCTTACCAAAGCAGACTATATTTATCTGATCGATCCATGGTGGAATCCGGCCGTAGAACAGCAGGCCATCGACCGCACGCATCGCATCGGGCAGGACAAGCACATTTTTGCCTACAAGATGATCTGCAAGGATACGGTGGAAGAAAAAATCCTCAACCTTCAGGAAAGAAAGAAGAGCCTGGCAGAAGACCTCATCACCGCAGAGCAGAGCTTTGTCAAGAAGCTGAGCGAGGAGGACATTCGGGCCATATTTGAATGAAAAAGAGGCACAGTATCTTACCGGACAAGTTTTGCCAAAAATAGCAAGAATTTGACCGGTAAGCGCCTAAAAAGTATAGAATGCACCCACTCCTCCTTCATACGGCCCATCATGCTTAGCCGCCGGAAAAGCGGCACATCATTTCACCAACAATTCATATTTTTCTTTAAGCTCATTAATTTTTTCTTCCGGTTCTTTTTTAACAGAAGATTCTTTAAGACGAGATTGGGTTGGACTCCCGGTTAGCTTGTAATCTTCACCAACTGTAAAAAAAGATGGTTTTCTCAGCCATATATACCGTGTCACTTCTGACAATGGTATCCACTGATGAAATGTCATCGCCCTCTTCTTCACATGAAGAAAAAAAATATGGGCGATACCAATACAAGGGCAATTAAGGTAACTATAAGATCTTT
>JBKGZA010000066.1:0-15133 GCA_046545815.1 Bacteroidales bacterium
ATTTAAGACCGATTTGAAATGTGCAGGTTGCATGTATGCCATTAAGCCTTATATGGATGCTCTTGAAGGCATCGAGTCGTGGGATGTTGACTTGAACAGTAAGGATAAAATTGTGAAAGTGGTCACAAAAACCGCATCGAAAGAGGAGATACAAAAAGCAATCGAGGATGCTATAGCGGAAGCCGGCTATTCGGCAGAATTGGTGCATTGAGATAAGTTTTTTGGCAATTGGAAAGGAGAAATGTGTTATGACCAGGCGTAATTTTAAGGTAGAAGGAATGCATTGTGCTTCATGTGCCAGTAGCATCGAAAGTATGCTGGGCAGTGAGGAAGGAGTGGATCAGGCAAGGGTGAATTTTGCTGATGAATCCGTATTTGTAGTCTACGATGACAGTATGGTGAGCCCTTCCCAGATGAAGTATGCAGCTCAGCAAATTGGATATGATCTGATTATTGAACAGAAAACCGATCTGGACAGTGAAGCAGCCAAAGAAAAAGAGAAATTATATAAAACAGGCAGGAAGGCTTTTCTGGCCATTGCTTTTTCTGTACCCGTTTTTGTCATTTCCATGTTTATACCGGAGCTTCCTTACCGAAACTGGATTTTACTGGGCTTTACATTGCCTGTGATCGTTTGGTTCGGCCGGGAATTTTTCCAGATTGCCTGGAAGCAGGCACGCTATGGTACAACCAATATGGATACACTGGTAGCGCTTGGAACGGGGGCAGCATTCCTTTTTAGTCTTTTTAACACCGCTTTCCCGGAATATCTGCAGGCCCGGGGCATAACCCCTCATGTTTACTATGAGGCCGCGGCGGTGATTATATCTCTGATTCTGCTTGGGCGGTATTTTGAGACCAGGGCCAAGAGCCGGACTTCAGACAGTATCAAGCGGCTCATGGGCCTCCAGGTGAAAACGGCACGGGTGATACGTGGTGAAGAAGAAATTGAGATGCCCGTGGATCAGGTTGCCGTGGGTGACATCGTGCAGATAAGACCGGGAGAAAAAATCCCTGTTGACGGGCGGATCACACAAGGTTATTCCTCGGTGGATGAAAGTATGATCACAGGTGAACCGTTGCCTGTAGAGAAAAATAAGGGAGATCAGGTAATTGGAGCTACTTTGAATAAAACCGGCAGCTTTCGGATAAAGGCTGAAAAAGTGGGTTCGGAAACCGTGTTGTCCCAGATTATCCAGATGGTTCGGGAAGCACAGGGAAGCAAAGCACCTGTTCAGAAACTCGCGGATAAAATAGCGTCCGTCTTTGTTCCGGTTGTTATCGCCATCGCCGTTGTCAGTGCAGTTATTTGGTATATAGCAGGGCCGTCACCTCAACTGACCTATGCTTTTGTTACATTGGTCACCGTCCTGATTATCGCCTGCCCCTGTGCCCTTGGTCTGGCAACACCTACGGCATTGATGGTTGGAATAGGCAAGGGAGCAGAGAATGGCATCCTTATCAAAGATGCCAGCATCCTTGAAAAGGTTAATCGGGTCGATTCCATTGTGGTTGACAAGACAGGTACCATTACCACCGGTCAGCCGGTGGTATCCGAGATGAGATGGGTTTCCGGTGCAAAGGATGAGAAGCTGCTTAATCTGGTTTATACCATTGAATCCAGATCAGAACATCCCCTTGCTGAAGCGATTACAGGCTATTTGAAGCCTCAGGCTCAAGACGGATATGATCTGGAAGCGTTTGATTATATAACAGGTCAGGGAATACAAGCTACACACGGGGATGATGAATTGCTGATCGGTAATCAGGGGCTTATGCAGAAGAAAGATATTGCCATTCCACAGGAGCTTGTTGAAAACGCAAAAGAAAAGCAGGAACGTGTGGCATCGCAGGTATTTGTTGCCCGTAATGGCCAGTTGGAACTGCTTTTCAGTATCGAGGATGAGATTAAGCCTACATCTGTAAAAGCCATAAAAGATTTGCGGGAGGATGGAATTGAAGTCCATATGATGACCGGGGACAACAGACAGGTGGCCAAAAACGTGGCTGATAAAACAGGTATTGACAATTACAGGGCAGGGGTTATGCCCCAGGATAAGCTGGAGTATGTGAAGCAACTACAGCATGAGGGCCACCGCGTGGCTATGGTGGGCGATGGCATCAACGATTCGCCCGCACTCGCCCAGGCAGATATTGGAATTGCCATGGGGAAAGGTACCGATGTGGCTATAGAAAGTGCACAGATAACTCTCGTTAAAGGAGATCTGGAAAAGATACGCACCGCCATCGAGCTATCGAAATCTACACTGAAAACGATTAAGCAAAACCTTTTCTGGGCATTCTTCTATAATGTTATAGCCATTCCAATAGCTGCCGGCGTACTTTATCCGGTCAACGGCTTTCTGTTGAATCCTATGATCGCAGGTGCTGCAATGTCTTTTAGTTCGGTATCTGTGGTGATGAATAGTCTGCGGCTTAAATCAAAATCATTTAAGTAGATATAATTTTTGGGAGCCATTTTTAGGTCTTTTCCCAATGATTTAAACGATTCGTTTAATATAATGTCAAATTTAAATTTTAACCATCATGAAAACATTGTTGATAAGTATCGCATTAATGTTTGGCATCACGATGGCAGGCTCTGTGCAGAGCCATGCCCAGGATGCGCAGGAAGACAAAGCAGAATGTACCGTTCAAAGTGATCTGGCTGAGGCTGACTTTGGTGTTAACGGCTTGTGCAGTATGTGTAAAACAAGGATTGAAAAAGCAGCTAAGGAGGTAAACGGTGTTAAAAAAGCCGAATGGAACCAGGAATCTAAAAATTTAACCATTAGATTCGATGAAGATGTTGAAGTGAAAAAAGTGCATAAAGCCATTGCTCAGGCTGGGCACGACACCGAAGAAATGAAGGCTTCGGATGAAGCATATGCTTCATTGCCAAATTGCTGTAAATACAGAGATGAGTAAATACTTGTTCTGCTTATTTTAGTCATTAAAGGCTGTGGAGAATTTTCCCCACAGCTTTTTTTATTTTTGAGTGATTCAAGATTTTTTCGGACTAAATTTTTAAACGGCTTGATTTTTGTTTTACTTTGGCACCGTGAAGGAATCCTGACATCAGTTGGTATCCTTTAAAAATTAATTTTATAATCATTTTATCGTCTGACAATAATTGATAACCTTTTTAGTACCCTACCGGTCAAATTCTTGTTTTTTCCGGCAAAACTTGCCCGGTAAGGTACTGTGAGTTTGATAAATTAAGAAAATTATGGCCACAAGTAATGTTTTAAGCGCAGCAGGGAGTATAACAAAAAAAGAGTATGTATGTACTACACGGATCAGGGCTCTGAAGAACTACCTTATTCTGGAGTCTGTTGACCCGTTCCCTGAGGCCCATATCAGGCATAAATCAAGTTTTGTTAAATTTTATTATGCAGGTATTATTTCTGACATGCTGGATCAGGATATTAAGATTGCTGCACAATCTGCCGAGGGTCAAATAAGGGGAGAGGTAGCTTCAGCAGTGGGAGAATTAAAAATTGGAGATAAAGCTTTTAATGCCATCCGTCTGAGAAATGTTTCTTCTCAGATGCTCCCGAGGCTGATTAAGGCTTATGAATATGAAGGCATTCGCATGCAGCCTCGTGAAGAAAATATTCATGACTATGCATGGATCCATATTAGGAAATTTTTTCATCTTGAAGAAATTGAGGAGGGTATTTTTACCGACCTGGATGATCCTTATATTGGTTATCTCCAACTGCCAAAAACTGTAGAATGGCCGGAGCTGGAAGCACTGACCGGGAAAGTAAAAACAGAAACCCATTATCCCAATTTCGACAGAGCTTTGGGCACTATTTTTAAACAAGGAGACCCAATAGAAGTTATACGGATTTTTTCACCTGATATGACAGAAGAAGTCTTAAAAGACATTGCTGCATCTTACAGGAAATTTTTTTCTGATCTATGAAACGGATATATGATCCGCTGAAAATAGAGGAAAATTTATTCAATATACGTTCAGAAAGTGATTTTAACCAGCTGGCCTTTTCGGTTTTCTGTTTTCAGTTCCATGAAAGCCCTGTATATCGGGAATATTGTCAGTTGTTGGGCATCGAACCCCGTCAAGTAAAATCTGTGAAAGATATTCCTTTCCTACCCATTGATTTTTTCAAACAACATAGCATACTTACCGGTCAGGAACACTGGGAGAAAGTTTTTGTCAGCAGTGGTACTGCAGGTATGCAGAGAAGTAAACACTACATTAAACGTTTGAATTTATACCGCCAAAGCTTTGTAAGGGCGTTTGAATTATTTTACGGACCCGTTTCCGATTATTGCATTCTTGCCCTTCTGCCTGGTTATCCGGAACAGGCACATTCTTCTTTGGTATTCATGGTAAATGAGCTTATCCGTCAGACAGGCCATCCCGACAGCGGTTTCTATCTTTATGATCATGGATCGCTGGCCGATAAGTTGGAGCATCTGGAGAAACAAGGACGACCGGTAATTCTTATCGGCGTCAGCCATGCCCTTCTTGAAATGACTGAGAAGTATAGACTCCGCCTTAAGAATACCATCGTTATGGAGACCGGCGGGATGAAAGGCCGGCGGGAGGAGATCACCCGCCAGGAGCTTCATGAAATGCTTATGAAAGGTTTTGGTGTCGATCGGATCCATTCGGAATATGGAATGGCTGAATTACTTTCTCAGGCTTATGCCAAAAAATATGGTAAGTTTCAGTCCCCACCCTGGATGAAAGTGCTGATCAGAGATTTCTATGATCCTTTCAGTATTCTTGAAGCCGGAAGAAGCGGTGGGATTAATGTGATTGACCTGGCCAATCTTTATTCCTGTGCATTTGTCGAAACAAAAGATGTGGGCCGTCTGAATGACGACGAGTCTTTTGAAGTCCTCGGCCGTTTTGACTATAGCGACATACGTGGATGCAATCTGATGGTGATGGAGTAAAAAATAATCCGCGTTACATTGGGGAATGCACCTGTTAATTTTGACCTGGCCTTATAAATAAAATGAATGGACAAATAAATGCACCAAATCCCAAATAATTCTGACGCTATTGAGAAACATGGCTTTTCGCTTCATTATCTTTCGCAAAAAGCCTGTTTTTCTATTGGGGGCTCATTTGCATCCACCCCGCATTCATAAACTTCACTTTATTTTCAGCGGGATTTATAAATAATGCAGATTAGAGAGATTAAAGTTTATATCCCTAATTTTTCAGAGATATCCTCGGGTATGGCATCTTTGTGTACCATAATTGCAACGGTGTTCAACCTTATGTAAGGCTCCGACATATATAAAAAACCCCCGTATTGGTTGCTCTCAGATCCCCATGAATTCTTTGTGATATAATATCTGTCGTCTTCCCGATCCTTGCCAATTCCCGTGATGTGCATCAGATGATCGTCTGTCATGGTTTGGTTTAGAAACTGTATTTGTCTGTTTGCCTGTATGATTTCCTTTTCTTCAACGGGATGATTGAAAAAGGAAGCATTCTCATCAGCCGGTACGACAGCTATGCCATTTTTATGTGAAAACCCCCTGTTGCTTACGTCTCCGTCCCAAACCACCGAATACCCCGATTCTAAGGAATGATTGATCACCTCAACCAATTCGTTGACCGGGAGGTTATAGTATTTCTTATGGGCCCAGTTGTCGGGAACTTCCAGGTCAAATTTTTCATACCAGGGATGATGGGTAAAGGAAGTGAGTTCAATATAATTATCCGGCTGAAAATCCAGATCATCCAGGAAACTTTGGGGGGTGTAGGTTTCATTTTGGTAGCTGTATTGCTCCGGTACCTCCCCAAAGTAATTATCCAGTATCCTGGCATAACCTTTGGTCCAAACAGGGGTAAGCTGATTGTTCCGGTTTTCGGTGAGGGTTTCTACATAATTCTCCAGAATTGAAAAGACCTCATTGTGTGCGTGCTTTTCGGTACCATAATTGGTGCCGCGATATATTTTTTCCGGTACGATACCATGTTGTTCCAGCTCAGTCATAGCATCATGAGCCTGGCCTCCCTGGCCGAAGTTGTTGTTTCCATGAAACTTGACATAATCTTTTGCCTTTTGCATATAGGTATGCCGTACGAGGTACATCTCCGAAAGATCATACTCGGGTTGCCCCAGTCTTAACAGTTCTGTTTCAATAAAAGAAACTGTTGCAAAGCACCAGCAGGTGCCGGATTTGTGCTGATCTTTTACCGGAGTTGTTTCCAACCGGATCTCATCGGTAAATTGATAACCGCTTTTGTTTTCTTCCTGAGAAATTGCGGGTTGGATAAGAGTTCCCGCCAGAATGACTGCTGTACATAGAATTTTACTGAGCATTTTCATAATCTGGTTTTTTATAATTAAAACTTGATACGCCGCCTGATATAATGTATTTCATAACCTCCGAGGGTGGACTGTCAATTTTTTTAATGTCTTTACAGGGAACAATGAAAAGCTCACCCGACCAGTTATAGGAATGAGGGAAGAATACTGCCGCCTTTTCCCCTTCAACACCGATATTCGACACATCTTCCTGTGTGAGGAAACCCAGCTTTTCCAGATTTGAAACCGCATTAACCCTTACCAATACAGGCTGGTTGAATTTCCCTTCTTTCCCTACAAATCCTGTAAATATATCTTTTAATGCTGAATATATTAGTTTCATAAAGGGAATTCTTTTCATTGCTTTCCCCAATGTAGCCTTAATGGGTTTGGCAATGATGGTTTGCCCGACAAATCCGAGTAAGGCCAGCAAAAGAATGATCGCAACAACTCCGACTCCGGGAATATTGAAGTGGAAGACCTGCTGAATATAGGGCTGCAGCAAGCTGTCCATGAATTTTAAAATGTTGTAAAGTATGACTATGGTCAGGCCTATTGGGGCGATGTATAACAAACCCTGAAGAAAATAGCTGAAAAATTTTTTCATAATCCAGGTGCTTTAGTTTGACTTTGACAAATGTAAACAGGATGAGACAAATGTCTTCACTTGTTTTTTACAGAATTTTCACTTTTTTATATGATGCCCGGTTGAAATGCATCTTCAATATATTCGATGGTTGGTTTTTCACCGTCAAACACCACAATGATGATATCAAAACGGGTTTCTTTTTCTATATCGTGGATTAATACATAGGCTTCAGCGGCATCGATAAGCGCTTTTTGCTTTCTCTTCGGGAACATTTCTTCCGGTGATTCCACAAAGTTAATATTTCTTGTTTTCACTTCCACCACAATCAGAAATTCATCGCTTTCTCCGACGATATCAATTTCTTTGTGCTGAAAAACCCAGTTGGTGTTCAAAATTCTAAGCCCCTTATTTCTCAGAAATTTTACTGCAAGTTCTTCCCCGATTTCTCCCAGTGTCTTTTTATCTCTTGAATTTTTCATCTGTTTATTCTTTAATTGATTTATCGGCCGGATGTTTCATGGGTTGAATTTTATGGTGACTGTCTTTCCCTTCTGCTTGATATGGGCCATCCCTCCCATGATGAGGGGATGGTTATTGGCGAAATGTCCGGCAGGGCAATCAAAAAATAACGGATAATCAAAATTCTCTGATATTTCCCGGATGATCTCGTAAGCTGTTTTTCCAAAGGGCACCTTGTTGTCGTTCATTTCTGTCATACCTCCTACCAACAGGCCTTTTATCCGTCCAAGTTTTTCAGAAAGCTTCAGATTCATCATCATCCGGTCAACATGATACAGATATTCATCCAAATCTTCCAGGAAAAGAATTTTTTCCCCTGTATCTATGTCAAAAGGCGTACCGTTCAGGCTGTAAAGGACGGAAAGGTTTCCCCCGGTCAGTTGTCCGCTGACAGCGACATTATCTGCCTTGTTATAGCCGGTTTTCCAGGAAAAAGAAAGCGGCTTTCCAAACAGGGTTTCTTTTAACATTTTCAGCGCTTGATTTTCCTGTCCGTTTTTCGGAAAGTTGGCCGCCATCTGAGCATGGAGTGTTTTGATGCCAAGTTTGTTGTTAATATATGAATGCAACACGGTGATGTCACTGAATCCTATAATCCATTTCGGATGTTGCATAAATTTTTTAAAGTTAAGATGTTCCAGGATGCGGACTGTTCCATATCCACCTCTGGCACAGAGTATCGCCTTAATGCGTTCGTCATCCAGCATCTGCTGAAAATCTTCGGCCCGTTGTGCATCTGTTCCCGAAAATTGATGATGTTTGTTAAACAGGTATTCACCGGGGAATACCTGCAGACCCCATCTGGTTAGCCTCTCCATGGCCGGCTCAATCTCTTCTTTTTCAATGCTTCTGGCAGGAGCTACAATGGCTACAGCGTCTCCATCTTTAAGGCTGGGTGGTGTAAACATATAAATGGCATTCAGCGTAAGACGATAATTAATACCTGTGTTATTAGATCACGATTATCTTAACTATATTTGCCCGGTAAATTTAAGCATTTATTTAAATATCAATTAATGAAGTATGAAATATCCCAAACGATATCTTGTTACGTCCGCTTTGCCTTATGCCAATGGACCTTTACATATAGGACATATAGCAGGAGCCTATTTACCTGCTGATATTTATGTGCGCTATTTGCGTTTGAAGGAAAGGGATGTGGCCTTTATCTGCGGTTCGGATGAACATGGTGTGCCCATTACTTTAAGAGCCAGAAAGGAAGGAGTCTCCCCACAAAAAATTGTGGACAGGTACCATGAGATCAATAAAAAGGCCTTTAAGGATTTGGGCATTGAATTTGATATTTATCACCGCACTTCGGATCCTTTACACCATAAAACAGCTTCGGACATGTTCCTTACCCTTTATGAAAAGGGAGAATTGATCGAAAGAGAGGAGGAGCATTATTACGATGAGAAAGAGCAGCAATTTCTTGCCGACCGCTATATCGTGGGAACATGTCCCAAATGTAATTACGAAAATGCCTATGGAGACCAGTGCGAGCAGTGCGGCACCAGTCTTAGCCCGAAAGAACTGATTAACCCTGTTTCAGCTCTCTCAGGCAATAAGCCTCAATTGAAGAAGACCACGCATTGGTATCTGCCTTTGGACAAATATCAGGATGAATGGCTTGAAACCTGGATCGACAGCCATCAGGATGAGTGGAAAACCAATGTTTATGGACAGTGTAAGTCCTGGCTCAATCAAAGACTACAGCCTCGAGCGGTTACCAGGGATCTGGAATGGGGCGTACCGGTCCCGATTGAAGGTACAGAAGGTAAAGTGCTTTATGTATGGTTTGATGCCCCCATCGGGTACATCTCGGCTACCAAAGCCTGGGCCGAAGCGCATGGAAAGGACTGGGAGAAGTACTGGAAAGATGAGGATACCAGTTTGATACATTTTATCGGAAAGGACAATATTGTGTTCCATTGCCTTATATTTCCCTCTATGCTGAATGCCCACGGTGAATATATTTTACCGGACAATGTCCCTGCCAATGAATTCCTGAATCTTGAAGGCGATAAATTATCCACTTCACGTAACTGGGCGGTATGGGTCAATGAATTCGTAGAGGACTTTCCCGATAAAATTGATGTGCTTCGTTATACTCTGGCAGCCAATTTTCCCGAGCAGAAGGATAACGATTTTACCTGGAAGGATTTTCAGACACGCAATAACAATGAGCTGGTGGCTGTGATGGGCAACTTTGTGAACCGTGCTTTGGTGCTGACCAAAAAGTATTTTAACGGCAAAGTGCCCGAATGTAGCGAGCTCACTGATTACGACCGGGATATCCTTTCAAGAGCTGCTGACATCAAAGAAGATCTGGAAGATCGAATCGAAAATTTTAAATTCCGCGAAGCTGTGAAGATCGCTATGGATATGGGTCGCCTGGGAAACAAATACCTTGCTGATACTGAGCCCTGGAGTCTTTATGAAAAGGATTCCGAACGCGTACAGACCATTATGAATGTTTCTCTGCAAATCACAGCCAGCCTGTCTATTATTATTGAACCCTTTTTACCATATACTGCGGAAAGATTAAGAAGCTTACTAAACATCAGTAAATTGAACTGGGAGCTTGCCGGTAAGCTGGATATTCTTGCTGTAGGGCATGAAATCAATAAGCCCAGGCACTTGTTTCAGAAGATAGAAGATGAGACCGTTGAGAAACAGGTTGAAAAGCTCAGGAAAGCCAGAAGAATGAAAGAGCAAGTAGAGCAAGGCATTCAGCCGGCAAAGGAAAATGTAAGCTTTGAGGATTTCTCAAAGCTGGACATACGTGTTGGAGAGATTTTGGAAGCGGAAAGGGTGCCCAAAACCAAAAAGCTGATGCAATTGAAGGTGGATACCGGCCTGGATCAACGTACTGTTGTTGCAGGCATTGCAGAACAATTTAACCCCGGGGATATAAAGGGAAAACAGGTGAGCATTGCAGTAAACCTGGAACCGAAAAAGATAAAAGGTGTTCAGAGCCAGGGCATGATATTGATGGCAGAGGATTCCGAAGGCAACCTGACCTTCCTTTCTCCCAGAAATAAAACCCAGGTAGGGGCAGTGGTTAAGTGAGAAGTGGGGAAGAAGTGAGTATTGAGTAGTACTATTCACTCACTACTTCTTCCTAATCTCCCAGTCCCCATACTCCTGAATAAGCTTTTCCAGCTCTTCTAAAGCTTTTTCTTCGGGTATGTTGCGTTTGACTACCTCCTTGTTTCGGTAAAGGGTGATTTTTCCCGGCCCTGCTCCTACGTAACCGTAGTCTGCATCGGCCATCTCGCCGGGGCCATTCACAATACATCCCATGATGGCAATTTTTAATCCTTTAAGATGACCCATTCTTTCACGGATCTTTTCAGCCGTTTTTTCCAGGTTGAATTGCGTACGGCCGCAACCGGGACAGGAGATGAACTCGGTTTTGTATATTCTGCTCCGGCTGGCCTGAAGGATGCCGAATGAGATGCTCAGGAGCTCTTCTTCGGGAAACTCAATGTAATTTTCAAGAAACACCCCATCGGCCAGCCCGTCCAGGAAAAGCAGGCCAAGGTCTGAGGCGGCTTTAAGTCTTAAATCATCCAGGTTCTCATTGTATTTTTTGTGCACTATGACGGGCAGATCAATGTTTTTATTCATCAGTTCAAAGATGAACCGGCGTTGCTCGAAAGTGGGATTCTCACTAAGGGCCCGGATAATGAGCACCGCATTTTGTGCATTTCTGAGGCATTCAATTTGATCGAACTCTTGAATGGAGGTTTCGATGAAACAAAGGCTCTTGATTTCTTCTCTGTTTTCCAGGTAAAGGGCGATGGAGTTAAAGAGGGGATAATGGTTTTCTGGCTGTCCCGTGTTAAGCCAGATATTATAAGGCTGAATTAACGGAATATCTGAAGTTAGGGGTTCATCAGCAGAAGAGTGGCTTATGATCAGATCGGGCTTTAATGCGCTGCGGGTTCTTTTTTTGCCAATGACCACCGGTGGATCCTCGCCGCCGATAAAACCTGCAGAAGAACTTGTTCGTGTCGAATAACTGAACGGATCGATGGGTAATGAAGTCAGTTCAGGTAAGTTTACGTCTGAGTGTTTCTGCAGCATGTATTCGCTGAGCGTTTTGGCTACCGGAATTTCCTTTTCCGGGGCTTCCGTCAGACTTACCCTGATGGTGTCGCCAATGCCGTCAACAAGTAGTGCCCCAATGCCCACCGCTGATTTTATGCGGCCGTCTTCTCCTTCTCCGGCTTCTGTAACGCCCAGATGCAAAGGATATATCCGTTCCCTTTTAAGCATTTCATGCATCAATAACCGGTTGGCCTGAACCATAACCCTGGTATTGCTTGATTTCAATGAAATCACTACGTTATGGAAATTTTGTTCTTCACAGATTTTAATGTATTCCAATGCCGATTCCACCATACCCCGGGGTGTATCTCCATACAGATCCATGATCCTCCGGGAAAGTGATCCATGGTTCACACCTATACGAAGGGCCGTATCATTAGATTTGCACAAGTCGATCAGGTGAATAAACTGTTTTCGGATTTCTTCCGGTTCTCTTTTTCTTGAGAACCTGACGGCATAATTTCCCGGGTTGATACGTACTTTGTCAACAATGACGGCTGCCTTTTCTGCAATCCTGTTGTTGAAGTGCACATCGGCAATAAGTGGAATGCGGTAGTTATCACGAAACAGTGTTTCCTTGATGTTGTTCAGGTTTTCCGCTTCATTTATTGTTCGGGTGGTCATTCGCGCATATTCCGCGCCGGCGTCAGCTATGCGTTTTATCTGGTTTACCGTGGCCCAAGTATCATTGGTATCGGTGTTGGTCATTGACTGCCGACGTATGGGGTGACCAGCTCCCATCGGAATGTGGCCTATCCATACTTCCTGTGTTTGCAATCTTTTATATTCCGTCAGACTTACGCAGTACTGCTTATTGTGCAGGTTGAATTGAGCCATTAAATTATTGATCGATTTCCGGGTTCACCAGATTCGGGGGTCGTAAACCCTTATAATATTTTATAACATTGTTCGCCGCTTCTTCGGCCATGGCTTTCCGGGTCTCATAATTTGCCGTGCCTATATGCGGGACAAGCACAACATTGGACATTTCCAGCAGTTCTTCACTGATATTGGGCTCAAATTCATAAACATCCAGACCAGCTCCACCGAGGTGACCGTTTCTGAGATACCGGATAAGGGCTTTTTCATTGATTACTGCACCCCTTGCCGTATTGATCACAAAGGCCCCCTGCTTCATTTTCATAAATTCATCACTGTCCAACAGGTGATGGGTTTCTTCCGTCAATGGGGTGTGCAGAGAAACAACATCCGATCTTCTCAGCAGCTCCTCAAATTTGGTGTAATACGCTGAATAGGCTTTTTCATCGGTATAGTCAAGAGGGGTTCTGTTGTAATAAAGCATGTTCATTCCAAATGCTTTTGCCTTCAATGCCATGGATTTTCCTATATTTCCCATGCCAATAATGCCCATGGTTTTTCCTTCCAGCGTATGGCCAAGGTTGGCCATCACTTCCCATTGGATGTCTTCTTTGTGTTTGATTTTCCGGTCATATTCCGCAACCCTTCTTACCAATGACAACAACAAGGCAAAAGCCAGCTCTGCTGTGGGTTCGATTACCGTTTTCGGGGTGTTGGTGACCGATATGTTGTTCTCCGTTGCGGCTTCTACATCAATATTGTTGTATCCTACACCATAATTGGCAATGATTTTCAGCTTTTTTCCCTTTTCAATAAGATCCCGGCCGACTTTGAACTTGAACGTTGTAATAAGTGCATCGTATTCAGGGATCATGTCGGCCAGTTCTTCATGTGAAAAATGTTTGTTTTCCGGCAGTTTAACCTCAAAGTTTTCCTCAAGTGCCTTCAGTCCTTCAGCCGGTATAAGATGTGTAACCAGTACTTTATGTGCCATAGTTCCCTGAATTTAGTCAGTTAAAAAATATTTTGATGGTCGCCATCGAATTTTCAGCAAAATGCAATGCTAAGTTAATGACATTATATGATATTAACAAAATTGAATCAGGTAACATCAGGATTATTCAATTGTTCAGATTTCCGGTTCATTAAGGCATAAATGAAAAGCATGCGGATCCATTTCATTTCATTTATTTTTGTAAATTGGCCTGTTGTTATCTTTCAGCAGTACTGGCCGCGGAAAAACATTTTCCGGGCTGAATGCGGCTTATATGAATGACAGTATAATGTTGGGATATTGAAAAACAATATATAAGCAAAATCATCTGCCAATGTCAATAAAAGCCAGGGGACTAACCAAGTATTATGGAAAGCAAAAAGCGCTGGACAGCGTTAGCTTTGAAGTGAAGCCGGGGAAAATTGTTGGTTTCATCGGGCCGAACGGAGCCGGTAAAACCACAGCCATGAAGATATTGACGGGTTATATGATGCCCAGTTCCGGTGAGGCGTGGATTAACGGAAGGAATGCGCTTGAGGAAATACTTGAGATCAGGAAGGATATCGGCTACCTTCCTGAGCACAACCCTTTGTATGATCATATGTATATAAAGGAATACCTTGAATATGTTTCCGGGCTGTATCAACTTGGATCCAAAACCGTGGAACGTATCAACGAAGTAATTGATTTGACCGGTTTGGAGAAAGAAAAGACTAAAAAAATCCAAACCCTTTCCAAGGGCTACCGACAGCGTGTCGGACTGGCCCAGGCCATCATTCATGACCCTGGTGTGCTGATACTTGATGAGCCAACGACAGGTTTGGACCCCAACCAAATAGCAGAGATCAGGAACCTGATTTCCCGGCTTGGCGAGGAAAAAACCGTTCTCTTATCCACGCATATCATGCAAGAGGTAGAAGCCATCTGTGATCGGATCATTGTGATCAACAACGGCAGGATCGTAGCCGACGATAAGGTGGAAAATATTTCTTCACAGCTTGAAGAAAACAAACAGACGGTGCAGGTGGAATTCGACCGGGAAGTGAGGGAGGAAAACTTATCAGAGATTGAAGGAGTTAACAAGATCCGGAAAATAGATGCAAAGAACTGGCTGCTGGAGGGTATGGACCATAGGGACATTCGGCAGCAAATCTTCGATTTTGCGGTTCAATCAGGCCTCTCTGTGCTTTCTATGCAGAAAAAAGAGAAGAGCCTGGAGCAGGTATTTCAAGACCTCACGCGGGAATAATCCGGAGCAATTGCCTTTCAGAGAAGGATCACAATGTGGGAGGAAATATAAGGGCCTGTCAAAGAAAAAGAGGTACTGCCAAAAATTCAAACGGTACCTCTTTCCATACAGAAATCACAATCCGTGAACTATCGCTTTAACCGAATTTCTTTTGTAGTGCCGTTGACTGTTGCGGTAGCCGTGGCATCACAGTTTTCGTCACCGTAATCTATGAGGATTAAAGGTTTGTCTGTTTTTTCGAATTCTGCGGTTCCGGAAAGAATAAACCGGCAGGTGGCTGAAGTATGCAGCGGTTCATTGATGGTCATGGTGTAATTTACGCCGTACCGGTTTGTACCTGAGGCCGAGCCGGTGATCAGATATTCGTTGTCCCACTTATACAGGGGTGTCTCATAACCTTTGATCCACTCAAGGGTTTTATTGTATTCCTGTGTGATCTCTCTGCCATCGGGAGTAATGATCCGGCCATTTTCCAATTTTATGGAGTACGTTACATTTCCGCGTTCGTTTTCCCCCTTATTGATTATGGTTGTGGTGCCTTCCAC
>JBKGZA010000067.1:0-14648 GCA_046545815.1 Bacteroidales bacterium
CATCCATTTGAAAAGCCAAAGGAAATCACAAATTCAAAAATACAATTCTATAAAAGATTAACCAACAATGAAAGATACGAACTCTTTGATATACTCAATGATCAGGGCTATGTTGTGTTCTATTTAGAAAATTTTGAAGTCAACGGAAACAAAATAAAAATTGAAAGAAATAATATGGCCGATAAAAAGCATTTTGAAATGTTGGCCATTCATCAATCGAAATACAATAATCCCAGGAATCAGTAAACCATTAAGACAAAGTATCTATCCAAAAAATGTCTTTACAATTCTTTCTCCCCTTTTTTCCCAGGTATGTTCCAATGCAAAAGCATAAGCTGTACCGCTGATCTTATTGTAAAGCTTCGGGTCACTTACCAGTTGAACGATTTGCTTAGCAACTTTATCTGGTTGGTTCCAATCAGCTAATATACCCAAATTATTGTTTTGTACCAGTTCTTCAAGGGAAGGCAAATGAGAAGCTACTACGGGGAGACTATGAGATAAGTAGTCAAATAATTTGGAAGGAGCGGTGAGATAACGATTAAAAAAATTATCTTTCAAAGGCAGCAAACCCAAATGCATTTCACTTAGCTGCTTTTGTAACTCAGCTTGATTTAACCAGCCAGTGATCGTCACTTTATGATCGACTCCTTTCTCCTTTAGTTCTTCGTATAACCTTTTGATCTCGGCTGTTTGCATCCCTCCAATAAGATAAACATAATAATTATTTGGTAAGTAACATGCCATTTCAAGGATATGATCTATTCCTCTGACTTCGTCTAGTGAACCGGTATAAACGAGATTAATCCTGTTAAACTTTTTAGGGTTATAAACGGCCGATATCATTCCAGGGTAAATCACATGGATGGGTAAATTAACATATTTTTCCCAAAGTGCTTTCTGAGTCTCGGTTAAACAGATTAATCCATCTATTTTTTTAAGGCTTATTTTTTCCTGAAAGGCATTTTTATAAAGAGATAAATTTTTTTTATTAAGATCATCGCGGCGTTTCAGGTCATAAAAGAAATTATGGGTTTCATAATAAATTTTGAATTTTCTGTTTGGTATCATTAATAAGTAAGGCAAAACTTTTGGTGTTCTGGTTATTACTATGGTATCCTTATCAGCCATCTCTTTGAGCATAAGAGCGACTTTCCAGTAAAAATCCATATTAGCCTTCTTGAACCGTTTATCTATTCTATGGATTGTGAGATATTGGGGATATAAGAGATTAAAATATTCCCGGAGCAATTCATTTGTAATACCTTCCGAAACATTCCTTACGAATAAATGCGTTTCTATCTTATTCCTGGCAATTCCCCAAACATTATAGGTGGAAAAAACCGTACATGCCCCTTTTGTAATCCAGTTATTGCTGATGTAAATGATTTTCATGGATATCTTGTTTAACTCAGGCCATGTTAAATCGGCCTAAAAACAACATTTTGCCGAAATCCGTTGCATATCGCGGTTAAAAAATCAGACCCATCACTTCTGGCATAAAGATAATCAATCCGACCACCACAGAAACGAGAGCGGCAATGAGCACGGCACCCGCTGATATGTCCTTGATGACCTTTATTTGCTTGTCATATTCAGCGCGAACTTCATCACACAGTTTTTCAAGAGCAAAATTGAAAGCCTCCGATGTCATTACCAATCCGATTGATAAAACAACAAACAACCATTCGGTTGCATCAATGCCAAAAAATATTCCTGCGGCAATTACCAGGGAAGCCACAGTAAGATGGATGCGATTGTTGGATTCCCTCGAGAGGAAAATGCCCAATCCCCTAAAAGCGTTTCCAAAAGTTCTTTTTAACCCCATATGTCAGTAAAATTCAATAAAGATGAATAGATTAATAAAATCAAACATAACTTTTCAACTCAAACTGCTCCCCGTCAAACACCCCGTAGGTATAATAATGTATCCAGTCGCCAAGGTTTATATAACGGGAATTTTCAGACAGGCGGTAATCGATTGGTATGTGCCTGTGCCCGAAAATAAAATAATCATAATGTTCCTGATTTAAAATGTTCCGTGAGTGACGGACAAGCATCTCATCCGCCTCACCCCGGAATTCATCGGGAATACCATGGACATTCCGGCTACTGAGTGACC
Organism: Bacteroidales bacterium; assembly: GCA_046545815.1. Classification (GTDB taxonomy): domain Bacteria; phylum Bacteroidota; class Bacteroidia; order Bacteroidales; family UBA12077; genus JAGXLC01. The sequence goes on from JBKGZA010000067.1 coordinate 2,123, forward strand.
ATTTATGCGCCAGGGCAATTCCCAGATTGGGATGCAAACGGCCGAAAAACCATTGGGCAAAAGAATTGCGGAATAGCCCTTTCAAAAGCTTAAATTTCTGTTCTCCGGGTCCCAGTCCATCGCCATGGGCCATATAGAACTTTATCCCGTTGATGGTGACAGTTTGAGGTTCATCATAAATGATCAAGCCAATTTCATTGGGAAGATAGTCGTATATCCAGAGGTCATGGTTCCCTGTAAAAAAATAAACCGGTATCCCGGTATCGGTAAACTCAGCGATCTTACCCAGAAACCGGACAAATCCTTTCGGAACGACTTTCCGATATTCAAACCAAAAATCAAAAATGTCACCCAAAAGATATAATGCTTCAGTCTGAGGGTGGATCTCATCCAGCCAGCGGACGATAAGTTTTTCCCTCTTCAGACTTTCGGCATGATTACTGGCTCCCAAATGAAAATCAGAAGCAAAATATATTTTTTTACCGTATTCCAAAAGTTGTATTGATTGATCATTGATCTAAAGCAATGGAAAGTCTCTTTCTTAAAACCTCCTTGCTGGGATTTTTTTCAATAACACCCCTTTCCCGGTGGATCAGGTAATCAGTTGGGAGTTCCTTAACATTATAGATTCTTGCCGCATAAGTATCCGTACCTTTCAGGCTGCTGACATTGATCCAGGGCAACTGGTCAAAGTTAACAGCGTTCTCCCAGTCACTTCTTTCCTGATCCAGTGAAACCTGGTAAATCTCAAAGCCGTTATCATGATACCTTCTGTATAGATTCATCAATTCAAGGTTTCTTTGTATACTTTGCTCACTCCATGAGGCCCAGAAACTTAACAGTATTATCTTGTCATCCAGACTATTCAATGAAACAGAATCTCCCTGCAGGTTGGGCAGCCTAATGTCGGGATAATCGCTTGGAGATCCGAATTGACTGATTGTTTGCTGAATCTCCAGATTTTTGTATTTTCCCATCAAATCTTCCTTATTCGCCAACAGTGATTTGACATGTCTTGATTGGGGATACTTTTCACTAAGAGAGTCTGCAACCAGTTTGATGTATTGCAGATCGGTGTTCTTATATAGCACATAAGTATCTTCACCCACCTTTTGATAAAGGGCCATAATGCCTGCCAGAGATCCCATATTGTTGATTATAAAAGAAATGGAAGAATCCCGTTGTTCATTTAAAATCTCCCGATAAGTTTCATCGAGTTCGGCAATCTTTTTTTCAGCATCAGGCTCATCTTTAATCTTTTCATAAATTCTGTCCAGTGAATCAAGTTTGGACTTGGTCTCTCTTAGCCTGTTGTCCAGTTTCTCGACATGCTTAGAACCGGGCGATCCCTCTACCTGGTAATTATAGAAATCATCCGCTTCCGCCTGGAAAGTCACCTCTTCTCCGGGTTTAATCAAAAGGGTGGCAAATTTACCATTCAGGGCAATGTTGTAAAATTTCGGGTATTCTGTAGTTCCGGAAAATTCAAATCTACCGCTGCTGCCCAATTTTGCCGAATCCAGCACCTTCGTATCACTTACCCTTTTATGCTTAAAATATACTTGCTTACCCTCTGCCCCTTCTAAGCTTCCTTCTACCGTAAATTTATTTTCGTTGGTGCATGCAAATGTCAAAACAACTAAAAGAAAGATGATTGCCTTCTTCATTCCCAAAATTTTTAAATCCGCATCAAATATAATAAAAGAAATTTATCAGAACCTTAATAAAAAAGATCCTGATAAAATAAATAAACATGAAACAAAGGGAATTAGCGGTCGGAAAATATCTCAGCAAGTTTAGCCGGAAGGTCATCACCCCTCAGGTCTTTCGCCATAATTTCTCCTTGTTTGTTTAAAAGAAAATTTGCCGGAATGCTTCTGACATTATAGGTCTGAGCGGCTTCCGAATTCCAGAACTCCAGATCACTCACATGATACCACTCGTCAAGATTGTCTTTCTCGATGGCATCAACCCAGTCAGAACGGCTCTTATCCAGGGAAATCTGATAAATTTCAAAATCTTCATTCTGAAACTTCTTATAGGTTTCCACTAGATTGGGATTTTCCACCCGGCATGGTTTACACCAGGCAGCCCAAAAATCCAGCAACACATAATTGCCGCGCAACGAAGACAACTTCACGGTGTCTCCTTCAGGATTGGGCAATTCAATATCAGGTGCTTTCTTCCCAACGGCCAACCTTTCATTACTAGACTCATTGGCTTCCATCTTTTTCTTCATCTCCTGGACCTGTGAATGCAGGGATTTAACCGGTTCGGAGTTGGGATAATGATCCATCAAAGCGGAGTCAACCTTTTCAAAATAAGTAAAATCCTGCTGGGGATTTAAAACATACCTGCGGGGACCGATCTGCTGATAAAGTGCCATAAGGCTTGCCAGCGAATTGATATTTCGGTCGATGAAATCCTTCGTATATTCTTTCTGTTCCTGAACGAGCTTCTTGGATTCTTCATTAAGCTGGTTTCTCAAATTATTCGCATCTTCCTTGTCGGGGTTATCCTCGTAGATTTTTCCCAGGGAATCAAGACTGGCTATGGTTGATTCAAGTTTTTTTCGCAGTTTCATGATCTCACGCGAGCCTTCCGATCCGCTAACGGTATAATTTTTGCTCAAATTCTGAGCATTGCCTTTAAGGGTTATATCGTCATCGGGTTCAACTACCAAAGTTACCGAGTTTTCCGGAGAGGTCCGAACAAGGAAAAATTTGGCAACCTCGGTATACCCTGTGAACTCAAATTTTCCATTCTGATCCAGCTGCACAGAATCAACCTTATTGCCACCTTCGGTTTTCAGCTCCATAAGAGACAATTTTTCATTATTGGCGTTATCCAGTTCACCCTCAATGGTAAATTGATTGGAACCTGAACCACATGCCTGAACGATAAACAGAATTAATACAATGGAGAAAAGATTTTTCATGATTTACAATAATTTACAATTATACAATGTGACGTTTAAAATGGTATTGCTTCATCTCTTTTGCAGAAGTACACGGTAAATCGCTTATCTCCTGATCAAATCAGTGAAAAACGATTCCAGATTTCAATCTCTTATATCCTCTTCTTTTGATAAAACAATTTTCCGGGAACATTTGTTTTTCTTTATTTTGAAAATTGACGTATCCTGCTTCTTCGGTTAATCTAATGATCGAGATTTCCAGCTTCATTGAACACGTATTCTTCACCGTCTGCTCCTGTGTGTGGCTACTGTTGTTATTCATCAAATACAAGCTTTTCAAAGATTCGAAGATAATAACTTTTATATTAAACAGGAACATCAACTGAGTTTTTAAGCTGGTTTCATTTTTATAATTTTGCCGGCAAATTAAATTCTCTTTTATAGTGAGGATATATCACGAATTAGACAATTTTCAGGCGAACAGGCCGGTAGTAACTATAGGCGTGTTTGACGGGGTGCACAGGGGCCATAAGGCCATCATCTCTCAACTGGTGGCCAGGGCAGAGGAACTTGGGGGTGAATCGGTGGTTGTTACGCTTTGGCCCCATCCAAGGATTATACTGAAAAAAGATTTGAAAAACCTTAGGCTCCTTAATTCCCTGGAAGAAAAAAAATGGCTGTTGGAAAAGCACCATATAGATCATTTGATTATCCTTCCCTTCAATAATGAAATCAGCCAGATGGATGCCTGCGATTTTATAAAGGAAATCCTTGTTGACCGTATTGGTTTGGAGCACTTGCTTATCGGATACGATCACCACTTTGGTAAAGGTGGAAAAGGAAACTTCAGGGATATGCAAGCCTGTTCAGCGGAATATAATTTTAAGGTAGAACGCCTGGGGGCCGAATCGGATGAGGGGACAGAAATCAGCTCCACTGTAATAAGAAACGCCCTTTTTGAAGGCAACCTGACAAAGGCGAATCAATACCTTGGATACCCCTATTTGATGATGGGCCGGGTAGTAGGTGGACGCAGGATTGGGAAAAAAATCGGATTTCCCACTGCCAATATCGAACCCGAAAACCCCTATAAGCTGATCCCCAAAGACGGCGTTTATGCCATAAAAGCCGATCTCGAAGGCCAAACCATGGAGGGTATGTTAAATATTGGCTACCGTCCTACCGTTGACCGACAGGGAAAAAACCAATCCATCGAGGCCCATCTCTTCGATTTTGACGGAGACCTATACAACAGGAATATCACCATTCATATGATTCAACGCATACGGGAGGAAAAAAAGTTTGCCAATGTGGATGAACTGGTGGAGCAGTTAAAGGTGGATAAGAAAACTTCCCTTCGAATGCTGTCCGAAGAAACGTCTAATAATTCTGAACCCTAAGCTGGTTAGTTCCCGACTTGTAAGCTTCATACTGCTTTAATCTACGGATAGCCGGTCCCTGAATATTTTTCCCATTATCACCAAGATCAAATAAAGAACCGCAACAAGGACAAGATAGGATATTGTTGCTTTTATCCTCTCCAAAAGGTTCAAGCAGGCACTTTTTCTTGGGATTGTATGGGCATGCACGGTCAAAAGCCTGAAAATTGTTTTGGTTTAGACGAAAAATGATTAGTCCTCCGTAACCGCAGCTTTCCGCATCACTGCAATCCTCAGGTCTGATAAATACATAACCAGTCTTTTCTGGGACATTCTCCAATTCTGTGTCTATGTTTAATGTAACATCCACCCGTGCATAAGGAAAAGGTTGCCGCTGATCTTCACATCCAATAAACAGTAACAAAATAAAAATAAATACGTAAAATATATGTATATTTGAATGCTGAAATGTCATTTTTTAAACAAAAAAACGTTAAATCTGTTGGCATCATCAATAAAACTGCCCTGCTGTTATTGCTTACGGGGATTTTAGTATCCTCACCCGGCTGCCAGCTTATCAGGTCAGTAACACAACCAGAGCGTCGGGACAAAGTTAATGAAAACATTGAAAAAAATGAGGGAAAAGATGAGAGGGAAGATGAGAGGGAAGAAAAAAATTATGAAAAAGCCAAAGCAGAGTTAAAGCAAAAACATTACGAACGTCAGGCAGAAAGAACCCGGAAAAGAATGGACTACAACGCGGAAAAAGCAGAAGTGTGGCGTGAAAATCATACAAAAAGCAATATAAACCATATTTTTAAAGAAATAGGTGAATGGTTTGAATGGTTTTTCGGTCTTTTCAAGACCAGGGACAAGGGCCTGTTTAATCACTAATCCAAACAACAACACATTATGGAAGATATTATTGGCTTTTTAATTTTATTAGTGACCCTTATCATATCGGTAGTTGCATCAGCCAAAAAACAAAGGGGACAAAATAAAACCGGGGAACAACCGTTTGAAAATATTTCCGATGAATCTACCGGGGAAGGGTGGGACTCGGAAAGCTCTTTGAAGCAAAAACCGGAGAACCTATGCGTCCATGGGATGAAATAACGGATTACGAAGAATCCCATAAAGATGAAGCTGAAGAAGAAGAAAAGGAACAGGCAGAAGTGATACAAGGTGAAAAAGAACCCGAAGAGACAAAACAGAAAAAAGGCTCTGAATCTAAAGTAAAAACCCAGGATGCAGAAACTTCTCCACTGAAGGAAACCTGGAAGGAAAAAAAACATAAACGAGGTATACCAGGAAAAAAATCAAAAATTCAGGAAATAAAAGAAAAATTTGATATAGAAGAAGGCATTATATATTCGGAAATTATCAATAAAAAATATTTTTAGCCCAAAAACCGCAAAAGAATCGTATGATTTTGACAGAAAATAAAAAAGTATCCATGCGGTTTTGTTGTATTTGATTTGAATTTTTATGTATCTTTGTGATTGAAAAAGTTTTCCGCCGATGGGCGGTAAACTTTTTCGTTATTTTTTGTTTAATGTAGAATGAAAAGAAGGTAGAAAAATGGCTCAAGTTTCTTACGTAACTGAAGACGGCCTGAAGAAATTGCAGGAAGAATTGAAACAGCTGGAAACGGTGGAACGCCCAAAAATCAAGAAGCAAATCGCCGAAGCCAGGGACAAGGGAGATCTTTCGGAAAATGCCGAATATGATGCGGCAAAAGAAGCCCAGGGAATGCTTGAGATGAAAATTTCCCGGCTGAAGAATACCATTGCCAATGCAAGGATATTGGATGAATCAAAAATTGACACCAATACAGTCCAAATACTCAACACGATAAAGATCAAGAATAAGAAGAATAATACCACTATGGAATATACCATAGTCTCAGAAACCGAAGCCGATCTTAAGCAAAAGAAAATCTCGGTCAATTCGCCTATCGCTAAAGGCTTACTGGGTGCGAAGGTAGGTGAGGTGGTAGAAGTTCAGGTTCCCAATGGCCTTATTCCATTCGAAATCGTGGAAATCAAATTATAAACCCATTCTATATGGCAAGCATATTTACTAAAATCATCAACGGCGAGATACCCTCCTATAAAATAGCGGAGGATGAGAATTATTATGCTTTTCTGGACATCAACCCCCTGAAGGAAGGTCATACATTGGTGGTACCTAAAGAGGAAACCGATTATCTGTTCGACCTTGATGACCAGACGCTGGGGGGAATGATGGTCTTTGCCAAACGGATAGCCCGGGCCATTGACAAAGTGATCGAATGCCAACGGGTAGGCGTGGTCGTTTTGGGCATGGAAGTCCCTCACGCCCACATCCATCTGATACCTTTGGATAAAGAGAGTGATGCCTGCTTTACACAGCCCAAACTGAAACTCCCGGAAGAGGAGTTCGAAGCGATCGCTGGAAAAATAAGGGATGCGCTGGATTAAAGTTTCCATGCCTCAACAAACTTCCCGAATTCATTAACCGGGCCAGATATAAGCTGGCAAAACTTGCCCGGTAAGGTACTGTGAAGAGAAGGAAACATCTTCTAAGGAAAAAGACACCTGTCTTTCGGAAGAAGAAGTAGTGAAAGGACTGAAAACTGCCCTGGAGGTAGATTCAGATACTGCAGTGGCGGTAACCTCTAAAACCGACGGCTATTATAAGGATGGTGCCATCAGGATCATGCTGCCTCCGGAGGCGGATATCATAGTATGATCATAAGGATGATGCCCTGTTTCAGTCGCTGGAGCTTGACCAGTTGCTGGAAGATGCCGTGCAGAGCATCAACTTGTCAGCATAAGATGCCGCCTCAGAAGCTTCTCCCATACCGAAAGAAGCCATCGAAAGTGTTTGGATAAGATTTAAGAGCTCCATATCTTTTTCTTATCTTTGCCGGCTGAATCAACACAATGCATTCATGACAGGAAAAAGGATACTCATTGCGTTTTTGGTTTGCGGATCGCTGTTTTTTGTTCGATGCGGCAAACAGAACGGCTCATCAGAAGGTGATAATTACAAGGAACGTATCCTTGAATGGAGGGCGGAGCGATTAAAAAATCTCAAATCACCCGACGGCTGGCTCAACCTGGCCGGGCTCTATTGGCTCGAGCCGGGTGAAACCACCATAGGCAGCGATTCGTCCAACGATTTAGTTTTTCCCGGAAAAGCACCCGGAAATATGGGAAGCCTTTTCCTGACCGATGACTCCATTCGGTTTACCGTCAGTAAAAATGTGGAAATATTCCATCAGGATACACTCATTGCCAAGATACAGATGACAAGCGATGCCAGCGGCGAGCCAACCGTATTGGAACATGGCCCGCTGAGATGGTATGTTATCAAAAGAGGGGAACAATACGGTATCCGGCTGCGGGATCTAAAAAGTCCCTTGCTCGATGAACTCACCGAAATACCGGCCTTTTCTGTAAGCAAAGATTGGAGCATAAAGGCGGAGTTTGAACCCTACAATGAAAAAAAGACAATGGAAGTGCCCAATGTGCTGGGGGGTACATACCAGGAAGAAACGCCGGGCGTGCTGAAATTTAAATACAGGAATGAAACCTATACCCTACATCCTACAGGCAGCAGGAAAAGCCTTTTCGTTGTGTTCGGCGATGAGACCAACGCAGAAGAAACCTACGGCGGAGGAAGGTTCCTGGCAGTGGAAGCTCCCGATGAAAACAACATCACCCATCTTGATTTCAATAAGGCTTACAATCCCCCTTGTGCCTTCACGCCTTATGCTACATGCCCATTGCCACCCAGGCAGAATGTCCTGCCCTTTAAGATAAAAGCAGGGGAAAAAGCACCGGATTTGGATGTGCCGCATCATTGAAACTAAGAAGTTGGCATAGGGCGGCTTACTATATTGCAGAAACAAATTTAAAAAAATAAGATTTAGAAAGACAGTTGGCAATGGGCAAAGAGCAGTTGGCAAGGAATGTAGCTACAGGAGGCATGAAAATTTATTGGAACTGCAAAAATTCAAAGTAAGAGAATATAAGTAGTGAGTTGAAAGTAGTGAGTAAGTTGTCCTATTTTTGTAATTTTATCAGCCAGATTACAACCAATATCTTAAAAAGATGATGCATTCCCCAAATTTCATCAAATCAGGCCTGGCGGTGTTTCTCATGGCTTTCACCCTTACATCCAGGGCCCAGGATCACTTCCAGCAGGAAGTAAATTATCAGATCGAAATAAAACTCAACGACCGCAACCACACCCTCGCCGGTTTTGAAAAGATCGAATACACCAACCATTCCCCCGATAAGCTGGAGTTTATCTATTTCCACCTATGGCCCAATGCCTACAAAAACAACCAAACCACCCTGGCCCGGGAGCAATTCGAAAACGAAGGCAAACACCATCTATTCAAAAATAGAGCACAGCAAGGTTTTATCGATTCACTGAATTTCAGGATCAACGGAAAAGAAGCCCACTGGGAATACGATCCCGAACACATCGATATCTGTAAGGTTCACCTTAACGAACCCCTTGAAAGCGGAGAGACCGTTACCATCACCACCCCTTTTCATGTGAAAATACCCTTGGGGGTAACCTCTCGTATGGGACATATAGGCCAGAGCTACAAAATCACCCAATGGTATCCCAAACCTGCCGTATACGATAGATTTGGCTGGCACCCCATGCCTTACAGGGATATGGGAGAATTCTACTCCGAATTCGGCTCATTTGAGGTTTCCATTACACTGCCTGAAAACTACGTCGTGGCCGCTTCAGGTCAGCTCCAAACACAAAGCGAGATCAAATGGTTGAATGAACGGGCAGTGGAATCAGCAAGCCAATTTTCATTCGATCCCGGGGACATGGAGATACCGGTTTCTGCAGGCAAAAACAAAACCATCCGTTATACCCTTGAAAACGCCCACGATTTTGCCTGGTTCGCGGATAAAAGGTATCATGTAATGAAGGATTCGGTCAAACTTCCCAATTCTGAAAAACACGTAACAACCTGGGCCTACTTTACGAACGATCAGGCCGAGTTATGGCGAAATGCCACCAACTATATCAACGATGCCATCAGCTATTATTCAAGGTGGTACGGGGATTATGGCTACAACACCTGTTCTGCGGTTCTGGGAGCAGCCGGATCGCGAGGCACCGGCATGGAATACCCCACCATTACAGCCATTGGCCATACACAGCAGGCCAGTATGCTGGAGCAGGTCATTATGCACGAAGTAGGTCACAACTGGTTCTACGGAATGCTCGGATTCAATGAAAGACGATACCCGTTTTTGGATGAGGGGATCAATACATTCAGCGAAATCCGGTATATGCAAAATAAATATCCGGATGAAAACGAGCTTTACAAGATGCTGGGCATGGACCCGGGTCTGACAAAGGTGTTGGGAGGCGATCACCTCAGGTACCGATATCTCCATGCTTTCACCTATCTTTTATTGGCCCGGAGAAATACCGATCAACCCACAAATACAGCCTCCGCGGAATTCAATACAGCCAATTATGCAGGCATCTCATATTCAAAAACAGGCCTGGCTTTTCTGCATCTGATGCATTATCTCGGAGAAGATCAATTCAACACCATCATGCAGGATTTCTTCCAGAAGTGGAAATTCAAACATCCCTATCCGTCAGACCTGGAAAAGGTATTCAGGGAAAATACCGATAAAGAGCTGGATTGGTTTTTTAACGAGGTGTTAACCACAAAGGGAAAGATCGACTATAAAATGAAAAAAGCAGACGGCAACCGCCTGCTGGTGAAAAACAAGGGAGAAATTGATGCGCCCCTGGTAGTTGCAGGCTTTCGCGACGGTGAGAAAACATTCTCCCAATGGTATTCGGGTTTTGAAGGAAAGGAATGGATTGATCTGCCCTCCTCCGAAGCAGATAAATATGTGATCGACCCGGATAAAAAGATGCTTGAACTATACCGCCACAACAACACCATCAAAACGAAGGGGATATTCAAAAAAACAGAGCCCCTTAAACTCCAGTTCTTCGGACTGATCAATAATCCCAACTTTACCCAAATCCATTATTTCCCGTCGGTTGGCTGGAACAATTACGATCATACCATGATCGGAGGCCTTCTTTACGACGCTCCTTTCCCTCCCGATCAATTCGACTATTACCTGGCCCCCATGTACAGCATGGGAAATAAAAAACTTGCGGGCATTGGTGAAATGGCCTATAACATCTATCCCAACAAGACATTTCGACAAATCCAGCTCAAACTTTCCGGCAAACAGTTTGGTTATACCGAAACCTCCAACAAATCCTTCAACCGGTTAAAGTCTGAAGCCATTCTTACATTCAAAAAGCCGGATCCGCGACGGAAGGTCATCAACGAAATCAGATATTCAACCACCTATGCCACCGACCTCAATGACATATTTACCCGTAAAGAACAACCCGGCCATCAATTCTATCACAACCTGACCCTGTTACATGATAAAACCAACAAAAGCATCAATCCATACAAGCTGAAAGCAGATTTTGAGATATCAGGCGAATTTCTCAAAACTTCCCTTGAAGCCCGTTATAAACATTCGTATTATAAGACAGAAGGGCTCAATATACGCCTGTTTGGCGGAGCGTTTCTGAATAAGGAAGATCAACTGCCCTTTCTTTATTCATTCCACCTGAGCGGGGGCTCCGGATTATACGATTATACGTTCGATAACACCTTTTTAGGACGATTTGAATATCCGGCGAAAGATGTAAGCAACCAGTTGCTCTCCCAACAATTTTATCCGGATGATGGAGCTTTTGCCCTCCATTCACCGTTGGGAATAACACAGGACTGGCTCCTCTCACTGAACCTCAGCACAAGTATCCCTCTAATAAGAGACATTCCAATCCATGTGTACGGCAATATCGGCGCTTTCGGAAAATCGATGCCCGTGGGTACGGAAATTGCCAATACCGATTGGGCCGCAGAATCGGGTGTAAAATTTTCTTTCCTCCGCCTTCTGGATATCTACTTCCCCGTAGTGGCCAGCCCCAACCTGGATAAAACCGTAGAATCGCTCAACGACCGCTACAGCGAAAAGATCAGGTTTCACCTGAAATTTGATCTCTTCCAGCCTTCGGAAATGTATAAAAGAATCAATCTTTAAAACATGATGGTAGTATTCTGTCGGATTTTTAGATTAGATCGGTTGTGATCAGGAGATAGGTATCATAGTCATTCGGTGGTCATTAAATCGAAAAGTCTGAGCGTTTGAAGGTTTGACACAAAATACGTTTGACAGGAGTTTAGAGAATAGTTGGCGGTTGTTACCGCATTCTACGGGAGCAAACCAAATGTCTCAATTGGCAGAAGAATGCAAGGGTCATTGGGTTGTTAGAAAGGATTTAAAGAAGAAGTTGGCAATGGGCAAAAGGCAGTTGGCAAACCATATAGCTTCAGTGAGCATGAGGTTTTATTGTAACTGCAAATTCATATTGAAACAGGCAAAGGGCAGTTGGATAATCTATCTATTTAGGTGGAAACTTCAACCTTAAAGATAGAAAGCCAACATGAATAAAGGAATAGTTAGCCCAAAAGGAGAGTATGTCAATCTGATGTGTTCGGAAATTCATCCGAACAATGGGACAGTCAATCTGAACGGTTCGTCGCATTATCCGGATAATGGGAAAGTCAATCCGAACTGTTCGATATATCATCAGAACAATAGGAAAGTCAATCCAAACTATTCGATGAACTATCCGGACAATGGTAAATAAAACCCGAACAAGGGGAAAGTAATCCTGAAGAACGGGGAATAAATTTGGAATAATGGGTCAATACTCCCCAAAAGGAAGAAGGAAATTCCAAACAATGGGAAGGATATTCCTGATAAGGGGTAAGAAATTCCTGATAAAGGGATATTAATTTGGTATAATGGGACAATACTGCCCCAAAGGCGGAAAGTAATTCCATACAAGCGGAAGGATTACCTGAACCATAGTACCCTGAACAATTTGACCTTCCCGGTTGTTAAGCATAGTAAATAACAAGAAAAGGAAGAACTATGGCTTTTACATTGCAGATCGGAGAAAAGGCACCCAATTTTAATCTGTGTGCCACAGATGGAGGGAATTATACCCTCTCGGATTTTCAATCGGACGTGCTGGTGGTATTTTTCACCTGCAACCATTGTCCTTATGTGAAAGGATCGGATGAAGTCACCCGTAAAACGGTGGAACATTTCAGGCCCCGCGGTGTGGATTTTGTGGGTATCAA
>JBKGZA010000068.1:0-14519 GCA_046545815.1 Bacteroidales bacterium
ATGTTGTTCAAACTTAATCTAAACATTGGTTTCTTCCGCGAAGCGCTTTTTTTCATGGCTATTAACGGCCATGTTTCTGCCAAGCGGCGGTGAATCGGAGAATCCGAGCAATAACGGTGATTCCAGCAAAACTTTCTCCCCTCTATAAAAAACTGAATAACAGATCATATCTTTGGTGTTAACGGTAATAACAACCGAACCATCCGGAGAAGTAACCTCGTAAGTTTATGCAGATGCGCTCCATCCAAAAAAGAATGGACAGAATGAAGGTAAAAACTAACAATTCAGTTGTTTAATGATTTTTTTTTATCTTTTTAAAAGCTTAATCAGAAAAATTCCTCATTTATATTCAGGTTTTAGTAAAGTCATCTTTTATTTACCCATTTTTTGGATCCTGTATATCGATTCCGGATCCTCCTCACTTTGATCAAAAGGACACAAGTAGATGGTATATTGATAGGTTTTGGGCATTACCCGGTACTTTTCCAGCGTCTTGACCGGTGTACCTCCCACCCCGGAAACCTTATGGTCCATGTTCACGATGGTGCCATCATGATCTTTCAATTGAAACGTATATTGTGCCCTGGTCAGGTTATCCAAGCTAAAATTTCGGGCACTGAAATTCAGCAGTGCATCTCCGGATATATACATTCCAATACCTTCTTCATTGGTCAGTGCAGCCCAGCGTACATCGGTGCGGTTCCCATGCTCCTGCGGAACCAGATAGGGCTCATATAGGTCATCCACCTGCTTCTCATACCAACCCATCTTTGCACCGGATTTCCGGTCAGGATATGTTTCAAAAGGACCCCTGCCATACCAGGCAAACCGCTCAAAATCATCCGGGAACACCATCTGGGTGCCAATTTTCGGCAGCCACTCCGGCATGTCGGAAGCAGGTGCAACACTATGATGTAGGGTAACTTCGCCTGTACCATTTATTTCATAGGTATAACCCACTTCAAATTTTGTGGAGGCATTGGCAGCCGCCTCTATGGTTTGCACCTGTATGGTAAGGGCCTGATTTTCCTGTGTTACATTTACCTCTTTAACTTCGGTTTGTAGCCTGTTCAGTCCGTATCTTCTCCAGTTGGGTGCCATGGGGTTGCCACCCCACCTGTCCGTCTGGTTCCATATGGGAGCCCGCCAAACATTGAACCGCGGAGGGGATTTGATCAGTTCTGTTCCCTTATAATGCAAGGAAGTCAGCATCCCCCTTTCTTTATGGAAAGTATACTGGAAATCACTGCCATTGACGATAACCCTGTTCCGGTCCTCCTGTACCTCAAATGGTTCAGGTTTATCCTGTCTAGTTTTCAGGCTATCGCAATACACATTGGAGGGAAGCTGAAACTGCTCCCAGGCCACCTCATGACCCCGTTCTGCCCAGGCTGTTTTCTCAGGCAGCCGGAACCCTATCCTCAGCCAATGGTCCCGGTCGGTCGGTATTTGCATATCAGAGATGGAGAGGGAGACAGTCTTCTCCTTTCCGGGTTCAATATCTATCCGGTTGGTCCCTGCTTTCACAAGAGAACCCGCAGTCCTTACATCCCAATGCATGGAAAGTTCCCTGAGGTTTTTGAAGTGATGTGTATTGGTAATCCGAAATTTTCCTTCTTTCAGGTTTATTGCTTCTATCTTTACAGGCTGGGGTACCTTTTTCAGCTCCCACATTTCGGGCTGTACCTGCCTGTCGGGCCAAACAAGGCCATAAGCACGGGCGCCAATACCCAGGGAAAAAAATGAGCCCTGCCGGTCAACAGAATCAAATTTACACCATAGCAATGCCTTATAATTGCGTGTATCCGGATGATTATTCAACTCTTTCGGAGACAATGCGTGGTCGAATATTCCCACATTGTCGAACAGCGAATTGTTTAGCTGTCCCGGATGCTCCATGCCGTAGATTTCCGCGTTCCTGCCGATGTTCACCGGTTGCGGCGTATGATCAATGTTTCCAGTGTGTGGTGTATGATTCACTACCTCACCGTCGATATATAATTGAAGCTTTTCTCCATCGTAGATGCCGGCAATATGATGCCAGTTGTTCCTCCAGTCGTTTGGCACCGGTGTCTCACACTTTATGGTTTTGCCATTATGAATGTAAAATTGCAGGGTATCCGGTGCGGGCTGTTTCAGCCCGTACTGATGATCTCCTTTATTGAGCAGGTAACCATAACCGTTCCACTCCCGGGGGTAAATCCAGGTTTCAAGCGTTAGCTGGTCGCCAGTGACATCCAGCACAGGATCGCGGTAAAATTCCACCCATTCATCGTGACCGCTCAATGAAAGGGCTTTCCCGTATTTACCGGGAGCAAGCCCCGCATTGCCCATCAGGATGCCCTGATTGTTGTTTGGAGAGGTATCATGGATAAGTCTGACCGGCCGTTTTATTCCCGGGCTCACCCAGTCCCATATGGCGCCGCCGGTTGTGCGGTCATAGCTGCGGATCACATCCCAGTATTCCTGAAGATGCCCCAGGCTGTTGCCCGAAGCAGCAAGGTACTCATCCATAAAAGAAGGCCTTGGTTCTTCTTCGGGAGATTCTTCGCCCAAATCCCTGAGCTTATCGGGGTGCGGATAGCGGGGCCCTATAATGTCCTCAAAAGCCAGCCGACCGGCATTTCCACCGTATAGCCACGGACGGGTGGGATCAAGCCTTTTGCCTTCTTCGATCAGACTAGCTATGTTTTCTCCCGATCCGCTTTCATTGCCTGCACTCCAGATAATTACGCCGGGATGGTTGCGGTCGCGTTTGACCATCCCCCGAACCCGGTCGAGATACATGGGCTTCCACTCAGGATATTCGGAAAGAGAGGTGGTGGCATGGGCTTCATCGTTGGTTTCATCAACTACATATATGCCAAGCTCATCGGCCACATCCAGGTATTCGTGATTGGGCGGATAATGGGACGTTCGTACACAGTTTATGTTGAACTTTTTCATCAGTGTCAGGTCCTTCCGGATGGTTTCCCTGTTCATGGCCCTTCCCAGTTCGGGATGATGCATATGTGAATTCACCCCGTTGAATTTGATCTGTTTTCCGTTGACATAAATGGCCTGATCCTTGATTTCCACCTCCCGGAAACCGACCCGGTCGCTGACTACTTCCAGCGTATTCCCGTTATCATCCTTTAATTCCAAGACAACTGTGTACAAATTGGGAAATTCGGCCGACCATTTTTTGGGATTGTCAATATCTTTTGAGAATTGCAAGGTTTGTTCCCCTTCTGCAGAAAGGGTGATGTCCTCTTTCGTCAGCGGCTCATCCAGCATGGGCTTATCAGCCTCATCATAAAGCTGAATATCCACACGGCAGTTATTGGAAGAAGTCTGCTGACGGTAATTCTTAAGCGTGGCTTGTATGTTCAGGATGGCATCCTGGTACCGTGAATCCAGTTCAGTAGTGATATAAAAATCACGGATGTGGGTTTTGGGTGAGGCCATGAGATAAACATCCCGGTATATCCCGGATAGTCTCCACATGTCCTGGCATTCGAGGTAGGTGCCGTCGCAATAGCGGAACACCTGGACGGTGATCTCGTTTGTTCCTTCCTGAAGATAGGGGGTAATGTCGTATTCGGCCTGTTCCATGCCGCCCTGATCGTATCCTGCCTTCTGTCCGTTGATCCATACATAGGAGGCTGATTTGACCCCTTCAAAATGCAGAAAAATCTGGTGCTCATTCCACTGGTCGGGAATGGAAAAGGTTTTTCTGTAAACTCCGACCGGGTTGTAATCTTCCGGAACTTTTGGCGGCTCGGCGGGAAAAGGCTGATGGACATTCCTGAACTTGGGATGGCCGAAGCCCTCCATCTGCCAGCAGGAAGGTACCTGAATGGTGTTACGGAACCAGGCGCCGGCCTGCTCTGTATGAATATTTTCAGGCACTTCGGCGGGATTGGTAAACCATTTGAAGTTCCATGTGCCGTTCAGTGACTGATAGAAAGGAGAGGCATTCCAATTGTCTTTCAGGGCATCCGAAACGTTGGTATACGGGACGAAAGGGATGTGGTGCGGCTCCTGATTACGGGCATATACTGCCGGGTTTTGCCAGTCGGGCGTTCCGGCATCATTTTGTGCCAAAGCCCCGGAGGCAAGTATGTTCAGGAAGAAAAAAATACAAACGATAGGGGGAATGATGCTTTTTTTCATAGGTGTTCATTTTATGGATAAAGTTACAAAATACACTGGTAAAATAAAAAAAAATGGCAATTGGCAAAGGGCAGCGGGCATTACCTTACCGGGCAAGTTTTGCCAGAAAAAACAAGAATTTGACCGATAAGGTACTAAATCGGTGATTGGTATGGAAGTATAACTACCGTTTACGAGCATTGATCGTATTCGCAGATAAGCTCAAGCGCATGCTTCATTCCGGCCAGAGTGGTGCGGAAAGTCGAAAACCTGGTCTAAGTATCATTCCAACTAATAATTTGAAAATTTGATTTTTGAACAGACCCTGAGATATAAAAATTTAAGGGATGGATGGCTACGGATGCACGAATAATAAAATTAAAAGACCCATTCGTGTATCCGGGGCTTTCCCTGCTCCCGCTAAGCCGCTCCAAGCAGCTCGGGTTCTTGCCTGCAACGGCATCTGCCTGTCTGCACTATACGACAAAGCCTTCGACAAAAGCCTGATCGGCCTAAACGGGAATTATGAGATACTGCTTTCGGATGAGCTCAGGAAAAAACGGGAAAAGGATTATTATCCCGGAAAGGATTTCCTAAAATATCTCGGGGATGTCCTTTTCAGAGGATAAGGTAATTAATTTTTTATTCCACGCAAAGCACGCCAAGGAGGTCGCAAAAGATGAGCTTTTGGCTTATTTTTTGTTTTTTACATAGATGTGTTTGATTTGGGTATCTTCCACAGCTTCTTCGTAAATAGTGAAATTATCGTTCAATGATTTTATCAGGGGAGTAAGCTTGGCGAAACCATAGTTGCGGGGATCAAAATCCGGTTTCTTTTTAATAAGAAGTCCTCCGACTTCAGCAAGAAAAGCCCATCCGTTGTCATCAGCCAAATCATTAATCGAATTCTTTAACAATTGAATCAGTTCATCGTCGATAGGCTCCACTTCTGAATCCTGATTCGCAGGTTCCGAAGATTTCTTACTTTTTGATTTGGGGGCCTTTTTGGTTTGTTTGGTTGTTCCTCCTTCAATCACTTCAATATAGATAAATTTATCACAAGCTACAATAAAGGGATTAGGTGTCTTCTTTTCACCAAGTCCGATCACCAGCATGCCAGATTCCCTTAAACGGGTTGCCAGGCGGGTAAAATCGCTGTCACTGGATACTAGGCAAAATCCGTCCACTTTCTGACTGTGCAAAATATCCATGGCATCTATAATCATTGCCGAATCCGTAGCGTTTTTTCCGACGGTGTAGCTATACTGTTGAACCGGAGTAATGGCATGCTTCAGCAAAGCAGATTTCCAACCCGATGCTTTTGATTTGGTCCAGTCGCCGTATATCCTCTTGATGGTTGGTATGCCAAACTTAGCGATCTCATCCAGCATTCCCTTTATATTATTATACGGAACATTATCGGCATCAATAAGAACGGCTATTTTAAGGTCTTTCTTTTCTTTCATGAAATTCGTTTTTTGTCTGGGAGGGGCTCTTTCGGTAAATCCCCTGATTTTTAATCACCCAGTATTATGTATACATTGAATCAATTGATTCCCCGGTAACCTATCTTACTCAAAGATAACAATAGATGTTTCAGCTTTTCCTGCAATGTTTTGCAACCATTGCAAATTTATATTTTTTGCAGGATAAAGACGAACCAATCCAAAATTACTTTAAGCATAGATATGCATATACCGCACGTATCCAAGGGAGTGTACGTCCTGCAGCAACGCCAGCTAATTCTTTTACCCGGTTTCCTATGGGGATTTTTATGGATCCCTTTCGGTTAATTCTTAATGGCAACCCAACGACCATGAATAGCCGTCCCATCCGTACATCCGTTGTCCTTCACCGGACGGGTTTTTCCAGAAATGCATTCAAATCACCTTCTTTAGTTTTATACTTGCCTTTTTACTGGTGGAGTTGGCTTTGCCCCATTTCAACCTTTCAGGGAAAACCCTTGTCCGTGATAACGCATATTTTCAAGTGCATTAAAAAATTATTGGCGAATAATGGAAGAACAAAATCCAACGGGTTAAAGAACAGGGAACCGATCTGCGGTATATTCAGGACGGGCTGGATCATGCCAGTTCAAAGACAACAGAGGTTTCCCATGTATCCAAAATGGATTTTTCTGGGTTCAAAAATCCATTGGATGACATGATTGGGGAAACGACGCATTACAGCAGATACTGCATTAAGATTGAGTGCTTTTTTTGGTAATTCCCCCAAATTTTGGCTTGGACTACAAGATGATTATGACTTGGAAGAAGAAAAACACCGTCACGGGGAGATTCTAGAACGTATTAGACACAGAAGCATCGAACAGACTGATTAGTAAAAACGCACCACAATATATAGGAATCTGAGCGGTCTGAAATGCCTGTCCCGCTTGGCGGGAACCCAGCGAGGATTCTCCCGGCAAAAAAATCGGGACAAGCTCGGTTGAATTGCTTATGGTTCAATTCCTTCGGGGGTGTAGACAGGCGGGCATTGGGTTTTTCCACCCGTAGCTGCGGGTGGTTACTTAGAGTTGTTTTCCTTTCCGGATCGGACCCCCTAACCCCTTCCGAAAATTCATCCCTGATTTCTCCCCGTCATACTGTCAATCAGATAATCCACAGCTTCATCGAGTACCGGTAGTTCCATCCTCATCTCCGTTTTCTGTCCGGTTTGTTCTTTGAGCCATTTCATAGTTCCCTCAATATAAGGCAATTTATAATTGATCTGTCCGGGACGCCTGCCTGTCTTGATCAACTTTTCGAGAATGGTATCCGGGAGCCTGGCCAGCATGGTATGAAAGTCCGGTTGGGGTGACAGCAACTCAAAGTCAAGGATCATACCCTTTTCGGGATCCCCCATAATAAACATAAAAGGGAAATAGGGAGTTCCGCCTTTTTCTTTCGTAGGTGCAGGGACCATCACCAAATCCATTTCCAGCTCATGATTGTCTGCCGGCAATTCTTTGAACGAAGCCAGCCGATTCTTGCTGTAGGTTATCCCTTCTTTTCGAGTGGGGACAGGTACACTGTGGTATACGTCCTTCCATATCCATTGGTCGTTATCCCATTCAGCTTCCCGAAAAAGATACTCGTCGTCTTGGTGCTCCTGACTGTGAATAAAAGCCTTATTTTTTGATGCCCGTTTAATTACATGGATACTTTGCTCCAGGATATGAACAAGATCATGCAGACGGGAATCATCCGGTATAACGGGCAGGTAGGCAGGGTTTATCTTTTCTATATTCGGCCATGCCTGCTTTCCCCGGTATTGTAATCCCAATTGTTTGATGACTGACCGTTGTTTTTGAGGTATATTCTCACGGTCATCAAGAGATACCATCATATGGGGAATCAACATAACGGTTTCGGGGGGAAGTGTACCTTCACTGCCATGTAGATTCCAAAACTGATACAGAGCGTCAGCTCCTTCATAGGCAGCCAGAGCATATACCTCTTCGTTACTTCCCATGATGCTGATAAAGTATTCAT
The DNA here is from genome assembly GCA_046545815.1 of Bacteroidales bacterium. Lineage (GTDB taxonomy): Bacteria > Bacteroidota > Bacteroidia > Bacteroidales > UBA12077 > JAGXLC01. The sequence goes on from JBKGZA010000068.1 coordinate 7,629, forward strand.
TTCCGCTTTCAGGATTCTTAACTGCAAATAGATCATCTTCATACAATACCTTCCAAGGTTTTTGCGAAAAAAGCTCATCACACAGCGAATAAATTTTTTCCCATAATTTAAGTTCTGCCATATAGTTTTTGTTTAATGATCAAATTAAAGCTCACTTTATATCTTTAAAATTTGGCATGATAAATCTGCTGATATTTTGAATTTCAAAGTATTTACTATTGAACAGCTTTCCCATTACAATATTTTAAAGATAAAAAAAATCAGAAAAGAAAGAAATTTAACACAAGAGCAGCTTGGCGATATGATAGGAGTAAAAAATCCGAGATATCAAAATTTGAACGAAGTGCAAGAAATATGACATTAGGTACGGTGATGAAGATATTTAAGGCACTCAAAGCTAATGTTAAATTTGTTGTTGAACTGGAAAATAACGAAGTTAGTACCTTATCGGTCAAATTCTTGCTTTTTTTGGCAAAAATTGGCCGGTAAGGTAAGGAATAGAAGTGCGGTAGCACTAAAAAAGTTTACATAACTTTAACAGGAGAAATTCAACAATGAATTATTTTAAAGTTTTTAGTATTGTTTGGGGAGTAATTATGATTGGATTAAGGTTACTGATACATTTAATACCTGAAAAATGGAGTGATTTTGAACTTAATAAAGCTTATTCAGAGAAGGAACCCAAATGGACCTGGGCGGTGAGTATTTTAGCAATCTTTTTGGTCATAGCTACATGGTATAAAGAAATAACGACAGAAGTAATTTTATCAATGATGGCAATAGAAAATTAAAAAATGTTTCGGGGCCACTTGCTTCACTTCACAGGGTTACTTCAGCGTGTCCGGAACCCGAATCATCTGCTACAGGAAGAAAGATAATTAAAACTTGTTTATCGGGAGCAGCCGTTAAAGATTATTTGGAGATCATATCGATGGATTACCAGTATTCATTCCAATAGCTGACATATCTTCTGAAACGAGCAGTCTGATAATAAAGTTAGTTTTCATCCTCTAAAAAGCACCACAAAAATTGGGTGGCCTTTAAACTATTTTTTTATTGAATTGTATTAGATGAGAATATTTCTTATTTGAGATTTATTTAAAAATGGATGACAGTAAGGAAAAAACACGCCATACGCTTTCAGAAAAGGGCTTCAAGAATACTCACCAGAGAATTGGTGTGGTGGATTCAATACACAGACTTTACAACCATCCCACATCAGAAAATATAATTGAAGTAGTGAGAAAAAACCATCCCAATATTGCATCGGGAACAGTTTACAAGGTACCCGATACACTTGGAATACCAACAGATAATTTAAAAATAAAATAGCTATGGAAAATCAATCAGATCGATCAAGTAAATGTCCGGTTACCGGAGCAACGAGCAAACAAGTTTTTGGTAATGATCCCCAGGGGCCTAAACAGCTAAACCTGGATATTCTTCGCCAGCATTGCCCACATTCTAACCCAATGGGGCCAGATTTCAAATATGCCGAGGATTTTAAAAAACTGGATATGCAAGCTGTGAAGCAGGATCTACATAAGCTTATGACCGATTCCAAAGACTGGTGGCCGGCAGATTGGGGGCATTATGGAGGGCTCTTCATCCGTATGGCCTGGCACAGCGCCGGCACTTACCGTATAGCCGATGGCCGGGGAGGAGGAGGTACCGCTAATCAGCGTTTTTCTCCGGTAAACAGTTGGCCTGATAACGTGAGTCTGGACAAGGCAAGACGCTTGCTCTGGCCTGTTAAACAAAAATATGGCAGGAAAATTTCCTGGGCCGACCTAATGATCCTGGCCGGTAATGTTGCCCTGGAATCCATGGGTTTTAAAACCTTTGGTTTTGGAGGCGGTCGTGAAGATATATGGGAACCGGAAAAAGACATTAGCTGGGGACCGGAACACGAGTGGCTGGCTGATGAGCGCCACGACGACGAGGGGAACCTTGCAGGACGTCTGGCCGCCGATCATATGGGCCTGATTTATGTCAACCCGGAAGGCCCCAACGGCGAACCGAACCCGGAAAAATCGGCAAAATTCATTCGCCAGTCCTTTAAACGTATGGCCATGAATGATTATGAAACAGTGGCACTGATAGCCGGCGGGCACACTTTCGGTAAGGTACACGGTGCAGCTCCCGAATCGCATGTGGGTCCCGATCCGGAATCTGCTTCTATCGAACAGCAAGGCCTGGGCTGGAAAAACAGCTATGGCACCGGAAAAGGAGCCGACACCATTACCAGTGGCCTCGAAGGCGCCTGGACCCAAAAACCTACTCAGTGGGATATGGGTTTCTTTGAAAACCTCTTCGAATATGAATGGGAGCTGACTAAAAGTCCAGGCGGCAAATACCAGTGGACGCCGAAAGACAAGGCTGCTCAGGATATGGTGCCTGACGCACATATCCCGGATAAGAAAAATGCTCCTATGATGCTTACCACGGACCTCGCGCTGAAAGTGGACCCGGAATACGAAAAGATATCCAGACACTTCTACGAGAATCCGGATGAGTTTGCTGACGCCTTTGCCCGTGCATGGTTCAAGCTTGTACACCGCGATATGGGACCCAAATCCCGTTATCTCGGACCGGAAGTACCTAAGGAAGATCTAATCTGGCAAGACCCGGTTCCTGCCGTGGATCATACGTTGATCAACGAAAAAGATATAGCTGAATTAAAAGACAAAGCTCTGGATTCCGGGCTATCAGTATCTCAATTGGTATCCACAGCATGGGCTTCAGCTTCAACTTTCCGCGGATCCGACAAGCGTGGCGGCGCCAATGGAGCGCGTATTCGTCTTGAACCACAAAAGAACTGGGAAGTTAATAATCCTGTCCAACTCAGCAAGATACTGAAAACCCTGGAAGGAATACAGAAGGAATTTAACAGTGCTCAATCCGGCGACAAAAAAGTATCGCTTGCTGACCTTATTGTACTGGCAGGATGTGCAGGAGTGGAAAAAGCTGCAAAGGAAGCCGGCTATGATATAACCGTGCCATTCACACCGGGACGTATGGATACATCTCAGGAATGGACCGATGTGGAATCTTTTAAGGTATTAGAGCCGGAAGCCGATGGTTTCCGCAACTATCATAAGAAGAAATATGCTGAATGCACGGAAGAGCTGCTGGTTGATAAAGCTCAGCTGCTGACATTAACTCCCCCGGAAATGACAGTGCTTGTAGGAGGAATGCGTGTGCTGAACACCAACTTTGATCACTCTGAGCATGGTGTATTCACCACGCACCCGGAAGTTCTTACCAATGATTTCTTTGTAAACCTGCTCGATATGAATACCGACTGGAAAGCAACTTCTGATTCAAAAGAAACATTTGAAGGATTTGACCGGAAGTCAGGCGAAAAGAAATGGAAAGGAACCAGGGCAGATCTTATCTTTGGCTCCAATTCAGAGTTAAGAGCCATTGCTGAAGTTTACGCAAGTGATGATGCCCGGGAAAAATTCGTCCGGGATTTTGTTGCAGCATGGGACAAGGTCATGAACCTGGATCGTTTTGATCTGACTTAATTTTGCAAGCAACACAAAATAAACAAAATCAAAACACATGGAAAATAATAAAGGTGGTCAGGAAACAGACCACCTTTATTATTTTCCATGTGTTTTGAAGCTATGAAGCCATATACAAAAAATTTACCATGACAAAAACCATGTTAAAGTCATATTTCCAGAGGTCGCCTCAGTTAACCGCAGGTGTGATGACGACTTTACGGAATTCAATGGGGCCATGATCACCTTGCAGCATGATCGGCCCTGGCTCCCCCTCGTTACTATCCAGTGAACCACCGGTTATTCCGGGGATGGGCCGGTTGGAGATAATTTCAATGCCATTATGTACTATGGTTAAATGTCGCCCTACAAGCGTGATTTCATAAGTTTGCCATTCACCCGGCTTCTTTGCCGCGTTGACAGCAGGCTCAATGAACCCATAAATAGCCCCAATAATCACATCACTGATATCCTCCCCGTAACTGTCTTCAATCTGAACTTCGTGACGACCGCGAAGATAAATTCCACTGTTACTACCTTCAGGATATCTAAATTCAACGCTGAGTTTAAAATCTTCGAATTCCTCCTTGGTAACCAGATTACCTCCGGCCTCCTCATTTACCAAAACACCGTCTATCATCCGGAACTTGTTGTCTTCCGGAATGACCCATCGCGACAAGTTCTCATCCAGCAGATCTTTGGGATTTCCCCATACCGGCGGTTCTTCTCTTTTGAGATCCGGTGCCCGGACACCGGTCCATTGAAGCTTATGACCGTCAACAACTTGATGTCCGGTCAACTTATCATCCTCCAGCGTGAATTCAAAATAGATATCATCAATATCCCTCCACTGCGGTGGAATAGTGAAATGATATTTATCCTCCTCTTCGGAATAGTGAATCTTCGATATCGGACGGGCGCTTCCTTCGTATCCCACATAGGAACCCACAAGGGTGGAGAAACCGGATTTTCTCACTTCAAGCCATCCCGGAAATCCCTCTTCATCCATCAAGCCATGACGAAAAAGACCAAGTTCCTCCAATTCCTCATCCTCAATTTCTATGGTAAGATCCCATCTTCCGATCACTTCCGAACTATCAAGGGAAGGTTGTGCCAGAGGAGAAGCATGAAGGATCAAAGTAAAAACAAACGTTAACAGTACATTTCTGAATAGTTTCATAATGATTAAGTTTTATTTGAATGATAAAATGTTTGATAATAGACAAATTTAAATAATTAATAATTTATAAAATCAATCATTGAAAAAATTTTATGCACTCCCTGTTGGGCAAGCTTCACTTCAGTCAGGATAAACGGTTACAAACATCTTTTATGAAAACATTGCCCGGTATACCTTTATCCTTTCACTGTTAGTGAGCGGTTGTAACGCGACAGTTGACCGCGAAAAAAAAGACGGTGTGCAAGATGGTGCTCCGCAAATCCCCTCTTTCCAAGGATTTAGCGGAGCATCTTTTACCTTATTCTTTGGTATAATAGGTGACCTGGTCTAACTTTTCCCAAGCACCGCGGGTGAAGTCCGGTATCTTTACGGGCATGCCGTGGTTCTCCACAGAAGTCTCGGAAAGTGCTACTATAGCTGACCACTCGGCGGCGTCATAAACATCCATATCCAGGGGTAACCCGTTGTTGAGACAATAAATGAGGCGGTAGTCCATGATAAAGTCCATTCCACCGTGGCCACCCACTTCTCTTGCTTTTTTTCCCACTTCTTTGACGATGGGGTGCTCATATTCTTCGAGCATTTCTTCCATTTCATCGTCCGGCATGAAACTGTGCGCATCAGGCTCCAGGGCTATGCCGCGTTTGGGCCATTTCCGCACAAACCCCTCGGTGCCGCTGAGCATATGGATACGGCTGTAGGGGCGAGGGCTCGTCACGTCATGCTGGATAAGGATGCTCTTACCTTTGGCGGTTTTAATTATGGACGTATTCATGTCACCCTTATTGTAGTCCTGCCGGGCATATTCGGTATCTTCGCCAAAGTTTTCCTTTGCATATTTGGTCATGCCGAACTGATCGCTGGAGATCGATACCAGGTATTCCATCCTGTCGCCACGGTGAATATTCATGGCATGAGCTATCGGCCCAAGGCCATGAGTGGGATAGAGATTGGCATCACGTTGCTTCAAATGATCCAGTCTCCACATGTTCCAGTATCCGTCTTCTTCTCTAAAGTTGAGGGTACGTAGATCATGAATATAGGCCCCTTCGGCATGAACAATCTCTCCCAATACGCCCTGCCGGACCATGTTAAGTGTAGCCATCTCGAAAAAATCGTAATTGCAGTTTTCTAGCATCATGCAGTGACGCTGTGTCTTCTCAGCGGTGTTGACCAGCTCCCAGCATTGCTCAATGGTAGTAGCAGCCGGAACTTCCGTGGCCACATGCTTCCCGTGCTCCATGGCATAGATAGCAATGGGGGTATGCAGTTCCCAATGCGTAACTACATAAATCAGGTCGATGTCGTCACGCTGGCAAATCTTTTTCCAGTCATCCGAACCGGTATAACCCTCGGCGGAAGGAAGATCACTGTTTTCAAGTATTTCCTGCGCCTTTTCCACATTTTCTGGAACCACGTCAGCTAGGGCCACTATGCGCGCACCATCAATGTTTGTGTAACGGTGAACCGCTGATTTTCCACGGCTACCCAGCCCGATGATAGCCATACGGACGGTGTCAATGGGTTCAGTGCGAAGCTCAAGAACATCGGATTGACCTTCAGGTCGTTCTGGGGTTTCTTGAACCTCAAAGGGTTCAAACGATTGATCATCTTTCTGTGACGGTGACTGACACGCTGAAAAACATACTGCCGTCAGAAGGAGTACCGACAGCCAAAGTATTTTGTTTTGTTTCATAATACAATCAGGTTTTTACTTTATTGTTTTGTTTTTGAGTGATTTGAATTCTGATCTTGGCATTATTCAGTCCGGATTATTCACAAATAATTCTGATGCTACTGTACTTCACTTAATCGTTAACGAATAATGCAGGTTAAAGCTCAAGCATTAATTCTGTCTGCACAAAATTAATAAAATCGGGAAAAGCCAATTGAAAAATTGACGTTTTCAAGGGAAATTCTTTTCAATTGGGGATAAATTGTAACGTCACCACATAGGGCCTGACGATGGAACATAATTTACAAACAGGATCAACAGGAATAACAAACCTACACTTACGATATGTCTGAATTCGGGAAAGTTTTTCATTGCTTCTATTTTTTTCAATCTGCATATTTTTTCTTAATTCTAACAGGGACTTAAATTCTTCCTGCGGAACTTTAAATGATTTATACGCATTTTTTCGGCTTTCTGCATGGGTATAAGCCCGTCCTGTAACGCCAGGCGATCATCCTGCAGATTTT
>JBKGZA010000069.1:0-14441 GCA_046545815.1 Bacteroidales bacterium
CGAACCTTAGTCGCTGTCGGAGACAGGAATAATTCTTGAATTATTCGGGTTAAAAAATAAACATACAATAAAACATGGAGAGAAATTCAAACAAGACAATGCTTTACAACATATTAAACCGACCCGTTTATAATTCCTGCAAATGAAATGAAAGTCACACCTTTTTCTAATGGAATATCAGTATAGAAAAACTTTTTAAGCCGAAAACTTTTTTAGATTTGCATATTCCTTAAAATAAAATCCGAAGCTGTAATGCATTATTCAGTACTGCTGGTCGACAACAATCCGGAATCGCTTCAAAATTCCACGCGGGAGCTTCAGCAAAGAGGCCTCAACATATCCGGTTGTCTCAGCTTCGACAAAGCCTGTGCGCATTTAACAGAAGAGGGGAGCATCCATATAGTATTGTCGGAATGGGAGATATCCCGTAAGGAAGAAGGGACTGAAACGATCAGGGGTCTTGAAATATTCAGAAATTTTATGGCCCTGCGGCACGAGGTTAGCCTATATCTTTTCACCAATATTACGGATAGCAGAAACCTGACCAGCGGAGGCATTATCAACGGCTACTTTTTTAAAGGAGAGCATGTTTACGACGATATGGTGCGCAAAATAGATGCTGAAATTGAAGCCAAGAAACGGGCCCCGGTATATGAAACCCTGGTCAGGTATGCCCAAAAAGCAAAAGATTCCTGGCATACTCCGGGCCATGCATCCGGCAATTCAGTCAAAAACTCTCCTTATATAAAGGATTTTTATGATTTTTTTGGTGAGAATCTTTTTGCCTCGGATGTTTCGGTGTCGGTTCCCGAACTGGATTCACTCCTTTATCCGAGGGGTGTAATCAAGGAAGCGGAGGAACTCGCAGCAGGAGCATTCAATGCCCGTTATACTTTTTTCTCCACCAACGGAACTTCCACTGCCAATAAAATTCTCATTCAAACTCTTGTAAAACCAGGGGAGGCCATACTGCTCGACCGCAATTGTCACAAATCGGTACATTACGGGGTGATCATCTCTGGAGCCGAACCCATTTACCTGATGCCTTCCGTAAATAACGATTATGGGATTTTCGGACCGATCCCCGGAAAAAATATGATAGAAGCCATGGATAAGGCCCTGGCCAAAAACAAACAACTGAAAGCGCTGATCCTGACCAACTGCACCTACGATGGACTGATCTACGACATTGAAGACATTGTAAAAGAGGCCCACAAACGCAACATCAAAGTAATTGTGGATGAAGCCTGGTATGGCTATGCCAATTTCCACCGGCAGTTTTATCCTTCGGCCATGGCAGCCGGGGCCGATTATGCCACCCAGTCAACTCATAAAACAATGAGTGCATTTTCCCAGGCATCCATGATTCATGTCAACGACCCTGATTTCGAAGACTTTCAGGATTTCTTTATGGAAAACTTCAACATGCATACATCCACTTCACCCCAGTATCCGATGATTGCCTCACTGGATGCAGCACGAAAGCAAATGGTTATGGAAGGATATTCCCTGTTGAAAAACGTTTTGGATTTATCCGATTTGCTGCGCGATTCCATCAATTCGCTTAAAAAATTCCGTGTACTCAACCTGAAAGACATGATCAGCGATGAGCTGAAAGACGATAACATCCGTCTCGATCCCACCAAAATTACCATTGACGTTAGTAAATCGGGATATTCCAGTAAGGAGATAGAACATCTCCTCTTGAGCAAACATAACATACAAATTGAAAAAACCACCTTCAATACCATTAGCATACTGCTGACAATCGGTGCCACCTATTCCAGAATCAACAGGTTATACATGGCGTTGGAAAATATCGAGAAACGCACCGGCAATCGCAAGGTCAGCCTGTCGGAAAAGATACTGAAAAAATTCAGGCTATCGCTATCCCCCATTCATTATCTTCCGCGATTTGCATTCTATTCGGAAACAGAGGAGCTACCCCTGGAAGATACACAAAACCGGATATCCGCACGCATGATAACTCCATATCCCCCAGGCATCCCGCTTCTCGTGCCCGGCCAGATTATTACACCGGAGATCATCCGTACGCTTTCAATGTACCGGAACTACGGAATTGAAATTCACGGCATCCACAACGGACTGATCAAGGTAATGACCAAAGAGGAAGAAGAGAAGTTGGATCAAACGGGATTCGACATTACAGACTTACCCGGTTAATGAACCTACAGATTATATTATGGATTACGAGATACTCTCTCTTATTCCTTTTATGATCTTTTCTGTTTCCATGGTTATTACAATGGCCACAGGCTTCAGCTGGAGCTTTATGGCCATTGTCATGCCTATCGCCTTTCAGATGGTTCATGCCGCCAACATACCTGATATAATCCCCATCGTTTCAGGAGCTGTGATTTCAGGTGCTGTTTCAGGTGAGCATATCATTCCGTTCAGTGAAAAAGCAGTGATGTCAGCGGCAGCCTGCAAAATCACACCGGTGTATCATATCAAAACACAGATACTTCAAAGCATAAGCGTATTTTTAGCGGCTGCCGGCTCCTATATGATCATTGGAGTAAACGGCTCCCTGACTCTGGCCTTCTTTATACCCTTGAGCGTCCTTCTGTCTCTACATTTCTTTTTTGCCAGAACAAATGCCCATACAGCATTTGTTTGAATTTAATATCTTCCACCTACGTGGTCAACTCCTGGGCTACCTATTGTGCCCCTTGTATTAAGGAGAGGCCAGCGTTCAGAAAGCCATGAAAAAACTAGCATTAACCATCCTTTTCGGATTGGTTGTCTTGCCTCACGTAATGGCGCAGGGATATGACATAGGCGATAAAGCTATGAACTTTAACTTAAAAAATGTAGACGGAAGCTATGTATCGCTGTCCGACTATAAAGATGAAAAGGGTGTGATTGTAATTTTCACGTGCAATCACTGCCCTTATGCCCAGGCATGGGAAGATCGAATCATTAATGTTGACAAACAGTTTGATAAAAAAGGATATCCGGTAATGGCCATTCAGCCAAATGACCCGAAACTTGCCCCGGGAGATTCCTTTGAAAACATAAAAGAAAGGGCACAAGAAAAAAATTATCCATTGGCCATATTTATGTGGCCTTATTTTTTTTCACTCCAAAACAGGGTTCCATATGATTTCATATCTGTTCTTTTATTTTTAAATTAGCTCAATCATTTTGTAAAACAAAATCATCTGTGGCCGCATCTTTTGTATCTACATACTTTCTCCCGGCTGTGCTGATCATCATAATGTTCGGCATTGGTCTGTCATTGGAAAGACAGGATTTCGTCAACGTATTTCGGTTTCCCAAAACCATATTCATTGGTTTATTCGCCCAGATGATTTTGCTACCCCTCGTAGCCTTCATCATCCTTAGTATCACCAATCTTCCCCCGGAAATTAAAGTTGGATTCATTATCATCGCTGCATGTCCGGGCGGTTCAGCTTCAAATCTCCTGAACCATCTACTCAAAGGAAATGTGGCATTATGTGTTTCATTGACTGCCATGAACAGTATTCTGATACAGATTACCATGCCCCTTATTGTAAATCTGGGTCTTCTGGTTTATATGGGACAGGAAGCAGACATTCACCTGCCTATATGGGAGACTATATTCAAGGTATTTTTTGTCACACTTCTGCCCACATTTGCGGGTGTTTATGTTCGTACCCGTAACCTGAAGCTGGCCCTGAAACTTGAAAACCCTTTGAAGGTATTTATGACGGTGCTTTTATTTTCCGTCTTTGCAGCTATAATATTACTGGAAGAAAAAGAAGGTGGGGCCGGAATATTCCGGTACTCCTATCTACTGCCTTACGCTCTGGCACTAAATTTGGGTTCCATGATGGCAGGATATTTCTTTGCCCGAAGCCTGGGCCTGGATAATCGCAACAATTTTACCATCAGTATTGAGGTAGGTTTGCAAAACAGTGCACTGGCCATTTTTGTTGCAAGCACACTTTTGAACAATAGAGAGATGGCAATTGTTGCTGTTGTTTATAGCTCATTTACATTTTTCACAACTGCGCTGTTCGGATATTTAACTAAAAAATTCGGATAATTTTTTGTTTTGGCCTCAAAAAAATAAACGATTTTTAGGCCAATTAATAAAAAAATCTTTAATTTGGGCTAATTATTTTGCATAAAACCATTTAAACATATTATCGATGAAGACAATAAAACAATATTCTTTCAGTGGAATAATGGCCACCCTGGTGGTGGTGGCGGTTGCTTTTTCTTTCTCGGGATGTAAACAATCACAGAAAAAAGAAGAACAGCAGGAAAAGCCAGAGCAGGAAATATCCAAGTCCGAAATAAGGGAAGATGTAAGTGAAGTGGTATACCCACTGCCATCTACTTTTGAAATTACGGAAACTTTAAATGAAATTGGGGCAAGTTTTATAATCGACCTTACCAACGATGTGGAAAATGCTGACAATTATATTACCGAAGAAAAACAGGCTTTAAATTTGGGAGTATACAGCACGGATCTGAGCTATGCCACAACATACAACATGAAGCAGTACATTATGGATTACATGGATGCCAATAAAAATCTTGTAAATGAGTTGGATATTTCAGGTGCATACTCCCCTGAATTTGTCGAAAAAGTTAAAGAAAACTTTAACAACAAGGATCAATTGGTGGATATGCTTACCAATTCTTTCTACAATACTTATAAATACATGAATCAGCAAGGCAAAGAGGAACTTGCTCTGCTAATTGTTTCAGGAAGTTGGATTGAAGCGATGTACATTACAACGCACATCTCCGAAAATACATACCATGATAAGAAGATCGTACAGCTCATTCGGGATCAGGAATCTTCCCTCAACAAACTGCTTAATATTTTAAAACCACATTCCAGCAATAAAGCCATTCAGAATGTGATTAAAGATCTGCAGCCCATTTATGAAATTTACCAGAACAGAAAAGAAGAGGGTTTTACTGAAGAGCAGGTGATGAAACTTCAAGACCTTTCCAAAGAAATCAGAGAGGAAATCATTTCTTAAAACAACAACAAAAATTTCTAATAAAAAAGGGGGTGTTCTTTCGTTGGCATTCCCTTTTTTATTAACTTTCCTTCGTCCGGTTGATATAAATTTACAAACCCATAAATCTTTTCAGGGGCGATATATTCTGTTTTTACAAAATATTTTCCAGGAAATGCTGTTATATTTGTCAAATAGTCTTTCTCTATGAGTGAATCCATACTCAACGCTTTGATCCACCTTTTTGCGATCGTTGCAAACATCAGGGCCAAAAAGCTCACGCAGGCAGAAAAAGAAATTGTCCAGGAATTTCTGGAAAAGTACCTGAACAGAGAACTGCTTGAGGAATATTTAAGGGTATTTGACAATTATTTTGACTTTTACCAGAGAGAGCTCAGAGAAGATTCCAATATTACGGTTGCAAGTTATTCTTTGATATCTTTCCAAATCACCAACGTTTGCCGGCAGATCAAAAAAGAGTTGCTTAGAGATGAGCGTATGGTTGTATTCATTCAGCTTTTGGAATTCATCCATTCTGATTCCGGGATCAGCGAGGGGGAGCTAAAATTCATCAAAACCGTTGCCACAACCTTTAACATCAGTGATTCGGAATACAACAACTGTAAAGCATTGATATTGGATGGACGACCCGATAATATAGAACAGGATAAGGTTTTGGTCATAGACAATCAGCTCAGGGAATGGTCAGAAAGTCTTTACTGGATGATGAAAAAGAAAACCAGGGATATCCATTCCTATCCCTATAAACACATTTATAAGGAAAACCTTTACGGCCAGTTGTTGTTTTTATATCTGAAAAGCATCAATTCCTTTGTATTCAAATATTCAGGCCAGTTGAGCCTTTATATTGAAGGTCAGAAAATTGAACCGGAACATCCTTATTTTTTCAAAAGCGGCTCCATCATAAAAGGACCGAATATCACTCCGATCTATTTTCATGATGTTTCATCCAAATTCCTTGAAGACAGCAAAACCCACATAATTTTAAACACTTATAATGTTAGCTTCACCTTTAAAAACAGTGAAAACGGGATCAAATCTTTTAATATCTCTGAAGAAGCCGGTCAATTAATAGGAATTATGGGAGGAAGCGGTGTCGGAAAATCCACCCTCCTGAACGTCCTCAACGGAAATATCCCCCCGGATGAAGGAAAAATCATGATCAACGGATATGACATCCACACCAACCACGAAGAAATCAAAGGGTTGATCGGTCATGTACCCCAGGATGACCTTCTTATCGAAGAGCTCACTGTTTACCAGAATCTTTATTACAATGCCAGGCTCTGCTTTAGAGATTTTAATGAAAAGGAGATCCACAACAAGGTTACAGAAACACTTGATGTGCTAGATCTTATGGGCATAAAAAACTTAAAGGTTGGCTCGCCGCTGAACAAATATATCAGCGGAGGACAGAGAAAAAGACTAAATATCGGTCTTGAACTAATGCGTGAACCGTATATCATGTTCATAGATGAGCCAACCACTGGCCTATCTTCTATGGATTCTGAAAATGTAATGTATCTGTTGAAAAATCAGGCTTTAAAAGGAAAACTAATCATTGTCAATATACATCAACCTTCATCTGAAGTATATAAATTGTTTGATACGGTTTGGGTGCTGGATAAGGGAGGATACCCTATTTACCAGGGAAATCCTATTGACGCCGTTGTATATTTCAAAACGGTGGCTTCGCAGGTCAATGCTGCGGAAAGTGAATGTCCGCATTGCGGGAATGTCAATCCCGAACAGATACTGAAGATCGTTGAAGCCAGAAAGGTTGATGATTTTGGTAAGCCGGTCAAAGAAAGAAAAACATCCCCGGAAACATGGTCTCAACGATACAAAGAACAGATCGAATCAAAGCTCAGCAGAAAAAAGATCCATGGAAACCTCCCCAAAATAAATTTCAGTATCCCTTCCCCGCTTAAACAATTCAGTATTTTCAGCGTGCGAAATCTTATAAGCAAACTTTCCAACCGACAGTACATTCTTCTCAACCTTGTGGAAGCACCCATGCTTGCATTGATACTTAGCTATTTTTCCAAGTTCATCACTTCCGAGGGTTACATTTTCGCCCAGAACAAAAATTTTCCCGTATTTCTCTTCATGAGTATCATCGTTGCACTATTCATGGGACTCACAGTAAGTGCGGAAGAAATAATCAAAGACAGAAAAATATTGGAACGGGAGACCTTTCTTAATTTAAGCTGGACAAGTTATTTAAATTCCAAGATCGTATATCTGTTCGGTTTATCTGCCATTCAAACTTTAACCTTTGTAATCATCAGCAATGAAGTGCTGGAAATTCAGAGCATGCTGATTCCATTTTGGATTGTATTGTTCTCTACCTCCTTTTTCGGAAATATGATAGGACTGAACATCTCCGGGGGATTAAACTCGGTAATCACCATTTATATTCTGATCCCCCTGATTCTTGTTCCGCACCTTCTGCTTGGGGGAGCCATGATACCATTTAACGATTTACATAAAAACATCACTTCTCAAAAATATGTCCCCCTCATTGGAAATTTCATGGTCACCCGGTGGGCTTATGAGGCAATGACAGTTAAACAATTTAAAGCCAACAGTTTTGAAAAAAAATTCTTTGAATATGATAAAGCCATCAGCAATGCAGATTACAAAACCTCATTCCTTATCCCTGAGCTCGAAGCCAAACTGGAGATGGCCTGGCGGAATCTGTCAAATGAGGAAAACATTCATCAAGTGAGCCGAAATTTAATGATCATAAAGAATGAACTGATCAAACTCCAGGAAGATGCTCAAAAACCACCGTTTGAATATTTCAGCAGGCTGACTCCCGATAAGCTAAATTCGGAGGTATTTGAATCACTGAAAGATTATCTGGTCTATCTCAATTTGTATTATGTGAATCTGGGTAAAGAATTCTCGGGCAAAAGAAGCAATCAATACAACAAGCTTATTGAAGCGCATGGTCTGGAATGGGTGAGAAAACTAAAACAGGAAAACCACAACCAACGCCTGGCAAGCATTGTGCAAAACACCAATGAAGTAAAGAAAATGTATGAAACTTCCGATGAAATTATTCAGAAAAAAGATCCCGTTTTCATGGATCCTCTATCGGATGTGGGGAAGGCTCACTTTTACGCGCCCTATAAAAACCTTAAAGGTTTACATATAAATACGTTTGCATTTAATTTGATCATCATTTGGATCGGCGTTGCAGTACTCTATTATGCCCTTATTTTTAATGTATTGAAAAAACTGTTGCATCAATTGGATATATTTCTGTCCGGTCTAACTTCATTCAACCAAAAATGAAAACAAACGGCCGAGTTCAATTTTTATATTGCTGTCTGTGAGCTGTTTTATACACCACCTCTCATCTTAAAGGAATATTCGAAAAAATATCAGGTAAGATATACAGAAATTCTATACAGGAAAGGCCCCTTTATTCGTTAATGATAAAAATGCAAGTCAATAATCCGTTTTTCTAATTTTCAAAAAACAAAGGGTATTCTCTATTGTTTATATCTAATATAAAACTTACTTGAATGAAAATGAACAAGTCAAATTTTCAAAAACTGCCGGAAGGCGAAAAAGCTTCTCTGGTTATGGATAAAGGCAAACAAATAAGCAGAAGAAAAGTAAGCAACTACTTTGTTAGCCTTTACTCCCTGGAAGAATTTATGGTCGAGGTATGGTACCATTCCAGAACCAATAAAATTGAAAATGTTGAAATTGTTGAAGATCATACAATAATAGACAAATACATTGATGAAGAGGTGAACAGGAAAAAAGGTTAAAAGCCTCATCTGATAAATTTGTACCGGTTAGCTTCATAAATTCCCGTCCTTCCTTTAAGCTTCTGCTATAGCCAAGCCTTTCGATTAAATTTTCAGTAAAGCAAATTTTATTTTTATACATTTTTAATCATATCTACTATCTTTGTAGAATTTCAACCAGCAAAAATCTATCCCGATGAGTGAAAAGTTCAAGGAATACGACGGACTTAATTTATCCGAAGTAAATAAGGAACAATTAAAGGAGTGGGAAAAGAACAATACTTTTCATAAAAGCATAGATACCCGGGAAGGTAAAGAAGCGTTTGTATTTTACGAAGGTCCTCCTTCTGCCAATGGAGTTCCGGGTATCCATCATGTCATGTCAAGAGCCATCAAGGATATATTTTGCCGTTACAAGACCATGCAGGGTTTTCTTGTGAGAAGGAAAGCCGGTTGGGACACACATGGACTGCCAGTAGAAATTGGCGTTGAAAAAAAGCTGGACATCACCAAGGACGATATCGGGGAAAAGATATCCGTCAAAGAATACAATGAGACTTGCAGGAAAGAGGTCATGAAATACAAGGATGTATGGGAAGATTTGACCCGCAGGATGGGATACTGGATCGATCTGTATAATCCTTATATCACTTATGACAACAAGTACATTGAAACCATCTGGTATCTTCTCAAAAATTTCTATGAAAAGGGGTATTTGTATAAGGGATATACCATACAGCCTTATTCTCCGGCAGCCGGGACAGGACTAAGCACCCACGAGCTGAATATGCCCGGATGCTATAAAAATGTAAAGGACATTTCCATTGTTGCCCAATTCAAAGTAATGCGGGGCGAAAATTCGGAGTTTCTTTTTAAAGATATTGACACCGACCTATTTTTCCTGGCATGGACCACAACTCCCTGGACGCTGCCTTCCAATACCGCTTTGGGTGTAGGCCCCGGTATTCAATATGTAAAAGTGAGAACGTTCAATCAATATACCTACGAACCCATCACTGTTATTTTGGCCAAAGAACTTTTAAATAAATATTTCCCGGAGAAGCATGCCAATTTGAAACTGGAAGATTATAAGCCGGGAGACAAGGAAATACCCTATAAAATGATCTCTGAATTTTCAGGTAAACAACTGGAAGGGATAAGGTACGAACAGCTTATGCCTTATCATCAACCTGAAGAC
The DNA here is from genome assembly GCA_046545815.1 of Bacteroidales bacterium. Lineage (GTDB taxonomy): Bacteria > Bacteroidota > Bacteroidia > Bacteroidales > UBA12077 > JAGXLC01. Next base: position 9,972 of record JBKGZA010000069.1, read on the forward strand.
GGAGATGCTTTCAAGGTGGTAACAGGCGATTTCGTTACCACAGAAGAAGGTACAGGTATTGTACACCTTGCTCCGAGTTTTGGTGCAGATGATTTCAAGGTATCTTACGAATATGGGATTGGTTCATTGACATTGGTTGACAAACAAGGCAAGTTCGTGGATGGCATGGGTGAATTTAGCGGCAGATATGTCAAAAATGATTACGATCCAAACCTTAGCGAGGACGATCCCTCTGTGGATGTAGATATTGCGGTGAAACTAAAAAAAGAAAACAGGGCTTTCAAAATAGAAAAATACGAACACGCCTATCCGCATTGCTGGCGAACCGACAAACCTGTGCTTTATTATCCCCTGGATTCCTGGTTTATTAAGACCACTGCAAAAAAAGACAAGCTCCTGGAACACAACCGTACCATCAACTGGAAACCTGAATCAACCGGAACTGGTCGCTTCGGAAAATGGTTGGAAAACCTGGTGGATTGGAACCTTTCCCGGGATCGTTACTGGGGAACACCTTTGCCCATCTGGTCAACTGAAGATAACAGTGAACGCATCTGCATCGGATCGGTCTATGAACTGAAAAATGAAATTGACAAGGCAGTAGAAACTGGTTTCATGGAAGAGAATCCTCTGAAGGATTTCATGGAAGGAGACCATTCAAGGGAAAATTATGACATTTTTGACCTTCACAGGCCTTTTGTGGATGAAATCATTCTTGTTTCTTCCGAAGGTAAAAAAATGTTCCGTGAACCGGCACTTATAGATGTTTGGTTCGACAGTGGCGCAATGCCCTATGCGCAGCATCACTATCCCTTTGAAAACAAGGAAAATTTTGACCATCTTTTTCCGGCAGATTATATAGCCGAAGGAGTGGATCAAACCCGTGGCTGGTTTTTCACCCTTCATACCATAGCCGTAATGCTTTTTGATTCTGTCGCTTTCAAAAATATCATCTCAAATGGCCTTGTCTTGGATAAGGATGGAAATAAAATGTCCAAACGACTGGGAAATGTTATAGACCCCTTCGATGCCATTGAAGAACACGGATCGGATCCCCTCAGATGGTATATGATCACCAATGCCCAGCCCTGGGATAACCTTAAGTTCGACATGGAAGGACTTAAGGAGGTAAAAAGAAAATTTTTCGGAACCCTGTTCAATATCTACTCCTTTTTTTCTCTCTATGCCAATATCGATGGTTTTCAATACAGAGAACAAGAAATTCCCCTGAATGAAAGACCGGAAATTGATCAGTGGATCATATCCCTTCTCAACTCTCTGATCAAAGAAGTGGAAGGGTATTACGAGGACTATGAACCAACAAGGGCAGGACGGTCCATCCAGTATTTTGTCACGGAAAACCTGAGCAATTGGTATGTTCGGCTGAACCGCAAACGTTTCTGGGGCGGAGGATACTCTGAAAATAAAATCTCTGCTTATCAAACTCTTTACAAGTGCCTTGAAACCATTTCTCAGCTGATGGCACCCATAGCTCCCTTCTATGCCGATAAACTATTCAAGGACCTTAACCGGGCCACCGGCCTCCACAAAGAAGAATCGGTTCATCTTTCCATGTTTCCGGAATCTTCCGATAATCACATCAACAAAGACCTTGAGGATAAAATGGACATTGCCCAGAGGATATCCTCCATGGTGCTTTCACTTCGCAGAAAAGTCAACATCAAAGTACGCCAGCCGCTGAATAAAATCCTTCTGCCTGTTTTCAGCGACGATTTCAAACAAAAATTCGAAGCAGTTAAAAACCTTGTCTTAACTGAGGTGAATGTCAAAAATGTAGAATATATAAGCGATACCTCAGAGCTCCTGATAAAAAAAGTGAAGCCCAACTTTAAAAAACTCGGCCCTAAATACGGCAGATTAATGAAACAAATTAGCACGGCCATGAATAACATGGAGCAAAAGGACATCCTACAACTGGAAAAAGAAGGAAGATACTATCTCAACATTGATGGTCAAACGCTTCCAATTACCCCGGATGATGTTGAAATTACCTCTGAAGATATTCCCGGATGGCTGGTTTTTACAGATGGTGAACTGACCGTTGCACTTGACATTACCATCACAGGAGAACTCAAGCAGGAAGGAATTGCCAGAGAATTTGTCAATCGAATACAAAACCTGCGGAAAGATAAAAACTTTAAGGTAACCGACAAGATCAGGATTCATATACAAAGTCATAATCAGCTTGATGAAGCCATTGAAAAACACAAAGACTACATTGGAAATCAAACACTTGCAGAATCCGTCAATCTTGTGGATTCTTTGAATAACCATGCTGATGAGATTGAAATTGATAAGAACGTAAAAACCTTAATAAAAATCGAAAAGATATAAGCTTGAAATAAAAAAATTCTTATATTAGCGTTTTATTAAAAATTGTAAGGCCATGACTGAAAAAACCCGATATACTGACGAAGAACTGGCTGAATTCAAAGAGATTATTTTGAAAAAGCTTGAAAAAGCCCAGAAGGATTATGAACTTCTAAAAGCAGCCATCACCCACAGTGAAAGCAATGATACTGAAGATACTTCCCCTACCTTTAAAGTGCTGGAAGAAGGTGCGACCACACTTTCCCGTGAAGAAGCAGGTAATTTGGCACAAAGACAGCTCAAATTTATCCAGCATTTGAAGGCGGCATTAATACGTATTGAAAATAAAACATATGGCGTTTGCAGACAAACGGGTAAGCTCATATCAAAAGAAAGACTGAGAGCTGTACCGCATGCTACTCTTAGTATTGAAGCAAAGCAGCAACAGAGCTAGAAGATCAATTGAAATAGCAAAAATAAAAAATGATTGGTCAAATTGACCAATCATTTTTTATTTTTGCTCCCACAAACTTTATTCAATATATATCATCATTTATGAAAAAGTCCAAAAAAGCCCTGATCATCGTAATGACCATTCTCATCTTGGATCAAATCCTAAAGATTTGGATTAAAACCAACATGATGCTGGGGGAGGAATATGAAATATTGGGAGATTGGTTTATTATCCATTTCACGGAAAACAATGGGATGGCTTTTGGCTTGGAGTTTTGGGGGAAGAAAGGAAAACTCTTTCTCACGCTTTTCAGAATAGCGGCAGTAATAGGTATTGGCTGGTATCTGGTGCACCTTATAAAACATAATAGACCCACCGGATTAATAATAAGCGTATCCCTAATAATGGCAGGTGCTATGGGAAACATTATAGACAGTGTTTTTTACGGAATATTATTTAACAACAGCTTCAATCAGGTAGCTGAACTTATGCCGGAAGCCGGTGGATATTCTACCCTGTTCCATGGAAGGGTGGTGGACATGTTCTATTTCCCAATATTAACAGGTAATTATCCGGAATGGTTCCCTTTCAATGCAGGAAGAGAATTCATCTTTTTCCGACCGGTATTTAACATTGCCGACTCGGCTATTACCATCGGAGTAATATCCATATTGGTCTTTCAAAGGAAATTTTTCAGGCCTTATTAGTGCGGATACTGTGGGAATTGGTCATTATTTGCCATTCAGCCATTTTTCAAGTTTAAAAGTATTGTGTGCTCGGATTCCCCGCTCAGTCATTTTCAGACCGCAGCATTCATAATACACATCATGCTCAAAGAAAAGAATATGGCCATTTTCATAAACTTCTTTCAAATGATCGGATTTCTCCTCAATGGTATCCAGCTGAAAAAGATCATAAGCCATATTAAAAAGCAGAGGAATATGTGCCACTGTGGGTATCAGGTCGGCTGTATATACAATTTTTTTATCTCCGTAATGAATAACGGGAACCATCTGCCCAACAGTATGCCCGTTCACCAGGCGAACTTCCAGACCGGGAATAATTTCCTGATTGCCTGCTACCAATCTTAACTTTCCGGTTTGCTGTATAGGCAAAATGTTCTCCTGCAAAAAAGCGTTCTTTTCCCTGATGTTGGGTTTAACGGCCCAGTTCCACTGGTCCCTGCTCACCCAAACAGTAGCATTTGGAAAAACAGGTTCATATCCTTTTCCATCTTCAGTCAGTTTTATGGTTCCTCCACAATGGTCGGCATGCAAATGGGTTAGCACCACATCCGTAATGTCATCTATTGAAACACCCGCTTGTCCTAATCCCCCCTCCAAACCATCACCACCATTCAGGTGAACGTGGCTGAAAAATTTCTCATCCTGTTTGTCTCCCCAGCCGGTATCTATAAGAATTGTTCTGTTTCCGGTTTTTATCACCAAAGACCGAAGTGCCAAATTGATGAGATTGTCTTCATCAGCGGGATATTTTTTATTCCAGATGGCTTTAGGTACAACGCCGAACATCACGCCGCCATCTACCTTGAAATTTGCAATATGAACAGGATATAATTCCATAACCATTTTTTGTTAATGCGGAAGATTAGATTTTATCTTTTTTAGTACCTTACCGGTCAAATTCTTGCTTTTTTTGGCAAAAATTGGCCGGTAAGGTACAGT
>JBKGZA010000070.1:0-14227 GCA_046545815.1 Bacteroidales bacterium
CAAAAATTGGCTTCCAAAAATAAATGATTATTTTAGAAAAACAAAAACAAAAAATTTCTTGCCTAAACCCAATGGATCATAAAAATCGTGGAAATACCCACAAAAGAGGAACCACTAACGAGATTAAAAATCAAGAAATAAGAGATCTGTTTTTCGCATTTATTTTATAAATTGTGCCGGCGTAAACGATTAAATCACTCAAACTACTTTGTCATTTTGGATACAGAGATCACCATCATCGGGGCAGGCGTTATTGGATTGGCAACAGCAGCAAGGCTTTCAGAAGAATTCTACGGTATAGTGATTATTGAAAAAAACAAAGCCTTTGGTAAAGAAACCTCAAGCCGCAATTCCGAAGTTATTCATTCAGGTATCTATTATCCTGAAGGCTCGTTAAAAGCAAGACTATGTGTCAAAGGTAGAAAATCGTTGTACGATTACTGTAAAAAGAACGAGATCCCTTACAGCAAATGCGGAAAACTCATTGTAGCTACCGATGCAGAAGAGGAAAAGCAGTTGCCCTCCATATTGGAACGTGCGAAGAACAATGACGTCACTTCAGGGAGACATATCATATCCGATGAGGTGAAGGGGCAGGAACCAAATGTAGAAGCGCTATCGGCTCTGCATTTTCCTGAGTCCGGGATTGTGGATTCCCATGGATTGATGAAGGAACTGGAAAAAGAAGCAGGCCGAAACGGGGTGGACATAGCTTACAACAATGAGGTGATCAGGCTGAAGAAAGTCGATGGGGGATATGAGGTAACCGTAAAAGACGATGAGGGGAAATTCACATTTTCCACCCACACAGTGATCAATTCAGCCGGCCTGGGGGCATATGAAATTTCCAGGCTGATGGGAATTGATGATCCTTCTTACCGATACCATTTCTGGAAAGGGGAATACTGGGGCGTAGGAAACGGGAAGGGCAAACTGGTCAGCAGGCTGATCTATCCGGTGCCTGAAACGAACACAACCGGTTTGGGCATCCATGCCACCGTGGATCTGAACGGTGGGCTCAAGCTGGGACCCAATACCGTATATTTGGCAGATGATAAGCTGGATTACACAGTGGATAAGTCACGTAAGACTGAATTTTATGAATCGGCCAAACGGTTTCTACCATTTCTGGAGCCGGATGATTTGCATCCCGATCAGGCTGGAATCCGGCCCAAATTGCAAAAGCCGGGAGATCCCGTCCGGGACTTTATCATCCGCAACGAAGCGGATAAGGGTTATCCCGGTTTCATCAATTTATTGGGTATAGAATCGCCGGGATTAACTGCCTGTCTGGCTATCGGAAATCATGTGAAGCAGCTTATAAAGGGATGAACATCGGTTTGAAGGAACTAAATTTATCCGGATATCCATGTATTTTGAATGTTATTTTATAAATTTCCATCCACTAAAAAACAGGAAAATTCATCGTTTCTATTCTATATAGATTATCAATACAGCAAATTAAAACAGAAAACATATGGAAGAAAACATCTGCTTAGGCATTGACTTTGGAGGCTCTGGTATCAAGGGAGCCCTTGTGGATACAAGAAGCGGAGCGCTCCAATCGGATCGTCACCGTATCCCTACGCCGAATCCGGCAACACCGGAAGCGGTGGCAAAAACCATCAGGGAACTTGTAGATCATTTCAATCACCGGGGTGATGTTGGAGTGGCTTTTCCGGCAGCCATCATGGACGGTATTGTACAGAATGCCTCCAACATTTCTGATCAGTGGATTGGCAAAGATGCCCCCAAACTTTTATCCGAAGCAACAAACTGCCGGGTAGAGGTGTTAAATGATGCTGATGCCGCCGGACTGGCAGAAATGAGGTTCGGGCAGGGCAAAAACATCCATGGTGTGGGATTGATTGTAACCGTAGGCGTAGGTCTGGGCACTGCCTTGTTTACTGATGGTGTTCTCCTTCCAAATACTGAGCTCGGCCATGTATATCTTAAGAAGAAAAAAGTGGTGGCTGAACACTGGGCGTCGGATGCCATCAGAAAACAGGAAAACCTCTCGTGGAAACAATGGGCCAAACGTTTCGGAAAATACCTGCATCATCTGGAAGGCCTGTTCTACCCGGAATTGATCATTATTGGAGGCGGAGCAAGCAAGAAATTCGACAAATACGCCCCGTATCTAAAAAAGGTCAAAACCAAGGTTATACCGGCCGAATTACAAAATCATGCGGGTATTATCGGGGCAGCCGTGGAAGCTATGGAAACCAAACAGCAGTCAGCGGGCCGACAAACATGAACCGGCAGAATTTTTTTCGGCCACTCGTTATTTTTTGGAGGGATATTAACGGGTATTCCTTCTTTCGCATTAGCTTCAAACAAAGTCTAATACAAATACGCACAACAAGCCAAAAGTCCTTCCGTGATGAAAAGCCCTTTTCGTTGAGGCTGTTTCATCGCAGAGACTGCTTGTTTCCCAAGGGAGATAGCCTGTCTCCCCTGAAAGATTACCTGTCTTGTCGAAGAGACCAACAATCTTACCGGTGAGACCAGCTATCTTACCGAGATAACTCACTACCTTACCGAAGTGAATCCCTGTCTTATCGAGATGACTCGCTATCTTACCGATATGACCTGTTATCTTACCGAGGTGACTCACAATCTTACCAATATCACTCACTGTCTTACCAAATTGACACCCTGTCTTACCGAAATGACTTTCAATCTCCCCGAAGTGACTCACAATCTTACCTGGGAGATTCCCAATCTTACCTGGGTGATTCCTAATTTTACCGAGATGACTCCCAATCTCACCTGGAAGACTCCCAATCTTATTGCGGAAACGTATTAACATTCAAAGAGAAAACAAAAAATACTATACCTTTTTATCCCAATTTAATAAAACATTTAGGAAGATTATCACAGTTCTTTCAACTGCCTCCAGTATTTCATCAGCAATACGCCTGAAATAAGGAATATAGCGGCGAATATGAAACCGTTCTGAACATTTCCGTAGAGAAACATACCTATAGAGAAAAGGATGCTGTAAATAGAAATGGATCCAAGAACCATACAGAGTATGCCGGTAGGCACATCCCACCTTTGGTCCTTCACTTTTTCAAGCTCAATGCCTTCTTTTCTGGCTCCTTCCACAACTGCTCTCCATCCGGGGCCGCCGGGCTTGATCTTACGGTAAAAACTTCGCAGAACATGTTTGTCTGTAGGTCGTGCCAGGTAGGATACGGATATCCAGGTAACAGTAACAAGCAACACGATTCCCACAAATTTAAAATTGTCCCAATAGGATTCCCTCATGGAAACTCCTAATATTTCAATCTTCCCTTCGGCAGCAAGGGCATTGTTCTCCAAAATGATGAAAAACAGGGAGAAAATCACAGCCGCTCCCATGGCAGCTATTTCTGAATAGGCATTGACCCGCCACCAGAACCACCGGAGGATATAAATCAGACCGGTTCCGGCTCCGATCATCAAAAGATAACGGAAAACCTGCAGTGCATTCTCCAGGGAAAGAGCAAGCAACACGGCTACGACCATGAGGAAAACCGTAGAAAGCCTTCCGAAAAGTACACGTTGTTTCTGAGTAGCATTGCGGTTGATAATCCGCCCATAAAAATCATTTACCAGATAGGAACTTCCCCAGTTCAACTGAGAGGCCACAGTGGACATAAAGGCAGCAATCAGTGAGGCTACCACCAGACCAAGAAGGCCTGCCGGGAGCACCCTTTGTAACATGGCCGGATAAGCCATATCATTCTGCACGTACTGTGTCTTCATATCCGGAAATGCATCACTCAGAGCCTGTATGTCAGGATAAATAATTATAGAAGCCAGTCCCACGATGATCCAGGGCCATGGTCGAATGGCATAGTGAAAGAAATTGAACAACAAAGTAGCTCCTGTAGCATGTTTTTCACTTTTAGCTGATAGCATCCGTTGCACCACGTATCCTCCTCCGCCCGGCTCAGCTCCCGGATACCAGGCAGCCCACCATTGAACGGCAATGGGTATCAAAAACACACCAATAAACATGGTGGGATTTGAAAGACTGGGAAGAAAATTAAGGTTATCCTTCACAGCAGGATGACTGAAAAGCTCGGATAAACCGCCAATCTGGGGGGAATTGACCGAGTAAACGGCTGCGATGATGGCCCCGAACAAAGCAAATGAAAACTGGAAAAGATCGGTCCATAAAATGGATTTTAAGCCACCCAGGCCGGCATAAAACAATACGATCACAGAAGCAACGATCAGGGCCATGGTGGTATTAATGCCCATCATCACCCCGACTATCTTAATAAATGCAAGACAAACGGTGGCGATCACAAATACATTGAAAAACAATCCCAGGTAAACGCCCCGAAAAACCCTCAAAAATTCTGCAGGTTTACCGCTATACCGTATTTCATAAAATTCGTTGTCTGTTAAAACCTGTGATCGGTTCCACAATTTGGCATAAACAAACACGGTCAACATCCCGGTTAACAGGAAAGCCCACCAGAGCCAGTTGGCAGCTACCCCGTCGGTCCTTACCATATCAGTCACCAGATTAGGGGTATCGGCCGAAAAGGTGGTGGCAACCATCGACACACCTAAAAGCCACCAGGGCATATTCCTTCCGGAAAGGAAAAAGTTTGCCGCACTTTTACCGGCACCCCTGGAGGCAACAAATCCAATAGTTAACAGTATTCCAAAGAAAATTGCAATGATGATCCAGTCTAATGCATGTAATTCCATAAAATTATTGTTTTATCGTTTTAATTCTTCTTTACCTTTTAATAATCGACGCAGCATTTGAATGTGCTGTGAGAATTCCTGATAGTTCATCTCCTTGATCAGTATGGCGCCGTATGTTCTTCGCATCAAAGGGTTGGGATTCTCATAAAAATATTCATTGCCCAGCAAATTGATCAGATTCCTCCCCTGTTCCACCCATATTTTCTGAGCCAACTCGCTGAATGAACCTTCCAGTTCGTGGCTTGGGAAGGAAGCAGATTTCTGGCTCAGGAAACAACTGTGGAACATATTATGCAATACAGCAAATGAATTCAATGAAATGGGGAATACCATGTTGGCTTCGGATAAGTCGAAACGGGACCATACATTTCTATAGCCCCATATCTTAAAATTCATTTCAGGATATTCCTTTACATATTTATCAATGGCCTCGGAAAGGGCGACCAATGTCTTGAAGTGGGTGTCGGGCCCGCTCCCTTCGGGATCAAGGGCCAGAGTGATCACTGTAGGTTTTATTTGCTCCATTACCCGGTATATCGGAATAACATCCATCTCGTAATCGGGATATTCCGGGAATATCTGTCCGGTATAAAAGTGTAACCGCAGATGATCCAGGTGTTTCATATCAATTCCAAAATGAGCCCATACCAATTCTGCTTCAAATTCCCTGATCCTGCCCTTAAGCGTCTGAATTACTTCAGGCTCCATTCTGCCTGGCTCAATGGTGGAAATTACCTGCAGTTTGTCATCCGCAAATTCCCTTATTTTACTTAGATCCTCAGTTTCCAGAAGCAAAGCAATTACCCTGCATAAACGGCAAGCAATATAAAATGACTGTGTTTCCTCATTCTGGCTTGCAATACCCTTCAGATATCCAACAATATCATCCTGGGCATATTGAAACTGAAAAAGGCGATGAGGTTTGGCGAGCTGCCTGCATTTGTTCTCATCAATAAATTCCACCAGTTCTTTAAGGCGCTGGCTCAGGTATTGATTGGTTACCGCCGTAAAACCACTTGTACAATAAATGAAATGATTCTCATTGTACTTGGAGCGCACCAAATGGTGCATCAACGGAAAATAGGCCAGTTCAATATCATCGTGATGGGGAGCAGTGTGCATAAAACGCTGTTCCATGGGTATGGATAAACCCCTCTGTATTTTTCCAACAATTTTAGAATGCACGGTCTCGGCAAGTTTATCGAGCGGTTTACCGGTTAAGCTTTCCGCCACATTCCAATCTTTATCTGCTGGAAGATCATCCCGTCGGGCTTTGGAAAGCTCCATCAATGATAAGTCATTCCTCAAAGCCCCGTCCTGCACCAATTTATCGTAATGGGAATCAGAAAGCTCGCCTTCTTCTATGAGCGTAGCAATGGTTTTTTCGGACTTTTCCAGTTTCACCGTAGCACTTTTGGTAAGATAAAACCTTGCGTTTTGTAAACGTTGCAAACTTGTGCCGGGATAAGACTGCTGAGGCACCTCTTCAACAGCATCCTTCACCACCTGTCCCTTGGTCTCTCCGGCAGCAATTATCAAGGCAACAGTATCGGGATTATAGGTGATGGTTTTTAAACCCATGGTAATAACTGCTTTCTTTTTAACCGATTCGATACCTCCCAAATCCGAGGCAGCGGCAGCCTGGGTTTCATAATTAATGTCTGTAAGGCGGGTGGTAGAGTAAAAAGAGGAGCCTCTTACATTGAAAGCAATATGACCATCCGGTCCGATTCCGCCCAGGAAAAAACCTAAACCGCCTTTTTCTCTAATTTTTTCTTCGTATTCATCGCAGAATTCATCAAAAACTTTTATAGCCTTTTGTTGTAGTACTTCCCGCTCCGAAGTGGGCTTTTTAAAACGGAGGCTCAAATCAATATTCCCGTCGGGAAACACCTGATCCAGATTCTCCCGGTTCCTAAGCATCTTCTTTTGCGCTTCATTGAATTGATAGGTATTGATTAGATGGGTCTTCTCAGGATCCAAACCAAACTGCCTGAGATAAAAATTGTTTACAAAATAATTGAAAGACCGCTCATGTTCCGGGTTTATCGGGAAAAACTCATCCAACTGGAAAAAAGTAAGCGAGCCCATATCCGGCTTCCATTTCGGGTCGAAACCAATGGTTGAAAGCAGACCTTTATTGACCTCCCTTTCCCAGTTCTCCAGATAATACTCTACCCATTTGATAAAGAATTCAGGGGTTTTGCCGGTGGGAAGTGCAATCACTCCGCCGGGATTCCTGCAAACCCACTCCAGAAAACTGATGGCGGTTATCTGACCAAGTTCAACATAATTATCTACCGTGATGACCGGTATCTTTCTGTAAAGTTTATTATCCGGGTATAAAATATCGCGCTTGATAAAATACTGCTCTGTAATGTTTGTAGTGTCGTATTTCATTTTATTCCAATTTTATTGGTTTGTGTTTATCTGAGCAGTTCCCTTATTATTAATGCATTTGCTCCCATGGCCACAGAATAATTGCCATATTCCGAAAACATAATCTCCGGAATGTTATAGTCTATTTCCAGAAATTCCCTGTTTCTTCTTTTAAATTCCTCAATCAACGGGTCAAGAATAAGGTCCTCTCCTATGGCTATATCCCCTCCCAAAACGATCAGATCGGGATTGATGAACCCATTGATCAGCAAAAGTTGATATGCCAAAAACTGGATAATGGTATTCACCATCTCACCTGCCACCGGATCATCCTTTCTTGCCAGATCGAATATATATGCCAGGGAAATGTGCTTCCCGGAGTCGAGCCAATATCTAAGCGGACCACCGGTATTTCTGCGTTGAATGGCCCACTTGCCCGCTTCAAAAAGATCGGGTAAGGGTTCAAACACCTCTCCTGCCGTTCCGGTAGCACCCGAATACAAGACATCATTGATGATGATACCTATACCTAAATAATCGGATATCTGATTATAAGTAACATACACAATATTCGGGGGCAGAGAACCAACTCTCCGGAAATACCATTTAATGCCCATCGCTCCGGCGTTAGCATCATTGACAAGGCATACAGGAACATTCACTTTTTCTTCGATCATCTTTTTCAGGGGCAGCTCTTTTAACTGAAGATTGGATGAATACTGTACAACGGCTTCGGCATTGTCAATAAGTCCGGTTATGGCGATTCCAATTCCCAGAAGTCTTTCGCTGTTCAATTCATATTGATCGATCACCTCCTCGATGTTATCCAGAAGGGCTTGAGGTACACGGCCGTTCTCCAGATAATTTTCATAGTGTGTCTCAACCCGGGCCACGATCTGTCCTGAAAAATCCGTTAGCACATATCTGATCTTATCAACCAGCACCTCCATACCTAGAAGATAACCGAAAGATCCTTTTATCCTCCATAATACAGGCCTTTTTCCACCTCTGCTTGTAGATTCACCGGTTCGGCTATATTCTATGAAGCCAGCCTTGTTGAGCCGGCGAAGAATATAAACTACAGTAGAGGGCTGAATTCCGGCTAATCTAGCAATCTGTGCCCCCGACAACTCACCGTAATCCCTTATTAGTTTTAAGGCCTGTTTATGTGTATCTTCCTCTATTTGGAGTGAGAGCCCGGACATAATAAGATATTGAGTATGTTTATTCAATGAATGAATAAACAAAAATAGTAAAAAAAATATTTTGCAAACATTTTTTTTTAAAATTTAATTTTTTAAAACAGAAATTATTTTGAAAAAAGCAAAGAATTTTAAAGGCGCAATAAACCAAAATGATAAGGACAATTCAAATGAAAGTTATATTTTTGGCACACCAACCGATAAAACCAATTGTATGAAGCTAAAAAAAATACCGCTGTGGGTCAAGATCATCCTTGGAATGGTTTTGGGAATTCTTTGGGGTTTAGCTGCCGTTTTTCTTGGACTTAAAGAATTTACACTGGACTGGATCAAACCATTCGGCACCATTTTTCTGGACCTTCTGAAGCTCATAGCCGTGCCGCTTATCTTCGTTTCTCTGGTTAAGGGAATATCAAGCCTTACAGACATCTCCAGGCTATCCCGGATGGGGCTGAAAACAATTGGATTGTACCTTATATCCACACTCATAGCCACCACGCTCGGACTTGGTCTGGTTAACACACTAGAGCCGGGAGATACTTTTCCAAAAGAAAAACAGGCGGAATTACAGGAACGTTATGAAGTAGACATTGAGGAAAAGGAGCTTACCGCCCAGCAGGTGCAGGAGCAGTCGCCACTACAGTTTCTGGTGGACATGGTACCTGAAAATATTGTGAATGCCGCTTCGAACAACCAAAACATGTTGCAGATCATATTCTTTGCCATCCTTTTTGCAATTGCTATGGTATTGATACCTGAAGAAAAGATCAAAACCGTCAAAGATTTTTTTGATGGCATCAATGAGGTCATACTGAAAATCATTGATTTCATAATGAAATTTGCACCCTACGGGGTATTTGCATTACTTGCGGCCCTGATTGTGGAATTTTCAGGGGAAGCCGACTTATTCGTCGCACTTGCCAACTATGCAGGCACGGTAATTATCGGATTGTTCTTCATCATACTGATCATTTATCCTTTCTTCATCCGGCTATTGGCAGGCGTCAAATACAGAGACTTTTTCCGGGCCATCTTCCCCGCCCAGATGTTCGCTTTTACTACCAGCAGCAGTGCTGCCACGCTACCTGTCACACTCCGCCGAACCCAAAATGAGCTGGGTGTTTCCAAAACCGTCGCAAATTTTGTCCTTCCCATTGGGGTTACCATCAATATGGACGGTACTTCCTGTTATCAGGCTATTGCAGCAGTATTTATCGCACAGGTTTTCGGAATGGATCTGAATATAACCCAACAGGTAACCATCGTACTCACAGCCACCCTTTCTTCCATTGGCACGCCAGGGGTACCCGGGGGGAGCATCATTATGCTGGTCATTGTGCTCTCCAGTGTGGGTCTGCCGGCAGCCGGCCTGGCGTTGATCCTTGGTATAGACAGACCCCTGGACATGTTGAGAACGGTTGTCAACATTACCGGTGACTCTACCATTTCAACCATAATTTCAAAGAGTGAAGGAGACCTGAACTATCCGGTGAAGAAGGAGCAGACGGCTTAAGAAAAGAAATGATTGGATGATTGAATAGAGATTGATTCATAGTACCTGGAGATCAGAGTTAAATTGCTAAATTGTTACATGGTTAAACTGTTACAGATAGCTAAGCTTTAGACTGATAACAAGAGCCAGGAATATTTGGGATTTAACAACTTTTCAGAAAACCTTTAATAATTCTACGAATACAACTTAATAAAAATGAATGACTACCGGTGGGCTATTGAATGACAATAATATTCCCCGCTCAACACCCTACTCAACCGACTCATTACTCACTTCTTCGTGTCTTCCCGTATTATTTTTTCTTCGTGTTATCATGCTGTCGGTCCTAATCTCCGAGACGCAAGCATTGCGTCTCTACTGCTGTGTCTGTAGCCAGAAGACCGGATTCACTGCTCCCTACTCACTACTATATTTCATCACCATAGCGCTTCTGCTGGGAAGGTACACTTTAATATAAGGGGTATGGCTGTCTCCGTCCCTGAATTGAGTATGGAATTCCTGATGTGGTGCAATCCTTGCGAATCCGCTATATTGCTTTTGGTCACTGTCAAGCAGGAGTTTGTATACACCTTTTCTGTCCACAGGAATCATATAATCAGAAAAAGAATCTGCCGGATGAAAATTGAAAAGAAACAGGTACTGCCCGCGTGTAAAGACCATCACCTTATTGTCATTATGGAGGTAGCGTGCCATAGGAATTGAATGAGCCAGTTGTTCACTGTCAAGCCGCATCATATCCTTATCAAACTCTCCCAGATCATGATAGATCAATTCATGATTATCCCGAAGGCTCCATTGTCTCCGGCTGTACTTGTACGACCAGTTATTGCCTTCCCTTGGAAAATCCACCCATTCCGGGTGGCCGAATTCATTGCCCATAAAATTGAGATAACCCCCGTCCGCAGTTCCCAAAGTAGCCAGGCGTGCCATTTTATGAAGCGCAACAGCCCGGTCTATTTTAAGGTTTTGGCGGTTTTTGTGCATATCGGTATACATCTCTTTATCCGCCAACTCAAACATCAGTGTTTTACCGCCTACCAAAGCCTGGTCATGGCACTCCACGTAACTCACCGTTTGTTCTTCCGGTCGCTTGTTGGTCAATTCATGCCACAGGTTATCCATATTCCAGTCTTCATCGCGCATATCCTTCAACATCTTAAACCAGTAATCGCTCACTCCCATGGCCTGCCTGTAATCGAATCCCGTACCACCCTCATCGATAGAACAAACCAAACCAGGCATACCACTGATATCTTCCGCCAGGGTAACAGCAGAAGGGTTTACATCATGAATCACTTTATTGGCAAGAGAAAGATAAACATAAGCCTCCGTATCCACATATTGGTTGAAATAATCATCGTATGATATAAAGTTATAGCCAATGCCATGATGAAGATACAGCATACTGGTAATGCCGTCGAAACGGAAACCGTCCACATTGAATTCATCCAGCCAGTATCGGCAATTGGAAAACAGAAAGTGAAGCACCTGTATCTTACCATAATCAAAACACCTTGAGTCCCAAGCCTCATGATATCCCCGGTCTCCACTATGAAAATACTGGTAATCTGTACCATCAAACTTTGACAAACCCTCCACTTCATTCTTAACGGAATGGGAATGAATAAGGTCCATAACCACCGCTACATTATTCCTGTGGGCTTCATCAATCAGGCGTTTTAATTCCTGAGGGGTGCCAAATCTGGAGGAGGGAGCGAAAAAATTGGCCACATGATAGCCGAAAGAACCGTAGTACGGATGTTCCTGCACTCCCATCAATTGAATGGTATTGTAACCCGCATCGATAATACGGGGTAATACGTATTTACGAAATTCATCATAGGAAGCTATGCGCTCTTCTTCCGCTGACATTCCTACGTGGGCCTCGTAGATCTTAAGAAAGGGTTGTCGTATGTTGGTTGCGGGATATTGCCATTCGTATTTGCTGGTCCATACCTGAGCATTGAATATCCTGGTATGCTCATCCTGTAAAACCCTGCGGGCGTAAGCCGGTAAACGGTCGCCCTCTCCGCCTTTCCAGAACATCTTTAGCCGGTAAAGAACCTGATCATGAATTTTATCTTTATCGATCCGCAATTCCCAGTCACCATTATCATTCAGCCTGTTCAGCCGGTATTCTTCGAGGCATTCCCAGCCGGAAAAATCTCCGATCAGATAAATCATGGTGGCGTTGGGGGCCCATTCCCTGAACACCCATGCGTTGTCCTCGTAATGCAAGCCATAATACTCATGGGCTGAGGCAAAATCTTTCAAAGATGTTTTACCGCCGGTAAGCCATTGCTCCGTGTCGGCAATTTTCTGCTTCCTTTTCCGGATTTCTCCTAAATATGGTTCCAGATAAGGGTCGTCCGTTAAATGGATATTTTTATTCAAAATGATATATTTTTTGAGTTTACAATATGTAATTGGTCAAACCACCAGAGGCCGGTGCAACAATTTCTCATAAAGCCTGATATAATTTTTTGCGGTCTCTTCCAGGTTGAATCTTTCCCTTCCTTCTTTCATAATCCGGGAAATTTGCTGTTCTTTAACCTCGTCAGGCCTGGAATAAAACTGCATGGCCTGGTTAATGGCCCATTCCAGGCCTGGTCCGTCATATACATCAAACAGAAAACCGTTGCCTGTATTATTTTGAGAATTAAGATGCTCAACCGTATCATGGATACCGCCAGTATTAAAGGCAACAGGCAAACTTCCAAAGATACTTCCTATCATCTGGGGCAATCCACAAGGCTCAAACCTGGAAGGCATCAAAATGAAATCGCTGGCGGCATAGGCCAGATGAGAAAGTTCCTCATCAAAATCGCAAACCGAAACCCTGTCATAAAAATTATGGAAACGGACAATATCACGGAATATCTGCTGATAACTGCCGTTGGCTACAAAAACAACCTGAAGGTTTTTTTTCCTGTAAGTGGAAACTACGTTGTAAAGAATATGTGCCAGCAAGTCGCACCCTTTCTGTATGGGATCGAGCCTGGAAGGCCAGAAGAGCATGGGAGCATCTTCATCCTCTATTAATCCCATCTTCTTTTGCAGTTCCAGCTTATTTCTCTTCTTCCATTTCAAGGGTTCATCATGGCCATAATTGTACATGACATTGGGATTGGTTTCCGGATCATAAATTTTGTCCGGGGCATTGATAATACCAAAAGCAACACCGGCATTCCTTTTGTTAGAGATCTCACCACGGATCTGACCGGGAATAAAATTGTGCAGGCCGTCGGTGATCTCTTTCAGGAAGGTGGGACTTACGGTATTGATAAAATGAGAAGCAAATATTCCGCTTGCAAGAAGATCTATGGGGTTGTGGTCCCTGCTTTCCTCATAATTGCCGGGTGGCCACTGGAAAAACAGGTGCTGCCAGAACTCTGCCGCATCAATTCCCCGGTCTTCAATATGAGAAAGTAAAAGCTTTTGAGTGTGTATATTATGAATGGTAAAAAGGCAGGGTATCGCCCTTCTTCGTGCCATGGCAGGTATCAGACCGGTCATCCAGTCGTTGCAGTGAATTAGATCGGGCTTTAAGGTAGGAATGATGTTATTGATAACTTCACGTTGAAAGGCAAGTGAAATATTGGCTGCCTCCGCTCCATATCCACTATAAATGGAATCCCTGTAGTAGAATATCCGGTCTTCTGCCAGATGGATCCGTGAGTTAGGGAGCTTTTCCTGGAAAATTCTCAGCTCGTCGCTGATAAACTGGCCTATATCAATATTGAACATTCGCCTGTAGTGGGGAAGGGCAACATGCACATCCGAACCCAGCTTATAGAGTTCAGAAACCAATGAAGCGGAAACATCGGCCATACCCCCTGCCTTGGCAGTTAACACATTGGCCATATTGCCCATACCTTTTGGCAAATAGGTTATTTCAGGGGTAATGATCAGGATTCTCGGATTTTTTTGGTTTTTCTTATCCTTATATTTCTCTTTTATAGTTGGTTTGATATTTGATTTCATGATATGAAATTAAGGTTCTGCCCCGAATTTAATGGAAAAATATAAATTAGCAAAAAACAAGATGTTCTCAGAACAATTTTTGAGTCCGATATAAAAAGCCAGATATTAGCTGATAAGGCTCTAAACGGCTTTAGTAGACGTTTGGAATTCAAGAGATAGTTTCTGTACAATTAGCTAAAAACAGCCGCTAAGAGCCTCTTTAGACTATACTCATTTTTCGATTTAGGATTTGTTCAATATTAACCTGCATTATTCATAAATTTTTATAAATATGAATAAAATGCAGGTTAACCCCGACTTAGGTGAACTTAAATTTTTGAAAAAAATTTTAGCGAACCTTAGTCGCTGTCGGAGACAGGAATAATTCTTGAATTATTCGGGTTAAAGAAAGATGAAAAAAAATTAAGAAAAATAAAAACAGTTGGAGCCCTTTAAT
>JBKGZA010000071.1:0-14207 GCA_046545815.1 Bacteroidales bacterium
TCGCCATACGCGAAGTGACGACGAATACGATTGTTTTTATGGGAAAACTTGAAGACCCTTATAAATCTTCTTAGGTTGAATCTATTATAAAGTTGGCAATTGGCAGTGGGCAGTTGGCAAGCTGTAGAAGTCAATAACCAATAGTTACATAAAAGGGTTCTTTAATGAAAAAGTTATTTTTAGTCTTATCCATTTTTATAAGTCTTCATTACCTGGCAAATGCCCAGGAAAATAACAATCATCCTGAAAAAGGAAAAGCAGGAATCCATTATTCCTCGTTTGGAGATAATCAGGTTGTTTATTTTGAAGATATGGTCGGTACTCCAAGTTATAATGGACAACAATTTTATATTTTGGGGGTAGATTACCTCTACCCGATAAATAACTGGTTAGATATTGAAACAGGAATTGAATATGCATATCATAAAATCCGAATAAATCCCTTTCTTCCGTCGGGTTCGAATGTTAAACCTTTTAACACGCAGATATCTCTGATCAATATGCCGGTATTATTAAGAGTCAATGTATGGAAGTACTTCTTTTTCAATGGAGGAATGGTGCTTAGCATGGATGCAAGCAATGATAATTCAATAGACAACCAAACTGGGATAGGAGCTAATTTGGGTTTGGGTTTCCAATACGATTTTGAAACGGGAATTTCACTTTTTATAACACCCTATTTGAAGGCCAATACTTTAGTTCCATTTTCACCGGAGGAGCATCAGCAAAGATTGATGGAGAACGGATTAAGATTAGGCATAATGTATGAATTTTCAGGTCACAACAGATTAAACAAATGAACAGGAATGGAAACAATCCATGTCATATTGGGAATTATGATTCTGCTGGCGGCAGGATGTGAAGATCAATACAGGTTGGTTAGCCTGAACAAGCAAATTGAAGTCAGATGGGGAAAGGAGTATATCCTGGACTCCGGGTTATCATTCACAATTGATGAAGTGGAGGACTCACGATGCCCTAAAGGTGCCCGTTGTTTTCGGGCCGGGGAAGCGATGGTATGGCTCAGGATGAAATCTTTCGATACGGAGCAGACTGACACAACCGAAAACATCAAACTGAGCAGGCCGGAAGCAAATGCCCGGACCTACAAGGAATACCGGTTTGAATTGATTGATGTGCTGCCTTATCCGGATATCGAGACAAAATATAAAAAATCGGATTATAGAGTGCTTTTGAAAATAGTATCTATAAAATCATGAAAACTAATTTTGTAATATTATTTTTCCTGCTATGTATCGGATTTGCATGTGAGGAAGACAAATTATCAAATATTATATATCTTTAACGTTTAATGAATAAACCACATAACGTGTAAAAACAGGAAAACGATCGAAAAAAAGATATTAGACGGTTGCCGTAAAGGGAAGCGCAAGTATCAGAAGATGCTTTACGAGAGGTATTATGCCTATGGAATAGGGATGTGTTACCGCTATGCCTATAACAGCGAAGAAGCCGTTGAAATACTGAACGACAGTTTTATGAAGGTCTTTGATAACATTGAAAAGTTTGATGAAAAACAACCTTTCAGGCCATGGTTCAGAAAAATCATCATCAACAGGGCCATTGATTATTACAGGGCCAACATGAAGCATCACAATACAGAGTCGCTGGATGATGAAGAAGTGGAGGTCCATGAAACGGCAACTGTTGATGAACTTGAGCTGAAAGATCTGATGGATCTGCTGAACGGTTTGCCGGAAAGGTACCGGCTTGTTTTCAACCTTTATGAAGTGGAAGGATACACCCACCAGGAGATATCAGAAAAACTGGGCATAAGTGAGAGCACATCAAGGGCGGATCTGAGCCGTGCAAAGAAAATATTGAGGAAAAAATACGGAGATTACTATCAAAAAAACTATGAACAGATCATTTGACAAAATACTGGTCAGACGTATAAGAGAGGTTTTTGACAACCATCATGAACCTGTGGATCAGGGTGCATGGAAGGACATGCAAAGGAGACTTGATGCAGGTCGCAATCTCAGGGTGGTTTACATAACAAGGGCTTCCAGGATTGCAGCGGTACTTCTAATACTTTTCCTGGTCTTCTGGCCTTTCAGCCAACAAATCAGAGATTATTCTGATAGCGGTGAAACACGTATGATACAAAATGAGCCATCATACACAGCTTCTCAAAAAAACAGGGAATCAGACGGAAAAGAAAGTAAAGCAATGGCCTTTTCTGAAGATTCCGCTGAACAGGAAGCCGATTCACAACCCCGGAAAAACTTAATTGTCCGGAAGGATCGCAATGATATGATCCAACATGAAACTAAAAATACAGAGGAAATTGCTAAAGAAACGAGAGGCATTTTAAGGGAAGAAGAGGATATGAAAAAAATAAGCCCACTACAGCAGCGTATGACAGTCGATCAAAACCAGCAGCCGGCAATGCTTGCCCATTTTGAATCCGAAGGGCAAAGCTCCACCTGGGACAACATCTCGCCTGATAAAAATATCACAGAAGGAAAGGAAAGACTCAACCTGGGGGTAGCACTTTCCACCTTGTACAATTACACATCAAAGGCCACAAAAAGCGACCTGAACTTCTCCGGTGGATTGATGTCAGAGATCGACCTTCTGCCCAACCTCAGCATGCATACCGGAGTAATTGTCTCCCGCCAGTATTTTACAACTCAGGGTAATTTACCAGCCGGAAGAGATAGAGCCCTTTACAGCGATCTCTCTGCCTCCGAAGGTTCTTATTCTTCTGCCAATGTAACTTCCACTTCCAACAGGGTGGAACTGGTTGGTCTGGATCTGCCGGTTAACCTGCGGTATCGCTACAGAGACATTTCTCTGACGGCAGGCATTTCCTCCGTTACCTATATACAGGAGCAATACAGCCATCGGTTTTCTGCCGAATATGTGAATTATATATATGATGAGTCCAATAACCTAATGGATACTGAGAAAGTTATACGATCCCAGTCGGTGAAGGAATCCTATAATCCGCTACACCAGGTTGATCTCGCAAATATCCTCAATCTTTCCCTGGGATATCATTTTACATTCGACCGCTCCCAACTGGTTCTGGAACCTTACATGAAACATCCCCTGGGTGATCTCACCAGCCAGGACATACGCTTTGGCGCCCGCGGCATCCGGCTGAAATTTCAGTTCTGACCCTTCACTGCTTTTTCATATTCCTTTTAACGGTTCGATCAAATTCGTTTATAACAGAATCCGGCAAAAGGGCTTTCTCTTTCCATTCTGCAGAACCATAAACTCCGGCTTCTTTCGGATCAAAAGGAACGAAACCTATCTTTTCGGATATTCCATCATTCAGTGTATAAGTCCCCTCGTTTGTATTGATCGTACCGGGATCCGCTATGATACTGTTTTCATCATGGCCCGTCCGGGCTTTCCATTCTTCAAATGACAAGCCCACAAAATCAAAGGATTTTTCCCCTTTGTACCAGTAGCAGTTGCTGTCCATCTTCACCCGTATCTCCTTCCACGGACCGGCCAGCATTTCACCCTCTCTTCCGACCACAATATTGTTCTCAAAAGTAAAGGAGCGGTGGTCTTCCACACGGGTAGCCTGAACCTGGTACATATCAGCAAAGGCAAATATGTTGTTGGTAATGTTATTTTCACGACCGTAGTGCTGATGGAATCCGCCGGTTTTGGTGTTATAAACCAGGTTGTTCTTCATGGTGATATCCGAAGATCCCTCGTCGGTATATAATCCCCAGCCACCGTAGGAATAGGCATGAATCTCGTGCACCACATTGTTGTTGACCTCCGTACCTTCCGATTTACCAAGCGTATATACACCGGCCATGTCGCTCAGCAGGGCCCAGCCAATGTGATGGATGCGGTTGTAATTGATGTGGTTGTTTTTGGCAGGGCTGTGGGAATACCCCCAGACCCATCCGACGGAAACCCCCGAATAACGGAAATTGCCAATATCATTGTGTAGAATCCTGTTGTTTCCGCTATGTCCGATCCATACGCCTACACCACTTGGAAAATTATATCCGCCTCCCTGGATGATACAATTTTCTACCAGAATGTTTCCCGTGACATTTGATGAATCTTCAGGAATTTGCGTATCTCCTATCCTTACGCCCCCAGCTCCCAGATCATGTACATAACAGCGCTTCATAACACAATCTTCCGTACCTTTACGGAACCAGATTCCATGTTGCCCGGTATGGGCTATCTCACAATTTTCAAATACAATATGCTCTGCATGATCAATCTCCAAAGCTGCACCTATCGTATTGGCAGCCTGGGCGGGCTCAAAACCGGAACGGGGGAGGCTGTAATTGGAATGATGAAAACGGATGCCTTCAAAGGTTATGTTTTTCACTTTTTCCTCCGGAGTCCCTTTGATCACCAAAAGCTTCTCAGTAACCGGAATGTTGAAATTCAAATTTTGACCCTTTTCTTCTTCTTTGGGCATATAATAAAGTTTGTATTGCCCGTTGCTTTTCGAAGCATACCATTCGCCCGGCGCATCCAGGGCATCTTTATAGTTTTCCATGAAAAAGCGCGTACCTTCTTTCATGGGATTCCAGGGTTTCATGCCCGCTCCCTTGGTTTTAAACACACCGGCATTTTCACTTTTACCCGACAAATAACGGATGGTATTGTCCCATTTAAAAAAGGCATGAAAACGTACATCCTGAAGTTCCGAAGAGGATAAACCCGACATGTCTTTTGTAGCCTTTTCAGGGAAGAATAACTGTTGCTCTGCTTTTTCCGGAACTCTCCCATCCCCTTTGACCAACACCTCCTCTTTAACATCTTCAAACCGGAAGAATCCGCTGTCTGGACTCCTGGCCCTCAGGGCACGTTCCCCATTCACATAAATATCAAAAAGTTCCTCAGGTCCGGAGAAGGAAAGACTGCAAACCTTTGCTGTGGGCTTTAGCTCCATCGACCTGGCTCCGCTGATCACAGGTTCAGCTCCCGGTGCAGCCTGCCAGATTACTTCAACTTCCTGATTTCCGCCAAAATCCTTTGTAAAGACCAGGGGCTCCTGAAGTGTGTAAGTCCCATCATGCAGCACCACCTTTAAGCTATCTTTCTCCTTTTCAGAAATACGGCGCTTCAATTCATTTTTAGCACGCTCTAACGTTTGAAATGGTGCTTCTTGTGTGCCGGCATTGGAATCATCCCCATCCGGAGACACATGTATCTCGTTTTCCGAACTACAAGAAATAAATAAAGCGATTAATGTCAGTAAAATATAATTTAACAACCTTTTTAAACGATCATTATTCATGATAATAACATTTATGAGAGATATAAATACTTGTGCCAAAATAACAAAATTCTTATCTTTATGAATTCAGGCCGTCCAAAAATGTTTATTAATATTGAAATTCCAGGAAAAGCAATGAAGTCCTTATTATCAAAAGTTTTGTAATATGAAAAAATCCGGTTTATATTTTATCTTATTTATAGCCTTTTTAGGCCCCATTTTCGTTTCCGGGCAGCAGCCGGAAGTACAAAAAATCTGGGACAAAGCCCCGCACAATGCATTCACCGATCTGATACGGTACAAAAACTATTTTTACTGCACTTTTCGTGAAGGTGTCAACCACGTTCCTCATGATACAACAGAAAATGGAACCATCCGGATCATTCGCTCTGAGGATGGTAAAAATTGGCATTCTGTGGCCTCTTTAACAAGCGAACAATATGATCTTCGCGATCCTAAACTTTCCATTAATCCGGACAACAAGCTTATGGTACTCATGGGTGGCTCCCATTACCGGAAAGGTAAAAATCTGGAGAAATTATCGCACGTTGCATTTTCCGGCAATGGTTCTGATTTTACCCAACCCAGACCGGTTGCCATAGAAGAATCCGTTCGCACGCAACACGACTGGATATGGAGAACCACATGGAGAAAAAACACAGGTTATGCTGTAGTCTACCAAACAAGGCTTCCTGACGATACCTGGCAAACGAGACTTCTGAAAACAAAAGATGGCATTTCCTACCAACACGTTTGCGAACTCGATGTGGGCTCAAAACCAAATGAGGCTACCATCCGCTTTGACGGAGAACAGATGTTCGTATTGGTTCGTCGTGCCAATGGCGCCAACGGGATGCTGGGCAAAAGCCGGCCGCCTTATCAGGACTGGACCTGGCATGAACTGGAATTTCGCCTGGGAGGCCCCAATTTCATTTTTCTGCCGGATGACAAGCTTTGTATTGGCAGCCGCCATTACAAAGATTCGGGAGCCCAAACGGCTCTTTTTGTGACAGACAGACAAGGTAACCTAAAGCAAACCATCGACCTGCCCAGCGGGGGAGATACAAGCTACCCGGGAATGTTGATCTTCAATAACAAACTCTGGGTATCCTATTACTCCAGTCACGAAGAAAAAACGGCCATTTACCTGGCCAAAATAAAAATGAACAATTTGTTGGAATAAATTAGTTTTTATTACATTTGTTACCAAACAGATACGAAATTCAAAGTCATGAAAACCCTAAAAACCCTTTATCACCCAATACTTCTTCTTTTCGCTTTATTACTATCCATTAATGTTTGGTCTTTACCCGAAAGTGAAGATCCACCTTTCAGGCTATGGTACAATCAGCCGGCAGCAGAATGGACTGAAGCCCTGCCGCTGGGTAACGGCAAACTTGGGGCTATGGTTTATGGAACCATACAGCAGGAAAAGATACAACTAAACGAAGAAAGCCTGTGGGCAGGACAACCGGTAGATGCACATCCTCCTGAATTCAGGGAACATTTACCAGAGATACAGGAAGCGCTGCTGAATGACAATCCGGCGCGGGCCAAAAAGCTGATGCAGCAATACGGCACGCAACGCCCCACTTCTTTTCGCTCATACCAACCGTTAGGAGACATCCTGCTGTCATTTGAAGGACTGAATGATACCAATAACTATCGTAGAGAACTCAATCTTAATACAGGCATTTCAAACGTAGCTTTTGATTCGGAGGGGCAGCAGCATACCAGGGAAACTTTCATATCCGCAACAGACGATGTTCTGGTAATAAGGCTTCAGGCAGGAGATAGAGAAAAGCTTAACCTCGATATCCACCTTACCCGCTCCAAAGATGCCCGGACGAAAGCCGTAGACAACAACACCCTTATATTTAAAGGTCAGATTATTGACAAGAAGCCCCCGGAAGGACCCGAACCCAACCCGGGCGGATCCGGTCCCGGTGGAAAACATATGCGGTTTGGCGGAGTGCTGAAGGCCTCGACAGAGGGCGGAAGCATTATTTCCAGGGACAGCACCTTACAAATTAAGGAGGCCAGCAAGGTAACCATTCTTTTTTCTGCTGATACAGATTATGATCTAAGCAACATGGACTTCGACCGCACCATTGATCCGGCAGCTAAAGCCCGTGCAACAGTTAATAACGCCATGCAAAAACCTTACAGAGTGCTTCGCAGGCAACATATTGCAGAACACCGGGAAATGTTCGAACGGGTGGACCTTAATCTGATCCAGAGCCGGCAAGACAACCTTCCTACAGACAAACGCCTTGAAGCCTTAAAAGAAGATAAAGCGGATCCTGCTTTGCTCGCTCTGATGTTTCAATACGGCAGGTACCTGCTTATGAACAGCTCACGTTATCCTGCCCGATTGCCGGCAAATCTCCAGGGTATATGGAATAAAGAAATGTGGGCTCCCTGGGAAGCAGATTATCACCTGAACATCAACCTGCAAATGAATTACTGGCCGCACAACCCAGGAAACCTACCTGAAACGATCATCCCTTACCTCAATTTTGCCGAATCATTGGCTGAACATGGAAAAGAAACAGCCCGCAGAATGTACGGAGCCGATGGCTGGGTAGTACATCATTGTACAAACATTTTCGGCAGGACCACACCTTCGGGCTCTACGGAGGAATCCCAAATAAACAACGGATACTTTCCCGTGGCAGGAGCCTGGTTTTTGATGCCTCTGTGGCGACACTATGAATTCTATCGCGACAAGCAACTGCTGGAGGAAAGAATATATCCATTAATGAAAGGTTCGGCGGAATTCATACTCGACTTCCTGATAGAAAATGAGCAGGGACAACTGGTAACCGCCCCTTCCCACTCACCGGAGAACCTTTATATCCATCCCGAAACCGAAGAACCTCAGCGGTTAACTGTGGCAGCCACTATGGATATCCAGATCATCCATACCTTCTTTTCCGCCTGCATACAAGCAGCCGACATCCTTGGCAAAGACGCCGGATTGAAAGAAAAGCTCCGTACAGCCCGTGAGAAACTGCCGCCGGTTCAGATTGGGGACGATGGTACCATCCAGGAATGGATCCGGGATTATGAGGAAGAGGATCCGGGCCACCGGCATATTTCCCATCTCTTCGGATTATACCCGGGAACGACAATGCATCCGGGCAACCCAGAACGCTTCAAAGCAGCGGAAAAAACAATTGAACGACGCCTGGCTCATGGCGGCGGCCATACCGGATGGAGCCGTGCATGGATCATCAGCCTTTTTGCCCGTTTGCAAGACAGTGAAAGGGCCCATGAAAATGCCCTTGCGTTGCTTAAAGAATCCACACTGACCAACCTGTTCGATACCCATCCGCCTTTCCAGATCGACGGGAACTTCGGATTTACTGCAGGCATTTCAGAAATGCTCATGCAAAGCCACAGGGATACCATTCGTATTCTCCCGGCCCTTCCCGATAGCTGGGAAAAGGGAAATATCAAAGGGTTACAGGCCAGAGGAGATTTCCGTGTAGACATTCACTGGGACAATCACAAGCTGAGCAGAGTGGCCGTAACCTCCAAACAGGGCAACATGTGCACCCTACGGTATAGAGATTCCACCATAACATTCGATACCAGGAAAGCAAAATCCTATGTATTCGATGAAAATTTACTTCCCGTAGATAAGGATTAAAAGATTAAGATACCGGGTTTGCCGTTATTATTTAACCTTACTTTTTATTTTTCTTGCATTTTTTGGCAGAAAATAAAATTCAAATATCCCTGCCTTGCCGGTAGACAGGTAATTTAGGATTTCGAATTTAGAATTTCCGGCTTATCTGGATTAGAGTTTGATATATTAAAGTCTGTCCTCAATTAACTATGAATCGCAAATATTATTTTTATTTTTGTTAAAAGATACTACTTCTGAATATGGATAAATCTAAATAAAACCATAAGCCCTATGAAATCATTCAACCCCTTAATGGATCTTTCTGCTCAAAGCTCATGCAAAGGAATAAAAGCCAAATGGTTCATCTTAGGCCTGGGAGGGGCTGCCATTGCAGGATTAACCGGCTGTGACACCTCCGAAGATGATAAGCCTGAACAGCCCAATATCATTTATATTATGGCTGACGATCATGCTTACCAGGCCTTGAGCTGCTACAGCGACGAGCTCATTCAAACCCCGAACCTCGACCAGATTGCTCAGGAAGGCGTTCAGTTTACCAACAGTTTTGTCACCAACTCGATCAGCGCCCCCAGCAGAGCTGTGCTGCTCACCGGCAAACACAGCCATCTGAACGGCGTTATCGATAACCGGGAACCCTTTGACAGCACCCAGGTAACCTTTCCCAAACTATTGAGAGATGCAGGCTATCAAACTGCCATGATCGGCAAATGGCACCTGAAAACACATCCCACAGGGTTCGATTACTGGAAGGTTCTTCCCGGTCAGGGAGATTATTACAATCCCGACTTTATAGAGATGGGAGAAAATGTAAGGGAAGAAGGCCATTCTACCAACCTGATCACTGATTTTGGCATCGAATGGCTCGAAAAGAGAGATAAAGACAAGCCTTTCAGCATGATGGTGCATTTCAAAGCACCCCATCGAAACTGGATGCCCGACACAACAGAATTTGACAGATTCGATGATACAAAATTTCCCGTTCCATCTAACTTCTTTGACAATTACGAAGGAAGAAAAGCGGCTCAGGAACAAGAGATGAGCATATGGAAAGACATGCGGCTGGTATGGGATCTTAAGCTCCTGGATGAGGAGGGAGAAATCGAAAACGGAAGAGGCGGTTTCAAAAACAAGATGGAAAGAATGAGCCCTGCTCAGAGAGAAGCATGGAATAAGGAATATCAGCCGAGAATAGAAGAGTTCAAGGAAAAAAATCTACAGGGGAAAGAACTGGCCCGATGGAAATACCAGAAATACCTCACAGATTATTTGCGAAATATTGCCGGAATAGACCGGAATGTAGGCAGGATTATGGATTACCTCAAAGAACAGGGGCTGGCTGAAAATACCCTGATAGTCTATACCTCGGACCAGGGATTCTATCTGGGAGAACACGGTTGGTTCGACAAACGGTTCATGTATAACGAGTCCCTGCGAACTCCACTCATCATGCGACCCCCCAAAGGATATCAAGGCAAAGGAGAAATTGAAGAAATGGTGCAGAATCTTGATTATGCCCCCACCATACTGGATATGGCCGGGGTGGAAATTCCGGATGATATGCAGGGAAGATCTCTTAAACCCTTACTGGAGGGAAAAAATCCTGAATGGCGTGAAGAACTGTATTATCATTATTTTGAATATCCGGGCGCCCATTCTGTCAAACGTCACTACGGAATCCGCACCGAACGCTATAAGCTGATGCATTTTTACTATGACATTGACACATGGGAGCTGTACGATCTGAAGGAGGACCCTAAAGAAATGAACAACCTGTACGGGAAAGAAGGATACGATGAAATAACCCGAAAATTGAAAGCAAAACTTGAAGACCTAAGGGACAAATACCAGGTTCCGGATAAAGATCCCTATTTACCTGAATCCGATTGATCCATAACAGAGAAGTGCTTCATATTACGAATTACCGGGTGGTATGAAGCACATCTCTTAAAAAAAATATACTATGAATACTTCCGTTCTTTCTTCTTTAGGCCTGGCATCCCTTCTCTTTTCGGCATGTAACCATGCCTCAGAAGGGGAAGCAGAACAAAATGCAGACAAGAAAAACGTAATCCTGATCATGACAGATGATCAGGGATACGGAGACCTGGGCTTTACGGGAAATTCCATTGTCAAAACCCCAACAACAGATAGTCTGGCCGAGGAAAGCGTACAATTTTCCAACTTCTATGTTTCACCCGTAAGTGCCCCTACCCGGGCAAGCCTTATGACCGGGAGATATTCGCTGCGCACCGGCATATATGATACCTATAACGGAGGCGCCATAATGGCCAACGAGGAGGTTACGGTGGCTGAAATACTCAAAGACAACGGATACCATACGGGAATCTTTGGCAAATGGCATCTTGGAGACAACTATCCATTCAGACCAATAGATCAGGGATTTACTACCTCACTTGTACATCGAAGCGGGGGCATCGGCCAGGTGGGTGATATAGCCAACTATTTTGAGTTCGACAGTTCCTATTTCGATCCCGTGTTGTACAAAAACGGCAAAGAAGTACAGACTGACGGTTATTGCTCCGATGTATATACCGAGGAAGCCATTGACTTCATCCGGGAAAACAAAACAGAGCCTTTTTTCCTTTATCTGTCATTCAATGCTCCGCATACACCTTTGCAACTACCTGAGGAATATTATGAGATGTATAAGAACATAGATCCCTCCGACCGTGAAGCCTTTCCGGGCAATCAGCCCTTCCCGGATGATATGTCGGAAAGTGAGAAAGAAGCCGCCCGCAAAGTGTACGGTATGGTCACCAACATTGATGATAACATGGAAAAGCTGTTCACATCCCTTGAAGAAAATGGCCTGGAGGAAAACACACTGATCATCTTCCTGACAGACAACGGACCTCAGCAACGCCGATACAAGGGAGGTTTCAGAGGTAGAAAGAGCAGCGTGTATGAAGGCGGAATCCATGTACCCTTCCTCATGAAGCTGGGAGACGAATTTCCGGCAAACAAAACGGTGGATGTTCCCGCCGCCCATATTGACATACTCCCCACTATTCTGGATATCTGTAACATATCTATGGAAAAAGAAGTACAGATAGACGGGAAAAGTCTGCTTCCGCTCATCCAGGGAAATGAGGTACCCTGGGCCGACCGCCCGTTGTATTTTTACTGGCAAAGAAGCTATCCCGAGCCATACCAGAATGTTGCAGTCAGAAAGGGAAACTATAAGCTGGTGGGACATGCCCCTTACACCGCATCTCTTGATGATCTGGAGTTATTTAACCTGGAAAAAGATCCCTATGAACAAAACAACATCCTCTCATCCAACAAGGAACAGGCCCGTGAATTCAAATCCCTGTTTGATGACTGGTACGGGAAAATCATGGAAAGTCCTCATCTTAACGAAATCCAGTCCATCAAAGTGGGCAGCGATCAGGAAAACCCCGTCATTCTGAACCGGAATGATGCCAAGGGGCAACCGGGGATATGGAACCAGATGGAAATTTATGGATATTGGGATATTGAAGTGGTTCAGGAAGCAGATTACGATATTGTTTTCCATTTTCACAAACCGCTGGAAGAAAGCGGTACCATGAACCTTCGCATGGGTACGGTTAAACGGACAATTCACAATGAAATGGGTATGGGCGAAAATACAAGAGAAATAACCATGCCGGACATTCATCTGGAAAAGGGCCAATATAGTGTAGAAAGCTGGTACAGCAGCCAGGGAAGGCATATTCTCCCATTTTATGTGGAAATCAAACAACAATAACTCAACGAATAATATAAAGTAACGCATGATGTTGAAAAAAACAACGCCCAACTTCTACGCAAACCGTTTAATTTATGGCCTTGCAGGGCTTGCCACAATTGGTTTTTTACCGGATGGAGAAGCCGCTGCAGACAACCAGCAGCAGAATAAGGAACGTCCGAATATCTTGTTCATCATGGCCGACGACCACACCAGTCAGGCATGGGGGTGTTACGGATCGAGGCTGGCCGACTATGCCCCTACTCAAAATATTGACCGGCTGCGCAGCCAGGGTGCCTTGCTGCAGAATTGTTTCTGCACCAACTCGATCAGTGTCCCTTCCAGGGCGTCGATCCTGACCGGCCAATACGGCCATCTGAATGGGGCAAAGACCCTGCAGGGAAGGCTCGACCCGGAACGGGACAATCTTGCCAAAAGATTGCAACAAGCCGGATATCAGACAGCCCTTGTGGGAAAATGGCATTTAAAAAGCCAGCCTTCCGGATTTGATTATTATAACGTATTACACGGACAGGGTGACTACCACAATCCCACGCTTTATGAATCCGGAAAAGACTGGGATGGAGATGGAAAAGAATATGATGGCCATTCGGTGGATGTGATCACCTCACAGGCCCTTGACTATCTGAAAAACCGCGATAACAAAGAGGAACCTTACTGCATGATGCTGCACTTCAAATCGGTACATGAGCCTTTTTACGGACCCGAACGATACCAATGGCTTTATAAGGGAGAGACGCTGCCCGAACCCGAAGACCTGCTCCGGGATGAAAGTCCGAAGAATAAAGTCTTTAAAGGCTGGCCCCTTGAAATTCTGATGAACCGTTTCCTGGAAAGACCCAAACGCTATGCTCCTCCACAGCTAAAATTAAATACAGACGACCCCGACAAGAAGAGGCGGGCAACCTATCAGAAATTCATCAAAGATTACCTGAGAGGCGTGGCCGGAATTGACGAGAGCATAGGTCGCGTGATGGAATACCTTGAGAAGACCGGTCAGACAGAAAATACTGTCGTGATCTATACCTCTGATCAGGGTTACTTCCTGGGAGAACATAACCTGTTCGACAAACGGTTCATGCTTGAAGAATCAGCCCGAATGCCTTTCATCATCAGGTACCCCGAAGAAATTGACCCGGGAACCACAGTGGATGACATCATCCTGAACATTGATTTTCCCGGGTTGATGCTGGATTATGCCCGGGCAGATATTCCTGACTACATGCAGGGAAGAAGTTTCCGGAAGAATCTCAGAGGCAATACCCCGGATGATTGGCGGGATGCGATGTATTACCACTACTGGACCCATCAGGAAAGGCGTCCGAGCCACTACGGCATCCGCACCGACAGGTACAAGCTGATATATTATTACGGCCTTCAGCGAATGGGACATGAGCCCGACTCCTGCTGGGAGCTGTATGATCTAAAAAAAGATCCCGGTGAACTGATCAATGTCTATAACCAATCCGAATATAAAGAAGTGATCGAAAAGCTTAAAGAAAAACTGGAAGCACTAAGAGAAAAATATAATGATACGTCAAACCCTCTGAAATCTGATTTATAAG
>JBKGZA010000072.1:0-14189 GCA_046545815.1 Bacteroidales bacterium
TGAATGAGTGAATGGTTAATTGGTCGGGGAACATATGGCGTGAATGAATTGTAACAAAGTGGATAGACATCAGTTCTTTGCTCCAGGCTTCAAACTCTAAGCTCTACATCTTTTTTAAGCATTATTATTTCTTCTTCCGCCGCATTTTAATCCGCTTGAAATTTCCTTCATCATCAATATATTTGATGTGAAAAACCTTGGAATCAATAAGGGAATCATTCAGCAATAAATTACAAAAGGAACTTTTCAGAGAATCCCGGAACTGGTAATCATTGATCTGGATAATTTCATCTCCCGCCTCCAGACCGAGGCTGTCAACCAGGGAATGCTCCCACACCAGCCCGACCCGTAGCGTATCCTCAAGAATTACCGGACGAAAGCCCAGCTCGGAGTGGCGTTTTTCTTTAAACGGAAGGGTTTCATTTTCAGAGTAGAAATAAAACTTTTTATTGGGATAATCAAGTGTCACTATGCCGTATTTCAAAAGTTCTGCTCCAAGTTTGTCGCTGGTATTGGTGACCTCTACCACCGGCTCCGTGATTGTGGTCTGATCAAAACGAAGAGAATCCATCTTAAGCCGGTAAACCTTTCCTTCCCTTCCGGTGCCGAACAATCCCATGATCCCGTTTCCATACCCTTCTTTCTCAATATTAAAAGCACAGCGGTGTTTCTTTAAAGTTTCAAAATACTCAAGGCTGATATTCACAAAATCTTCACTCCCAGTATCAAATAAAACGTATCTGTTTCTCTCTCCGGCAATACCAAACTTAATATACGGGGAACTCTGCCGGTCCAGACGCATCAGATTTTCTTTTCCAAGATTCTTGAATTTCCGGGTATCACTGGCAAGAATAAACTCCTGCTCATCCGCATTAATCTGAACAACAGAATTTCTCAACAAATTGCTGCCTATGAATCCATCCACCTGAAAACAATTCCACGGAAGGTTACTCATATCGCTTACCAGTGCAGGTATGTTGCTAAACTCAACATCACCCAGAGAAAGGCTCTCAACCTTAACAAAAGTACCTCTGTCCTCATTTTGATGCACATCAGAAATAAGACCTTCTCCCAGTGTTTCATACTGCATTTCCTTCTGAAGTGATTCACTGATAATGGTCGGGGCACCGGTATCGAAGATAAATTGCCTGATCTTGCCATTAATCATAACCGGAAGGATAATCTTTTCCCTTATATGGTCAAAGGAAATTGTTTCATAATAACCCGCCCGATTGGTTCCTCCCTGATTCAGATCGACGCGGGGACGGAAGATACCGCAGGAATAGAAGATGATAAACAGAATCAGGAGAAACAGGTTCTTCTTCATAGATCTGATTTGAGATTTATTTACCCTTTACGGAAAAACAGGGACTTATGTTCGAAGAAAACCATTCCATTTTTTACGAAAGAAAATAACAATTTAAGAATCTTGCATTACCATCGCTCTTTATCAGGGAAGGAAGAATTCCCTTTTACCCTGGAAGTAATTCGCCCATCCACAAGCAATCAGTAAAATCTGTGACCATATGCAGCATCAGGCCAACAGCTATTACCCTGACTTTTGAAAAAAATGCCATAATCCCGTATCCGCCTATCGCATAATAAGAATGTAACGGATGAAAACCGATGCTGCAACGGTTGGCCTGGAAAACAGGATCTGCCAACAAATGATCCAGATCAACCAACATGGTGGCCAGCATTATCAGCCAGGCGCGTTTCCATTGTGATCTGAAGAAGATCCAGGCAACCAGGCCCGGTAAAAACAGGTGCAGACCATAATGGATCACATACCGCATGATTTCGGAAAACTCTAAAGACATCATTTTTAAAATTCAATTTTACCTCTGAATGCAATGGTATCAGCACCTACATTAATTCCCTCAAAGACATATTGCTTTTTCCCGGTTTGGTTCCTTAAGATATGAATGGTCTCAAGGGGCTTGGTCTCCCTGATATAATTTACCGACAACCTTTTGGGATAATGATCCCGGTGAAAATCAGGAGAAAAAGTATCCATCATCCAGTCAACATAACGCGTGGAAGTAACATGTTTATTCAGGTCGGTATCAAAATAGGTAGAATGGACTTCAAACCGCTTTCCCTCTTTAACCGGACCAATCGATTCGGGCAACTGTTTCATGGCATGCTTGTCCTTAAGATATTCAAAAAGATCGGAGCCGGTACCTTCGATCTTCTTCGGTCGCTTGGTCTCCATATCTACAGCCAGCCATCCTGAAGTACCCCTGCCAACAATATTTTCATTTCCATCCCGCACCAGATAATCACGAAGATAAAACAACCGTTCCAGCCCTTTTGCCCAGGTTTCCACCTTCAACTCTTCGTGCCATTCAAGCGGACGGTAGATGTCCACTGTAAGGCGACTAAGAACCCAGAAAAGCTGCCTTTTCACCAGGTCTTTAAATCCGTGACCCATATCATCGGCAGAATGTATGGAGGACTGAATCAAAAGATTGACATAAGACCCAAGTTGTATCCGGGAATACATGTCGGTATCAGCCGAGGTGACCGTGAATTTTGAAATGCGTGTAAGTTCATTTTCTGACAATTGTTTCATGCGCAATCGTTTTAATCAGTCTTATATAAAGGATAATCCCACAATATTGTCTAATTTTAACCATTTCAGTATCCGGTTTAATCCGGTTTACGAATTTATTATATTTGATGAAATTATCCCCGGTTTTATTCCTTTTATTTGGCATTTAGAATATTTTCCATTGAAAATAAACCGGATATAACAATCGGACAACAATTCGAATCACTGAAAAATTAAAATTTATCTCTTTGTAATATGGAAAAAAACAAATTACAAGGCATCATCCCGGCTGTTTTTACACCGTTTAAAAACGATCATTCGGTCAACACTAAAAAGGTGAAGCAACAGGCCGATATGCTGGTAAAAAATGAGATAACCGGCTTTTTTGTTGCCGGTACTACCGGCGAAACCACTTCACTTACAACAGAAGAACGCCTGGAACTGGCTGAAATATGGCGAAAGCATACGCCATCCCATATTAAGCTGATCATTCATGTGGGGCACAATTGCCTGTCCTATGCCCAACGTATTGCCAGTCATGCAGCATCCATAGGAGCGGACGGCATTTCCGCATTTGCCCCCAGCTATTACAAACCTTCCGGAATGAATGAGCTGGTAGGTTACTGCAAATCCATAGCAGAAAGCGGTCACGGCCTGCCTTTTTATTATTATCACATTCCTTTTCTCACCGGCGTTCATTATAGGGTGAGCGATTTCACCAGGGAGGCTGAACATGTGGTGCCCAATTTTGCCGGGGTAAAATTCACAGATAACGACCTGATGGATTATCGTCAGGCTTATGCATACAGCTCCGGACGCTTCAATATGCTATTCGGACTGGACGAGATGCTGCTTCCGGCAATGGCAGTGGGGGCAGAAGGGGCTGTGGGAGGCACCTATAATTTTGCTGCTCCACTGTATATCCAAATCATTAAAGCTTATAAAAATAACAATATTGAAACCGCCCGGGCATTACAAGATAAATCCATCCACATGATCCGGATTCTCCAGCAATATGGTGGAGCCATTACCGCAGGCAAAAGCATTATGAAAATGCTTGGCATTGACTGTGGTCCCTGTCGTTTGCCGCTCAGAACATTGACCCCAAAAGAAGAAGAGGCACTGAAAAAGGAACTGGATGACATTTCTTTCTTTCAATATGCCATAAAATAAAGTAAGTTTTATAATTTTGGGCCTGTAATTGTTCTTTATCTTTACAGACCCCATAGTTCAATGGATAGAACATCAGATTCCGGATCTGACGATCTAGGTTCGACTCCTAGTGGGGTCACAAAATCAGAGCAAAGACGTTTTAAACGCGGCTTTTTTGTTACCTATTCAAAATCCATCAGGATAAATATCGTATAGCTCTATGCCAGTTTTTTATAGTCTAAATCTGTTTTAAGCAAGATTTTACTTTCACAAATAACCTTTCACAAGTGAATTACGTATCAAATGAAATTGGAATTGATTCATTAAATTTGAAGATGATTCGGTTTATATTCCTTATGAAGTTGCCAAAGCACCATTCCGCAGAATATGGCTGAATCCATATAATAAAGCATATCCCGCATACATTGCGGAATTATCATGAACCGGACATGATTGAAGATGAACATAACCTGATTTCCCCGGAGACCCAAAGATGGCTTGATATTTTATATGAAGGGGTTTATATAGTAGATAAGGAAAAAAACATTCTCTTCTGGAATAAAGGAGCAGAAAAAATTACAGGTTACTCTGCCGGAGAAATGACAGGAATGCAATGGGGAGAGGAGACACTGAATCTCCAGGACCCCAATGGCCACAATCTTTGCATTGAATCATGCCCGCTTGAAAAAGCTTTGAAAGGGGAAACCATAGAATGCAAACTATTTCCGAAAAATAAAAGGGGCAATCGCATCCCCGTTGCCATCTATGCCACTCCTCTGAAAGATTCAAACGGGAACATCACAGGTGCCATTGAAATCTTCCGGGATGTATCCACAGAAGAAAAAATCCGCCACCTTGAGGAGAAATTCAAAAAGGTCATCAGGCAGTATGTTTCTGAAACAACCTATAAACAAATAATAAGATCGGTAAATCATGAAAATTACAGATTCACCGGACGCAACAGGAACCTTACCATTCTTTTTATGGACATTGTTGACTTCACAGGTTTATCTGAAAAACTTGGACCCGAAAAAGTGGTGAAGATGCTGAATGCTTATTTTTCTCTGACTTCTCTCATCGTTCAAAAAAATCATGGAGATATTGATAAATTTTTGGGCGACGGGGTAATGGCCATTTTCAATGATGCAGAGAACGCTGTGAAAGCAGCCATGAATATGACAAAAACCGGATTAAAAAAGCTGAACAATAACCTTCAGTCTATGGAGTTACCCGAGCTCAATATCCGGGTGGGCATCAACAGCGGCAATCTGATTCAGGGGAATATCGGCAGTGAGGAACGAAAAGACTGGACCGTAGTCGGGGATGTAGTTAACACCGCATACCGGATTGAAGAATCTGCTGATCCAGGCACTATAAGGATATCGGAATATACCTTGAAAAGGTTAAAAAACCCGGACAAATTTAAATTTGTCAAAGAAGTGACCCTGAAAGGCAAATCCAATCCCATTAAGGTGTATAGTCCAGCCTGGTCCATACCGTGATTGGTCCCGATCACTATCTTCCCTTTATCGTGATGGCCAAGGCCCGGAAATGGTCAATAGTCAGAACAAGCTGGATTACTTTTCTGTGTGGACTGGGGCATGTAGCCTCCTCTATCATTATTGGAGCGGTAGGCATTGCAGCAGGTATTGGTGTTACGAAGCTGGAAGGACTGGAAGCCCAACGTGGCGATATTGCAGCCTGGCTTTTTATGGGTTTCGGACTTATCTATTTCATATGGGGACTTTGGAGGGGCTTGAAAAACAAACCTCATACGCATCTTCATTTTCATTCCGGGAAAGGGGCCCATGAGCATTATCATGATCATACAGGGAATCACGATCACACCCACGAGGGACCCAAAAAGAACATCACTCTCTGGATATTGTTTCTGATATTTGTTCTCGGACCCTGCGAACCGCTCATTCCTATATTGATGTATCCTGCCGCCAAGCTAAGCATCGGCGGAACAGTGCTGGTGGCAGCAGTATTCGGAATACTGACCATAGCTACTATGCTGGGCATGGTGCTTCTTTTTACCTTTGGCATCAAACAATTTCACTTCGGAAGGCTTGAACGCTATACGCATGCCATTGCCGGAGCCATCATTTTCCTGAGCGGTTTTGCCATATCTTTCCTGGGATTGTGAGCGTAAAGCATTTTAGTTGTTTCCCGGAAACTGATAATATTGTCTGGGCTGTAATTCAGGACAATCATTCTGGTCGACCAGAAATTTACGTATATCCACACAAAGGTGACATTTGGAGAGGTATCCCCTCTCCCGCTCTTCATAGCCCATGTCTTTGGCAAAATTCAGAAAAGATTCGAGTATGTAATGAACATAAACAGCTTATAAAATACAGGACGTAATACTGGACTGAATCAATGATGTTTGCATCAAAATTGATCAGATCAATATCCCTTCCTCCCAGCCCATCTTTACCAATTCAATGTTGTTGGGATCTGCATTGCCCATATTATGGCGCGTATCCGCAAGCTCAATATGGTGAGGTGAAGGGCTGATGGGTCTTTCCTCATCGAAATACTCACTTCGTCTGGCCTGAATGATGCGAAGGCCGGTTGCATCTACAGCTACAGGATCGAAACCAACGATAAGCCCGTTATAGCGCCATGTATACTTCTCATTGAAATGATGCGGTCCAACCCCATGAAATAAGGGTGTAATCATCACCAGGATATTGAGCCGTGTTTTGCCCTTTACCATAGGTTTCTTCCAGATTTTCGCCAGATCTGCGCAGGTATCCGGGTGATATTCAAAGGGCTTTGGATGAAACATAATATAATTCTTTAGCAGCGATCCCACACCGGCCCAGTCGTGGGTACGCATCGGGCGCGAATTGATCAGGGCGGTAGCATTTTTAAACACCGAATTCTCCAGAACTCCCCGGTCATCAATGCTGATATTGTCGCCACTGACTCCGGCCTCCATTGCCCGCTCTTTGATAGTTTGTTCCAGTTCGGAAGGGGTAGATAAATAGCTCCATTCGTTGGATTTGATTCCTAGAACATCATCCGGTTTAATAATTTTTTCCCAGGCAGTAGCGACATCCGAGTCGCCGGTAAGGGCTGGAACAGCCTTGTCCACCATAGCCTGTAAAACGCCCTTATTTATATTACCGGAACCATCCAGCAGATTCTTATCGCGTATCAAAATCACTCTGGATTTTTGAGCATTGCTCTTTCCGAAAGCTTTCCATGGGAGTGTGCCAAGCAAAACACTTCCTGCCGTACCCAGTAACATATTTTTGAGCGCTTCCCTGCGGGTTAATTTTTTTGTTGTCATAACGATCGGTTTTTGGTGTGCATTAAACTGGTATAATGTAAATACAATTAAATAATATGAATTATTGATTGATAGACATGCATCATTCTATCTCCGTATAATTTTCTGCCGTCTGATCCAGCAAATAAGTGGCTTCTTCTTTGCCTGGAGCATCAACTACGAACATCAGCAATTGATCTTTTACCTCACAGCCCATCCACAGACCTTCATCATTCTCACCAACCCTTTTGCCTTTTAATGTTTCAGAGAATTTCTTTTTGCCCTTCTTTAAAGCTTTACGTGCTTTCTTACTGTCGGGGTATTCAACAATCAACAGATAATGCCTTTTCTGCGGACTTCCGTATTGATTCAGGAGCGCATTCACATCATCGTCAATGTTAAAAACATTGTCATTGGTAATGTAACGGTATTTATTCTGCCATGCATGGTGGTGAAAGTAAAATTTACTGCTTTTTACGAGTGACCGTTCAGGAATAATGGAAAATACCGGCGGCAACTCCCCGGTAGTTCCTATCGCTTCGCTGATTCCCCGACCAATACCAAGTATCTCTTCCTTAATTTTACTTGTTTCTTTTCTGGCTGAAATGGATACAAAGTATCTGTCTTGCCAGAATATCAGCGAACCCCCTATATACTGAGCACCCTGTCCGATATTTGTATTGGCCGTATCTTTAGAATAGGAAAACACACCAAATGCATTTTTGGGAAGAATCATATCAAATAGTTCAACGTTAATCTCATTACCATCACCGGTTTTATAGACCCGCCTGGCCATTTTTCTGAAACCATAATTCAAATAAAGCTCGGCCCCTCCGTTTATATACTCATAAAGCGATTCAGGCGTCTCATAAATTTTCTCTGATTCAACGGCCAGAGATTCGGTATTCTCCGGCAAAAGGTCCATCAATTCTTTATCCTCGCGCATGGTATACCCTATGGATGCCATCATAAATAAAAAGATTATAAATAATATTGTGGTATGTCTTTTCATAACTTTACTTTCCATCTTTTTGGGTTAACAGCATATAAAGATGTCATATTCTGAAATTGGATAAATATAATAAAAAAGCCTTAATCCGTCAATATGATAAATGCAATAAATATTAAAACACTACAATTCAAATGGTTCTGTCATTCTCTGCACCTTCAAATATATCAATATGATTGCCAAGCGCTTTTTTGAGAGGTTGAGTGACCGTGTTCAAAGCTTCAACAATATCGGAAGGCAAAGGCTCTTCCGCTGCCTTAACGTTCTCTTCCAATTGCCTCTTGTTGCTTGCACCAATTAATGTACATGTTATTAAAGGATTGGCAATTATCCACTTGATGGATATTTCTGCCATGGAATATCCCGTCTCATCACATATTTTTTGAATGTCGCGGAGTGCCTGTGATGTTTCTGCTTCACATCCTTCTTCTCCGTGCCTGGCTTCCTGTGTTCTTTTATGGTGAAAATGACGGGTACGCCGTCTTTTCGGGGGTATGCTGTCAAAAGTGAGAAACTTTCCAGTTAAAATGCCCTGCATCAATCCCATGTATCCAACAACCCCAATGCCATGCCGCGCACATTTATCCAGAACATCATACTCCACCGCCCGGCAGAGTAAATTGTACGGTAACTGATTTACAGCCACATTACTTAAATCAGGTAATTCATCCAGTTTGGGTCTCCCGAAATTACTTACTCCAAAATGCCTGATTTTCCCTTTTTCCTGCAGTTTCATCATGGTTTCATATGCATCACTGATTGAGGGAGGGTGGTTTCTAATTTGTTCATCATCCGTGTAGTGCCGAAGGGAATGCGGATGGATTGGCCAATGGATCATATACAGGTCAATATATTCCATCTGCAGCCTTTTCAGTGAATCTTCACAATGTTTCACCAAAACATCGGGATAACAATTGGAAGGACTGATCTTACTGCCAATAATAAGCTTATCCCTTGGTTTTCCTTGTAGAGCTTGTCCGAGAGAAGACTCACTCCTACCCTCATTGTAAACTTCGGCAGTATCAAAATAATTAATACCCAAATCGACAGAAGCTTTAACAATTTCCTCAACATCCTTCTGATCCCTGCTTCCCCAATAACTACCACCTCCAAACGACCAACATCCTAATCCCAATACCGACAATTCCATTCCACTGTTTTTACAAATGCGTTTTTCCATAATGCTTTGAATTTGTATTAACTACAGGAAGCCATTTGCTTTTATCCACCTAACAAGGCGTAATTTTCAAATTTAAAAAATTATTTCATTATCTTCGTAACTTTTTAATATCTGTTAAAATCCTGATTTGTAAAAGAGTTATCATAGCATATTTGTATTAAACAGATAATATTGGTAATGAACAAAATGAATAAACCAGTCAATTGCATAATCTTTGATTTTGACGGGGTAATTGCAGATACCGACCTGGGTCGTTTTTATATGCTAAGGGACCTCCTTAAAAAATATGGAATTAATTTCTCAGCGAACTTTTCTATGAAAGACCTCATTGGGTTAAGCACCGAGGCTTTTCTTAAAAAAAATATTGATACGCTTACACCGGATCAAATAAAAAATATTGTAGAAGAAAAACACCGCCTGCATTTTACAAACCTGGAGCAATACGTTATTCCATTTCCCCATATAAAGGAAACCCTTCAAGACCTTTATACCGAATTTGATCTCGCAATGGTTTCGGCAAACCCGCAAAAAAACCTCGAAATCTTATTAAATCATCTGGAAATTACGGAGTATTTCAAATGGATATTGGGCCGGGAAATTTGTGAAAACGAAGATTTTGAGAAATCATACCTCCCGGTGGCATCAATGATTCAAAGAGATGTTTCTGAATGTATTGTTGTTGAAGACTCGGAGTATGGCGTAAATGCTGCCAGAGCAGCAGGTTATTATTGTATCCGTTTCGATCCATATAACCGGTTCGATTTAGGTTTGGAAAACGACAGGGTCAATTCTCATCATGAACTTAAAGAGAAAATTGAAAAATACGTTACAAGTTAATCCCTTTCCATAAGTTTATCCTTCATCTGGGACCTCAGGATTTTAATTACCTTATGAACCTATTTCTGGCTGATTGTACATTAACTTCCATGAAGGTGGATATATCCCTATAATCAAAATTTTAATAATATCGCATTAGCAAAGCCTCTTTATCTCCGCTTTTTAACTGCTGCCGATTTGATCATTTTTTCATTCCGGGTTCAGTTAAATCATTGAATTTTTTAGTTTATGTATTATTTTTATATCCCAAAAACAGGGAGGCTATGAAATATATCATTATCTTCTTATTCATCGGTATGGCATTATCATTAAACGCTCAGCAGACAGAAGAAACCAGAGTGATCAACAATTCAGCAGATCAGCAGGATTCTGTAGAAACCCGGGAGCTTCCAAAAGTTAAAGAAAAAGAAAAGCTTAAGGTGGTTACCAAAATGGAGGAATATGAAGAAGTTCAGGAAGCTCTGGTGGTACAGCAGGATGAAATCAAAAAAATTTCGCTGGCTCTGATCGTTGAAAAGGGAACGAGTAAAAAAAGAGCAAGGAAATTGGGAGACCATTTCCTGAGAGAGGCCATGAGCCATTTTGATGGTGAAAATAAGCCCCGTAAAAAAATCGGAAAATCCTTATATGATTATATGATAAGTATTTGTACCGACAGGAACGTAATTCTGATGGGAACAAAAATTCCGGACGCAGAAACAATAACATGGTAAGGGCTTAGGCGCTTAAAGCGCAACCTGAAACAACATGTTGTTCAAACTTAATCTAAACAGTGGTTTCTTCCGCGAAGCGCTTTTTTTTCAGGCTTGTCCTGAAAAAAGGTAGTACATTACCGGCCAAATTCTTGCTTTTTTTGGCAAAACTTGCCCTGTAAGGGACTGAAAATTCCCGGTGAAACAAACTCTTTGAACACAATTACTCCCTGGTAAAAGTAATGCCCCCGGTTTCACGAATCGTGGATTGTTTATCTATGGTAATCATCCTCACCGCCTTTCCCGATATGTTCTGAAGGTTTTTAAAAAAGGCGAGCCGGTCCAGATCCCATTTTTCCTCTTTTCCTTTAACATCGCAGAAAAACCAATCGTCGATATCTACGGAAAAGCAAAAAAGATCCGGGCAATGGTTCTCCTCTTCCTTCGGTCCCATAATATACTGAAAGGTTTTGGAATCCACTATATTCTGAAATGCTGCATGCTTGCGTTTATGACTGGTCAGCTCATATTCCTGCATAAGTGACAAATAGCCTATAGTATTGTATATCACTACAGCTCCCATCCATTCATAAAACTTATGCCCATACTTTGCCTGATCTCTGGCCAGCCGAATATCATCTTCATCGAATATCTCCGGATAGGCATTGGCCCATTTACTAATCAGAGAGCCGTTCTTGAAATTGCTATGCTGCGCTTCCGTAGTAGAAATATGCCACAGTATTTCCATAATCCAAGCTTTTTATGTAGAAGGAAAAAAATACCATTCAAAAATTATGGGTGTCTCCCCGAAAATATTAATAATTAACGGATCAATACATATAACTATTGTCATTCCTTTACAATCAACACATCTTCAATAAAATCAACTTATTGTCTGTTGCAATTGTATTTCACAAGAACGGGATTCCAGTTCTCCGGAAATAACAAACCATATCAAAACAGGCTAAAATCCTAAACCCGGCTCACAACGGTTTTAAAATACTCAACAAAAAGCAAAATGGCCAGAAACTATCTACGTTATAAATAGTGAATTCATCGGTAAAAAAACATGATACAAAGACTAATTGCTATATCGTTGGTAATTTTATTCATACAGATTTCCGGTTTTATGAAGAAGCCAAATGATAAACCTGAAGCAAATTCTGACTTTCATACATCCTCCGGT
Organism: Bacteroidales bacterium; assembly: GCA_046545815.1. GTDB lineage: Bacteria > Bacteroidota > Bacteroidia > Bacteroidales > UBA12077 > JAGXLC01. Next base: position 11,894 of record JBKGZA010000072.1, read on the forward strand.
CTGACACTTTTTCTTTGCGGCGACGTAATGACCGGCAGGGGTATCGATCAGGTATTACCCCATTCGGTGGATCCGAGTATCTACGAATCCTATGTTAAGGATGCGCGGGATTATGTTCGCCTGGCGGAAAGAAAGAACGGCAACATTGATGATCCTGTCTCCTATGAATATATATGGGGTGATGCAATGGAAGTATGGAACCAGGTTGATCCCATGTTCAAGATCATCAATCTGGAAACCAGTATTACTACCAATGATGACCCCTGGCCCGGAAAAGGGATCCATTACCGCATGCACCCCGGAAACACCAACCTGCTGGCCACTGCAGGGATCGATTTTTGCTCCCTGGCCAACAATCATGTATTGGACTGGGGAAGGGATGGATTAGTCGAAACTTTACACAGCCTGGAAAATGCAGGCATTGTTACTGCCGGCGCCGGAAAAAACCTCAGTGAAGCACACAAGCCGGCTGTGCTGAACAAGAATGGACAGCGAGTAATCTTATTATCCTATGGTGCTCCGACCAGCGGAATTTTGAGAAACTGGGGTGCAACACCCGAAAAACCAGGCGTCAATTTGCTAACCCTTCAGGATAAAAAAGCAGTAAGAAGAATCGAAAAAAAGATTCAATCCATAAAACAACCCGGCGATGTGGTTGTATTCAGTGTGCATTGGGGTGGTAACTGGGGCTTTGATGTTCCCCCGCAGCAGCAAAAAATTGCCCGCCAGCTGATCGATGAGGCTGGAGTAGATATTGTGCACGGTCACTCCTCCCACCATACAAGGGGTATTGAAGTATATAAAGATAAATTGATCCTTTACGGCGCCGGCGACTTCCTTAACGATTATGAAGGAATCAGCGGCCATGATCAGTATCGCGACGACCTGACACTGATGTATTTTCCAAAAATCGATCCTGCTAAAGGAAAATTAATTTCCATGCAAATGGTACCCATGCAAATCAGAAATTTCTCCCTCAGGCGCACAACCGAAAAAGATACCCGCTGGATGTTATCCAACCTAAATCGGAATGTAACAATATCAGGCGCCAGCATTGAATTATCCGGGGAAGGTTCCTTCTCCCTTCGCTGGTAATAAGATAAAAACATAAAATTAACCGAATCTGCTTTTTAACTCAAACAAAAAATAGCTGATATTGTTATAATTATATATTTGGATATAAACAAAAAACCAGGAGGTTGTTATGAAAAAAGTTGCTATTAACGGATTGGGCCGAATTGGCCGGGCTACACTAAAAATTGTCATGGAGCGTTCCGACATGGAGTTGGTGGCAGTAAACGATATTGTATCTGTAGCCAATATCGTTTACCTGTTAAAATACGATACGGTTTATGGCCGGTATGAAAAGGAAGTTTGCCGTAGCAAAGACGGTAAAAGCATTGCCATAGAGGATCATGGCATTTACTACTACAGTGAAAAGGATCCTTCCCAATTGCCCTGGAAACAGCACGAAATCGATGTAGTTTTTGAATGCACCGGTTTATTTACAAAAACTGAAGAATTGCAAAAGCATCTGGATGCCGGAGCTAAACAGGTAGTTTTATCCGCACCTGCCAAAAGTGAGGAAATGCTGACCGTAGTGCACGGCGTAAACAAAAATGAAGATAACAGGCAGATCATATCCTGTGCCAGTTGCACCACCAATTGTATCACACCTGTGGTGGAAGTTATGAGACGCCATGTAGGTATTGAAAAAGCTACGATGACCACAGTGCATGCCTACACATCCAATCAAGGCCTTGTAGATTCTCCGGCCAAAAGATTCAGAAGAGGCAGGGCAGCTGCAGCCAACATGGTACCCACCACCACAGGTGCTGCCACAGCTTCCGCAAAGGCAATACCTGAAATCAAAGGAAAATTTGATGGTGTAGCAATTAGGGTACCCATACCTGCAGGAAGCCTGGCAGACATTGTTTTTGTTACCAGCAAACCCACAACCAGGGAAGAACTGAATGAGATCTTCCGTGAAGAAGCCCGCAGCGACAGATACAAAAACATACTGGGTGTTACTGAAGATGGCATCGTATCGGCCGACATTGTCAAGGATCCAAGAGCTTCCATAGTCGACCTCACAATGACCCAGGTAGTTGATGGTGATCTGGTTAAGATTATGAGCTGGTACGACAATGAGTGGGGCTACGCCAGTCAGATGGTCAAGGAAGCAGCCCAGGAATAATCCTGCAAATTTTAAGGCATAAAACACAGAATTTCTAAAATTTAAATCGAGTAGGAAGATAGGGATTAACTCCCTATCTGTCCTCTCACACCACCGTAC
>JBKGZA010000073.1:0-14075 GCA_046545815.1 Bacteroidales bacterium
GGCTGTATAGTTCTCAGAGGCAAAAGTGCCCATCCCGATGGCGGGGATCTCCTGTACATTGTATAATACCCTTTTGGGTACTTTTTCCGGGTCTATGGTTTTGTCTGGATTCATGCTCATGACATTCGGTTGTTTTAAATTTATGAGATAATATATATAAATGATAGAATGATAAAATGATAGAATGTTGATGTAGCTGAAGTCGTCATATGAATATTAATATGTTGGCTTTTTATAGGTTCATTTTTGATTTAATCTTAGCTTATTTTTGTTCCTAATTTTATTATTTATGTAATCATGCATTTTTCGTTCAGTCCCGTCTGCCTACAGGCTTGCATCCAATCATTTAATCATTATTCAGCTTCTTCATCAAATACCACCGCAACCTTACCGCTCTTGCCTTTGGCCATCAACTCGTAGGCTTCGCCGGCTTTGTCCAGCGTATATCGGTTGGTCACCAGTTCTTCAGGGTGGAGGTTCCAGCGGGAAAGCCTTTCCACCAGTTCTTCCATCATCCATATCGATGTCACCCATGAGCCGTGGATGCTGATCTGTTCGTGTATGATGTCGGGGCTGGGCTGAAAGGTTATATCGCCTCCTTCCCCGACAAGGGCCACTTTGCCCCATTTTCGTGTAGCACGAATGGCCAGTTGTCTTCCTTCATTGTTTCCTGAACAGTCAAAGGCTTTTTCTACGCCGTAGCCGCCTGTGGACTCCCTGATTTTATTCAGCGTGTTTGCTTCGGGGCTGTATACTTCGTCAACCAGATTTTTCTCTTTGGCGATTTTGATCCGGTTTTCCTCCTTTTCGACGCCGATGAGCTTGTTGGCTCCCATGGCTCTTGCCAGCATCAGGTTGGCAAGACCTACCGGACCCAGGCCGGTTACCAGTACAGCATCTTCACCGCTAACACCAATTTTCTGTATGGCTTCATATACGGTTCCAAATCCGCAGGCTACCTGGGCTCCGTCGGTGTATGTCAGATTATCCGGTAAGAACACCAGGTCTTTTTCATCGGCCAGAATGTATTCCGCCATGCCGCCGTCTCTTTGCCACCCATAGGCCTGCCGGTAATCGCTGGTGCAGGAGATCATATAGCCTCTGCGGCAGTCGTTGCAAACACCGCATCCGGAGATGTGGTAAACGATAACCCGGTCGCCTTCATCAAAGCGCTTCAGTCCGCTTCCGCATTTGACGATCTGGCCGCAGGGCTCATGTCCGGCAATGACATTCTGATAGGCCTCAGGCCCTTTACCTTTATGTTCATGATAAATGGCGCGGATATCGCTTCCACAGATGGTGGAGGATTTGGTATTTATCAGCACCTGCCCTGGACCGGGCTCGGGGACGGGAACGTCTTTTATTTCCACGGAGCTATTACCGGGAAGATAAAGTCCTTTCATGTTGTCTTTAATGTTTTCCATAATCCTGGTTTTTATACATTTTTTAAATGGATTTTTTCCGTACGTCGTCCGTAGATGGTGATCACAATAAAGCTGATCAGTGGCAGTACAAAGGATATCCTTACAGCAGGATAAGATAAGATGGTACCCAGGTCAATGATCGCTCCCTGTATGGGTGGCATGATCGATCCACCGACGATGGCCATAATCAGACCGGCGGCACCAAATTTGGCATCGGCCCCCAGGCCTCTTAGTGCTATGCCGTAAATGGTTGGGAACATCAGCGACATGCAGGCAGAAACCCCCACCAGGCAATATAGACCTGCCATGCCCTGTATAAAAATGGTCCCCAAAACAAGAGCCATGCCTCCAATGGCAAATACCATCAGCAACTGTCCGGAACGGAAGTATTTCATTAGATAGGTGGTGATAAACCGGCTGCTGGCAAAGATAATCATGGCTATAATATTATACCCCTGGGCCTCGGCTTCGGTCATGCCCAGCTCCATGGTACCGTAATGGATGATAAACGTCCAGCACATGATCTGTGCCCCGACATAGAAAAACTGGGCAATGACGCCTTCATAGTATTTCCTGTTGCTGAAAAGCCGCTGTAAAGTGGATTTTACCCGCAGGGAATGATCCTGATCCTGTTTTTTGGGCATATTGGCCACGGCAATGAGTATGAATATGATAAGTATGACACCGGCAATGGCTATATAAGGTGTCCGGATGATCTCCAGGTCTGAGGCGGTAACCTGCTGCAGTTGCTCTGCGGTCATTTTCGCCCTGTCGCCTGCCGATGCAGGGTTAATCCTGGCCAGAACAACCTGCTGGGCTACAAACATGCCCATCAAAGAACCTACCGGGTTAAAAGCCTGGGCAAAATTCAGCCTCCGGGTGGCGGTTTCTTCTGGCCCCATGCTTAAAATATAAGGATTAGAGGTAGTTTCCAGAAAAGAAAGCCCGCACGTCAATATGAAGTAAGCGATCAGAAATGGCCAGAACATCAGCATCTGACTGGCCGGAATGAATAACAACCCGCCTATGGCATACAAAATAAGTCCTACAAGTATGCCCGACTTGTAGTTGAACCTTTTGATAAAAAGGGCTGCCGGAAAAGCCATAACGAAATAACCGCCGTAAAAGGCAAACTGAACCAGAGCGCCCTGAAAATTGCTTACCTGCAAGATCTTTGAAAAGGCCTTGACCATCGGGTTGGTCAGATCATTGGCAAATCCCCAAAGGGCAAAACAACTGGTTACAAGAACAAAGGGTAAAACGAGATTCTTCGGTACAATGGGTTTACTGCTCGTGCTTGTCATAGTATTTATTTTAATGTTAGACGATTACAAATTATTTATTACTACTTTTCTGTTGCTAATTCACTGATTACTGCATACTGTGTACTGCTTACTTTTTTTCCTTCCCGCGCCCCTGGCCTCCCGATAAATAATCAGGACAGGCTTTTAAGGGATAGCCCACCACACCCGTGCGAATAATTTTGTTATTGCCATTTCAATTTTTCTCCTGGAACCTTCCAACAACTCCTTTCAAACAAACAATCAATTAAATATAATACTATATCAAACTCCTTTCCAACAACCAAATTTCAGTTAACACAACCTAGTGACAAATATTGATTATCAATATTTTCCTTTTCAATCTCAAAGCATAGATTCTGGCTCTCCACTATCGTTTCGGCCGGAATGAAAAGAAGGCCTGGGCTTTTCTGTGAATACAACTAATGAGCATTTAATGACGACCTAATGACAACAAATGACCATTTTATTCCTCTGTCAACTTCAGTCTTCTGATTTGCTCCCGCCTTATGGGAACAATTGCCAACTATTGCGTCACGCCTTTCACCAGCAGAATATTCCCATATTTCACGGTCTCTCCGGTCATGGCCACGGTAAATGCTTTCTTTGCCCGTTCGTAGAATTCATACCGCTCTATACGTTCAATCGGGGGCACACTGGGATTGGTCTTGTGAATGCGCTCCAGATAGCTCTCCTCCACTTTGGAATCCAGTTGGTCACCTTCTGCGGCTGCCATCATCACCAGGGGATGATCCACATAGGTGTCAAGCTCAAAAAGCGGCAAAATGCCTTCCAGCAGATCGGGTATCCTGAGCCCGTCTGCCCGTATGACTTTAGAGTTAATCGATTCGCCAGGGAAATGGGCGTCGGCAAGGACGATCTCGTCGCCATGCCCCATTCTGGAGAGGGTTTTCAATAACTCTGGACTGATTAACGGTGAAATTCCTTTTAACATAGAACCATTGTTTTTTAGCTTTCGAAAATTATAAAAAATAATATTTGAGCCCGGTCTAAAGAGGTTTTTTTCTGCCACCAAAACACCAAAACACGAAATCTCACTAAAAATAAAATACGGAATCTCTCTTTTGTGTTTTTTGATGTTCCTGCCTGCCGGCAGGCAGGTTAGTGGCAATTTTTTTTTACCCTTTTTAGACTGAACTCATATTTTGTACTTTCATTTATTCATCATTCCTTCAGGAATACTTCTATTACCGGGATTTCCACATCGGGTTTGTTCACAGGTAATATAAGATTTACATCGTTCTCGCCGGTTTCCTGTTCAATCCAGTGCCCATGAGGTTCTGACATTTGCAGCTCAGAGGCATCGTGGAGAAACTGGGCATATTTTATTTTGTCTTTGTAACCGGGTAAAAGGAAATTTTTCAAGGGATAATCAAGCAGATGGATATACAGGCGGTTCTTTTCCTGATTATATGTTAACAGCGTATTATCGGGGGCCTCAAATTCGTCCGGTGCCTGGGTGCAACCATAAATCGAGCGGCTGTTGTATTTCATCCATTCTCCCATTTCATTGAGGGCATCTTGGGCCCTGTGGTCGAAGGTTCCTCTTGCTGTGGGGCCTACGTTCAATAACAGGTTGCCGCCTTTGCTAACCGATTCTATGAGCAAAACCAGAAGCTGTTTTTTGTCTTTCCATGTATGTTCGTCGCGGTAGTAACCCCAGGATCCCGAGAATGTCTGACAGGTTTCCCATGGGATCTTTTCCCCGTCGATTTCCGGCCAGCTTTCCACCTTAAACTGTTCAGGGGTTGTAAAATCCCATCCTCCCCAATAATCCTTCAGGTCGGCCCGGTCGTTTACAATAATTTCAGGTTGAAGCCGGCGGACCATTTTCATTAGTTCTACTGAACCCCAGTCATTCCGGTCTTTTCCAAATTTTCCCGGAAAAGAGTAGTCGAGCCACAAAATGTCGATTTTGCCATAATTGGTGAGGATCTCGCGTACCTGGTTTTTCAGATATTCCCGGTAAATGCTCATATCCCTGTCTTTGTTCAGGTTATCGTACTCCTCCTGTGTATCTGCGCTTTGTGGATGGACACGATCAATTGTGTATTCCGGGTGGTGCCAGTCGATTAATGAATAGTAAAAACCGATGCCGAGCCCTTCTGCACGGAAAGCCTCTACCCATTCCTTGATGATATCTTTGTCATAGGGTGTATTCATCACATCGTAATCGGTATATTCCGAGCCAAACATACAAAATCCCTCATGATGTTTGGTGGTAATGACGGCATATTTCATTCCCGCAGCTTTTGCCTTTTTTGCCCATTCCGCAGGATCGAACATATCCGGGTTAAAAATCTCAAAATACTTTTGGTATTCTTCATCCGGGATCCGCTCGCGTTTTTTAACCCACTCGTGGCGGGCTGCCTGGGCATAAAGACCCCAGTGAATGAACATGCCAAAACGTGCTTCTTTCCACCAAGAGAGCCGTTCGGCTTTTTCAGCTTCGGTTTCATCCCAGATCTTCTTCTGGGCATTTGCTGTTTGGCCTAAAAACAGGGCCACCAGAATAACAAGCAGGATTTTTTTCATAGAATTCGTATTTAAAAATGGGTTAAAAAATTTGTTTAAATCAGGATGATGGTCATAGATATTAATATTTCCTGTCACCAAAGCACTAAAACACAAAAGAACACCAAAACAAGTTTTATAGTGTATTTATTTTTTGGTTGAAATTTGGTGGCAAATGATTTTCCTTGATCTTTCCATCAATTTTATCTTAGAAATTAGATCCATAATCTTTTATTAAGATTTTATAATTACATATGGGGTATCCAGAATCGCTCGCTATATTTTATCTTAAATGAATAGGCGTGTTCGCAAGGTTTATTTCTGGGCGGTTCAACCATCAGCCCATCTTCGGTCATCTCCCAGTCCAGCTCATCGCCGTCACCCAGCATGGTTATAGATTCGATCTTGTTGGGATTCAGACCCTTCAGGCTTTTGATGGTGAGTTCATCCTTTGGCCATGCAAGGGTTATGGCATAAAGCACATCGTCTTTTACCGTAAAGCGGATGTCTTTAGCGGTATATTCAACTTTTTCCCCATCTATGAAATTGCCTCCTTCTATCTGAGTTGGACCCTCACCGTATTTTTTCCAGTAACGGGTGCCATAGATGGCTTCACCATTTACATCAAACCATTCGCCCATGGCCAATAGTCTTTCTTTTTGAGGTTCAGGTATGGTTCCGTCCGGACGGGGAGCGATATTCAGCAAGGTGTTCCCGTTTTTGCTCACCCGGTCAATAAGGTTATCAATCAATGTATTGGTTGATTTGTAATCGGGATCTTCGATATAACACCAGGAGTTTCTATCGATGGAAGTATCTGTATTCCATGGCCTTTTCCGAAGGCTGTCGAGCCGGCCTCTTTCCAGGTCAAGCACTGCTGAGGCTTCCGGCAGATGATCGCGTTTGTAAGTTACGACTACATTCTTGCCCCATTCTTCTGCTTTGTTATAGTAATAGGAGAGGAACTCACGCTTATAGGGTTCGAAAGTCTCCTCCTGCCAGCCAAAATCGAACCAGATGTAGTCAGGCCGGTAGTTGTCGATCACTTCAATGATTTTACCCAGCCAGTCTTCCAGAAATTCTTTGGATTCCGGGGTACCCGGGGCATGCGGTGTACTGTACAAGCCTGCATATTTAGGGTCCTTTGCATCGTATTGAAAGGCGGGTTCATAGTATTTCCAGTTGAAGGCATGGTGAAAGGAAGTAAGAAATTTCAATCCTTCTTTTCGCGCAGCCTTTGCCAGTTCACCGGTAATGTCGCGGTGGGGCCCCATGTCGGCCGCATCCCAGTCGGTGAGCTTGCTGTCCCACATGGCAAAACCATCGTGATGTTCCGCTACAGGGCCAATATACTTTGCTCCTGAATTTTTAAACAGCTTTACCCATTCTTCAGCATTAAAATTTTCTGCCTTAAATGCGGGAATGAAATCTTTGTAGCCAAATTTATCTTGGGGTCCGTAGGTTTCCCTATGATGCTTGTATATATCGGTTTCCTCCCGGTACATGTTCCGGGGATACCACTCGTTTCCATAAGCAGGTACCGAATAAACACCCCAGTGAAAATAAATGCCGAACTTACCGTCCCTGAACCAATCCGGGGTGGGGTGCTGGCTCAGCGACTCCCAGGCAGGTTGATAAGCTTTGGTTTTATGCTGGGCGCAAAGCTTGTTCGAGGCGAAGAGCAGAAAGATTCCCGACAAGATAATTAGATGGAAAGCCCGTGTGATGAAGCTAGTAGGTTTCATGGCAAATGAATTTTACAGGTTATAGAAGAACTTTATTTCATGTCGAAAGTAAGTAAAGCAGATTACTTATTCAAATTTTTTTTACTTTTATTCCATACAATGCTTCATGCGTCAAACTTAGAAATCCTGAGTATTATGAAAAGAGCCTATCCGAATGAGATAACCTGCAAAGGTATGAAAGGAAGGGAGAACAATAAGTGGAGGGCGCTTTACTTTTATCAGGAATATTTTGCTGGCTTTGAACGGTCATTTAATATATCTTGACTGATTAATACAGTAACAATCACATTACTAGATGGGAAATTTAGAGCGAAATAAGAATTTTTTCTTTATTTTTTGTAACCACCTTATCCCATGCACAACTTACCAAAAGCGATTATCGGAAAAGCGATACATTAAGGGAGCTTAATAAGCTTATCTGCAGAGGCAAAACTCGGTCGGCCTGGATAAGGGATACCCATCATTTTTGGTATAAGTTACATATCCGCAGAGGATATGAATATTATATGGAAGATGCAAAAGAGCAGACTAAAGAGCGGGCTTTTGATCACCAGAAGTTGTGTGACAAATTGAATGAAGCCACTGGCGGAGCGTTGGAGCCATACGGTTTACATTTGGAACATCTGATGTTCAATGGAGATCGTGGTAAGATGATTTTTCAGCTTGATGATACCAAATGGAGCTATGATTTGACTTCCCAGTCGCTAAAAAAATTAAAGGAACTGGAATCCCCGCGGGATCGCAGCCATCTCAAGGCTTACTGGGGCGTCAGCCGGGATTATTTAGGCAGGCCACCAGAGGTTTCACCTGACAGCAACTGGGTAGCCTATATTGAAGATTACAATTTGTGGATCAGGAATACCACCTCCGGCAGAACCTATCAGCTAAGTTATGATGGTTCTGAGGGAGATTACTATATCTTCTTATATCAGATGGATAGCGGATTCTGAAAAACTGGCAACTTGTAAGATTAGGTCCAACAAAAAACGTCAACTCTATTTTGTGGAATCGGCACCAGAAGACAAGCTTCGACCGGAGCTTCATGAACGGGAATATCTGAGGCCCGGCGATGCTTTGCCCATTAAGCACCCCACCTTGTTTGACGTTGCAGAAAAAGAACAGATACCGGTAGATCGGGAATCTTTTGAAAATCAGCATGGATTGAGCAAAATTCAATGGTGGGACGATGGCCGGGGTTTTACTTTTGATTTCAATCAGCGCGGACATCAGCTTTATCAGGTGGTTGAAGTAGATGCGGAAACCGGCAGTACGCAGATTCTTATTGAGGAAAAGAGCCATACTTTGGTGGATTACAGTTCCGATGGCAAATTGTTTCGCCGGAATATCAATGACGGGGAAGAAATAATATGGACATCAGAACGGGATGGATGGAACCACCTTTATTTATTCAACGGTAAAACGGGAGAACTTAAAAATCAGATTACTCAAGGAGAATGGGTGGTTCGTGAAGTAGAGCATGTGGATGAGGAAAACCGGAAGATTTATTTTAGGGCAAGTGGCAGAAATGATGATGAAGACCCCTATCTGATCCATTATTATAAAGTGAATTTTGATGGCACCGGTTTGATGGAGTTCACTCCCGAAAAAGCGAATCACAAGGCTACTTTTTCGGCTGACCGGGAATATTATGTAGATCATTTTTCACGGGCAGATAAAGCTCCGGAAACCGTTTTAAGGAGGTCCACGGATGGGGAGGTGGTTATGACCCTTGAAGAGGCAGACATTTCCGAATTGATAGAAGCTGGATGATCTCGTCCCGAGGTTTTTACCGCCAAAGGCCGCAACGGGGAAAAAGAGATATGGGGCAATATTTACCGGCCTTCTGATTTTGATTCTTCAAAAACATATCCCGTGATCGAATATATTTATGCACGGCCTCAGGATTCTTATGTTCAGAAAACCTTTAATCCTTATATCGGGCATATCAATGACCTGACCAAACTGGGTTTTATTGTGGTGCAGATTGACGGGATGGGGACAAACAACCGGTCTAAGGAGTTTTTGGATGTTTGCCGGAAAAATTTGAAAGATGGAGGATTTCCTGACCGAATCCGCTGGATCAGAGCTGTCGCAAACGAATATCCCTCCATTGATGCCACTGAGATTGGAATGTTCGGAAGTTCAGCCGGTGGGCAGAATGCACTTGCTGCTCTGCTGTTTTATCCTGATTTCTATACCGTTGGCGTTGCTTCCAGTGGCTGCCATGATAACCGTATGGATAAAATGTGGTGGAACGAACAATGGATGGGTTATTCGGTTGGCCCCCATTATAAGGGATGCTCCAATGTAGTCAATGCTGATAAACTCAGAGGCGAACTGATACTTATTGTAGGAGAGGTAGATGACAATGTAGATCCTGCTTCAACCATGCAGGTGGCTGATGCGCTGATAGAAGCCCGGAAGACTTGAGCTTTTGGTTCTTCCGGGTGAAAGCCATACTTAAGGAGGAGCCTATGGATAACGGAAAAGAAAAGACTTTTTTGTCAAACATCTGTTAAATCAAGATACTTCGGATTGGAATAGTGAAAGGTAATCAGGAAAAAAATCGTGAATATAGATATGTATTGGAATAAATTTTGTTAGTTTTGCATATAATTTGGGTTAGGGTTTGGGTTAAGTTGATGAGAATACCGGCGGTATTTTGGGGCCGCCGGTATTTTTTGCTTCAGAATTAAAGCCAATCCTCTTGTTTCTGACCATATCGTTTTAATCCACTTGATTTTATTGCCCTTCTATTTGAGTGGTTCTTAGGACACGAACAAACAGCTATATTCCCTTAAAATGCTTTAAATACCCGTGCAAGCGAAAAACCCGGCGCCTCTATCTGCAAATCAAGGAAATATCCAAAAGGGGTTTGGAATACGGAATAATTTCTTTCTTTAAGCCATTCCTCGATCTTTTGCAAAAATTTTATGGTAAACTCAGTATCTGCCTTGCTATCGGAAAGATGAGCAAATGAATGCAGGAGAATGTGATCGGGCTGGTTTTTTCTGTGAATCCATTTAAGCAGGTTCCGCAAATTTTTGGTTACACTTTTTTCATTCTCCATATCTTTTTCTTCAACCTGTATAAAGGCAGTCTGAACATTTTCAAAAACTGCCCCTTCACTGATATCTTCCGCCATATCCAGTGTTTTTGTTGTGGGGGTATAGTCAAAGCGGTGGCAGTAGATTAACAAGACTTTCATATTGGCACCATTTACTAATTTGGACAAGCCAAAACGTAAACACATTAAATTCCTTGAAAGCATCCTGTTTGGTTTTGGCTTGACCAAATTAGGGATCAAAGTTACTAAGGATTTTTAGATTATGAATAACCTGTCCACATTTTTGTCCTTGTTTCCTTTAGCCTGTTGCAGAGAAACACCTCACCGATGGGTATTTTATACCGCCCCGAGGCAGGAGTCGGAAGATTGTTTCAATCTTAAGTTTAGGCGGAATTTGTGGAGCAGCAAAACCAAAGCAAAAGTATCCGTTCATAGGCCCGGGGTAATTGGTGATCTGGAGCAATGGAAAAATTAGAGTGTCATTTGCCTTTTTAAAAGGTATAAAAAATTCTTATTTTTATTTGCCTTTAACAAACTACTAAATCGTAAGCTTTATGAAAAAAACAATTTTTTTAATGGCTGTCTTAACAGGCATTTTAATGACTATGAACAATTGTAAAAGACCAAGAGAAGCACCGGATACCGATTTTACCGGTGCAGAGAACGAGGTGGTTTTAATGACCCTTGATCCCGGCCATTTCCATTCCTCTTTGGTACAGAAATACATGGTACCTCAGGTTGCCCCTGAGTCCTATGTTTATACCCCTGAGGGGCCTGATGTACAGCAGCACCTGGACAGAATAGAGAATTTCAATACCCGTGATGAAAATCCCACCGACTGGGAAGTAAATGTTTATACAGGTGAGGATTATTTGGAAAGGATGATCGAAGAAAAGCCAGGGAATGTGGTGGTGATCGCCGGCAACAACGCCAAAAAAACCACTTACATCAACGAATGTGTCAGTAACGGCCTGAATGTGCTGGCTGACAAACCTATGGTGATTTTCCCGGAGAAATATCCCGAACTGGAGGAGGCTTTTGAGATGGCCGAGGAAAAGGGGATATTTCTTTACGACATTATGACCGAGCGTAATGAAGTCACCAGTATTCTGCAAAAAAGGCTTGCCCACACACCCGAGATCTTCGGAGAGATGCAGGAAGGGTCGGAAGAGGATCCTGCCTTCATCCAGCAGAGTGTCCACCATTGGTTCAAATACGTAGCAGGGGAACCCATTCAGCGTCCGCCGTGGTTCTTTGATGAGACGCAGTGGGGAAAAGCCATCTCAAATGTTTCTACCCATCTGATTGACGGGATACAGTGGGCAGCTTATCCCCAACAGGTACTTGAAAAAGACGATGTGGAGCTTTTAAATGCTTCTTCCTGGACAACCTCGCTCAATTTGGAGCAATTTCAAAAGATTACCCGCCTGGAAGAGTGGCCTTCCTACCTGGAAGAAGAACTGGAAGATGGCAAACTGCATGTTCCCTCAAACGGAGAGATTAACTATACCTTAAAGGATATGCATGCCCGGGTCAGGGTTGAATGGGACTATCAGGCCCCGGAAGGAGGAGGAGACACCCATTATTCACTCATGCGGGGAAGTAGGTGTAACCTGATCATTCGCCAGGGAGAAGAAGAAGACTATCAGCCAGAATTGTATGTGGAACTGACCGGTGACCGGGATCCTTCCGACTTTGAGGCGGATTTACGGGAGGTTGTCGGCAACGATTTGGGGTATGATGATCTGGGCGTTAACAAAGTGGAAGATAACTTCTGGAAGATTGATTTACCCGAAAGGCATCGTGAAGGCCATGAAGCTCATTTTACAACTGTAATGGATCAATACCTGGATTATTTGAAGGAAGGAGAGATCCCCGACTGGGAAACCTCCTACATGCGTGTCAAATATTATCTGACTACTCAAGCTCTGAAAATGGCCGAAAAGGAGTAGAAAGATTGTAGGATTGAATGCGTGAATGTCTGAATGGAAGAAACTGATAAAGATATTGTGAATTAATAATTAATTAATTCACAAATTCACGTATTCATACCTTATGGTCAAGAGGTTTTATGACAAATTTTGAAAAAATACTTGGTTTGGTTGCTGCTCCTACACTTTTGTTAAGTGCAGGTTGTCAGGATACTGGCAAAAAAGAGATACAAAGCGAAAAATACAACATACTTTTTATTGCCGTAGATGATCTGCGGCCCGAATTGGGGTGCTATGGGCAGGAACATATTCATTCTCCCAATATTGATGAACTGGCATCTGAAGGAGTTAGGTTTAACCGGGCCTATACTCAATGTCCAACCAGTGGACCTTCAAGGGCATCTATCCTTACCGGGATACATGAATCTGATCATTGGCGGGCTGATGAGATAGAAGAGGATTTTATTACGATGCCTGGCTACTTGAAAAAAAATGGGTATACAACCCTTTCATTAGGTAAAGTATTTCATCACATGAATGATCGCAAGGAAGACTGGAGCAAAAAACCCTGGCGTTCCGATTCTATATATCACGGGGAGAAAGATTGGGCCCGGTATAATACATACGGTCTCTGGCAAAACGATTCTTCAAAAAAATATATCAATGAAGAGTCTCATCGGGGCCCCTATGACGAAAAGGCGAATGTACCGGATACTGCATATCAGGATGGCAGGTTAGCCCGAAAAGCAATTAATGAACTTCAGAAGTTAAAAGATTCCGATAGTCCGTTTTTTCTGGCCTGTGGATTTTGGAGGCCTCATCTACCATTGAATGCTCCCGAAAAATACTGGGACCTTTACGAGCGGGAAGAGATTGAAATAGCAGACAATCGATTTCGGCCTAAAAATCTTCCAGATCAAGTTAGAAATTCTGGAGAGATTTTTCAATATGGCCGTGTTGAAGGCTACTATAATACGGAAGCGTTTCATCGCGAAACCCGGCATGCTTACTACGCGTGTGTCAGTTATGTTGATGCCCAGATAGGTAAAATAATGCATGCTTTAGAAGATTATGAAATGGCGGAAAATACAATTGTTGTATTGTGGGGTGATCACGGATGGCATTTAGGCGAACATGACTTCTGGGGCAAACACAATACCCTGGAAAATGCCGTACGTTCGCCACTAATTATCAAAACACCCGGTAATCATGGCGGACAAAGAGATCAGTTGGTTGAATTGTTGGATATTTATCCCACACTTATTGACTTTTTGGGATTGGAAAAACCTTCTCATCTGGAGGGAACGAGCCTAAGGGAAGTTATGAGAGATGAAAATGCCCCCGGAAGAAATGCTGTATTTTCTAAATTTGGAGTTGGAAACTGTGTGATTACCGACCGTTATATTTATACCGAATGGAATGATAATGATTCAACAGTTGCGCGAATGCTTTTTGATCATAAAAAAGATCCCAATGAAAATAAAAATGTTGCCGGTGAGCCTCAATATAAGGAGGTTGTTGAAAGGCATTCCAAAATACTGGATAATTCTTTTCCTTATTCCCCCAATCCTTAGTAATTCGGGAAAACAGAGATTTCAGAAATTAATTTTTTATAACATAATTTTAAAAAATACATGACCTATTATATATTTGTGACAATTATACAATTCAATTTTAACCCGCGAGCATGATGAAAAGAAAAAACACCACCAGACGGGATTTTTTAAAAACAAGTGTAGCCTTAGGTATGGCAAGTATGTTTGCGCCTTCGATAATTCCATCCAAAGCTATGGCTGGGACCGACAGAACGGGAGCCAATGAGAAAATTATAATTGGAGGAATTGGTGTAGGTGGCCGGGGGAATAGCCTGATAGAGACCTTTAGTAAATTTGACGATGTTGAGATTGCTGCCGTAGCAGATGCCGACATGAATCGGGCAAATGAGATTGGGAAAAAATTCGAAGCTGAGCCTTATCAGGATTATCGTCGCCTATTGGAACGTGATGATATAGATGGTGTGGTTGTTGCTTCCCCTGATCACTGGCATGCACTGCACTCAATACATGCTGCAC
>JBKGZA010000074.1:0-13858 GCA_046545815.1 Bacteroidales bacterium
GTAGAGGATGATGTGGTCGGGCATACTTCATACTGCCCGAAAGAGAAGCTTAAAAACAGCGAGCTGGTAGCCTCCGCAACGGAAGTAAACATTGAAAAAATTGCCACACTGGAGCCCGACCTCGTTCTGGCAAGCACACTCACCAAAGAAAAAGTCATTAATAACCTCAGAAAACTTGATATTACGGTAAAATATCTGGAAATGCCCAAATCTTTCGAAGCGATCTGCCGGCAGATGAATACAATCGGTGAGCTGGCCGACAGGGCAGACAATGCTTCGGCCATTGTCAAAAAACAAAGAGAAAAGCTGGATTCATTGCGGAATACAATTCCAAAGGGCAAAAAACTTAAATTTTTTATAGAGATTGGAGCCGATCCCTTGTTTGCAGCTACTTCAAATTCATTTATGCATGATTATATCCGTTATGCCAACGGAAAAAATATAGCAGCAGACCTTAAAACCGGAACCATCTCCAGAGAAAGGGTTATTACTGAAAATCCTGACGTTATTATAATTGTAACCATGGGTGTTGTTGGGAAAGAAGAAAAAGAAACCTGGCAGGAATATCCCAATCTGAAAGCGTCAAAAAATGACAACGTATTCGTTATTGATGCCGATAAGGCTTCCAGCCCAACTCCTGTTTCTTTTATAGAAGTGTTGGGAAAGATCATTGAATTGGTATATCATTAAATCAAATATTAAATCTCATATTTAACCCTTTATTACAATGCAACAAGGTTTGATACATATTTATACCGGAGACGGAAAAGGCAAGACAACGAGTGCTGTTGGTTTAAGCATAAGAGCGCTTGGCCATGGGCTAAAGGTTTGTTATGCATATTTTCATAAAGAACCGGAAAAATACGGTTATACGGAAATCTCCACACTAAAAAAACTGGGTGCGGAAGTGCATGGTATCGCCAAAGGCCATCCTTTCTTTGATAAAAAGATTGATAATGAAGAGCACGCTGCTCTAGCAAACAAACAGTTTGTAAAACTTACCGAGCGGATAAAGCATCATAAGTTTGATCTGTTAATACTGGATGAGGTGCTTGCTTCGCTTGGCAGTGGTTTCCTGGCAGAAGAAACTTTGATGGAGTTCATTAAAAATCGCCCGCCGGAGCTGGAAGTAGTATTAACCGGCAGAGGAGCAACCGATAAACTGATCGAGATGGCTGATTATGTCAGCAGAATTGAGAAAGTAAAACATCCGTTCGACAGAAACATTAATGCACGTGAAGGAATCGAGTACTAAAAGCATAAGAAACAAGTATCTTTTTTGGATATTTTCGGTAATGGCCTTGCTGCTCATTCTGATCGGCGCCCTGCTTCTTTCGCTCACAATGGGTGAAGTAGACATTTCCGTCTTCGATTTGTCAAAATATATAGGAAAACAGGGAGACAGTGTCATCTATTCCATCATGAACAAGATCAGACTGCCGCGAACCCTTCTCGGACTGGCTGTAGGAGGTTCGCTGAGTCTTTCCGGGGTTATATTGCAGGGAATTTACCGGAATCCTCTGGTTGAACCTTATACACTTGGAATTTCTGGTGGCGGGGCACTGGGCGTTTCAATAATTATTGTGTTTGGGCTGCACCGGGTTATAGGCAGTTTCATGATGCCCCTTGCCGGATTTGCAGGAGCCCTCCTTACGATATTTCTCGTGTATAGTTTAAGCCTGCGCAATGGAAAAATCCAGATTCAAAACATGCTTCTGATAGGGGTAATGATCAGCTTTATTGTATCCTCGGCCATGATGCTTCTGATGGCCATTACCACAGCAGAAAATTTGCAGGGCATCATTTTCTGGATGATGGGCTCTCTTGACGAGACCAATACTCTGTTGATTCATGTTACATTATGGGTGTCTGTAATAGGATTGGGCATTGCGTATCTCTTTGCACAACCCCTTAATGCACTTCGTTTGGGTGAAACCAAAGCCAAACATTTGGGTATTGACACGGAAATCACCATACGGATCCTTTTTATACTGGCCTCCCTTATGACAGGCATGTGCGTTGCCATTTCCGGAGTCATCGGTTTCGTTGGCCTGATCATCCCCCATTTGATGCGCCTGATCGTGGGCACAGATTACAGGATATTGTTAATAAGCTCATTTCTGGGCGGAGGAGCTTTTCTGATTTTTTCGGACCTGGTAGCCCGCACCATCATTGCTCCAAATGAATTGCCGATTGGAGTCATTACAGGCATTATAGGGGGCACGGTTTTCGTGGTGGTATTGAGCAGAACACGAATGAAATTGTTATAAAAAGATCAATATGCTTCAAATAAAGCATCTAAAATGTGGTTACGGAAAAAAGTTTCACATAGCTGATATCACATTCCATGTAGCCAAAGGTGAGTTTGCAGGCATCATCGGACCCAACGGATCGGGGAAAACCACCCTTTTCCGGGGTATTACCGCCGAACTTCCAGTAGAAACAGGTACATTACTACTCGATGGCCAGGATTTAACCAAAATGAGAAATAAAGACCGGGCCAGGAATATAGCCATCGTCACTCAGGAAATTGAAGAGTCCGGGATAACCATGGAAGATTATGTGCTGATGGGACGAATGCCTTACAGAAGCACTTTTCAGTTTTTCGAGTCGGCAGAAGATTACGCAATAGCTCATAAATATCTGAAATTAACCGGTATTTTCAGCCTGAAGGATAAATACATGTATCAGCTCAGCGGAGGAGAAAAGCAACTGGCTGCCATAGCACGGGCTTTAACACAAGAACCGAAACTGCTTCTTCTGGACGAACCCACGTCCCATTTGGATATTACCCATCAGGTACAGGTATTGAACCTGATCCAGCGGTTGAACACCGAAATGGGATTAACGGTATTGATGATCATTCACGAGCTGAACCTGGCGGGAGAATACTGTGACCACCTGGTGATGCTGAACAACGGCAGGATCCATATTACAGGCAAGCCCGAAAAAGTGTTGAATTATAAAACCATAGAGGAAGTATACAACACCGTTGTGATCACTAAAACCAATCCACTATCAAAAAAACCTGTGGTATTTCTGGTTTCGGGGAATGTATTGAAGAGAGAAAACAAAAACAGGATGTAAAGAAAAAATCCATATAAAAAAACATCAATCCGGTATATTCCCTCACTCTGAGTCTTTAAATTGAGAGTATCCAGAAAACCCAAACCGCTACATAGGCCCCCGCAACTGACATGGAAAATGCATTGGCGCCCAGAGTGGTTAATCCACCATGAGCCAGCAGCAATGCCTGAAAAAGAAGCACTATCAATCCTATTACCGACATAGTAGAAGCCGGAAAAATACTGACTCTATTTATTTGAGATTATCCCATCGCCTGATATCATGAGAGAGAGCACCATTTTGTATTGTCGCAAAACAAAACTAAATTTGCCTTTATAAAGGCGATAATAGCGAAAAAGATCCGGTAAATAATTTGAACAAGCCAAAACGGAAATAAATTAAATTCCTTAAAAGCATCCTTTTTGGTTTTGGCTTGTCCAAATGAGGGAAAGGTTTATAAACAGATCTATGGGGAAAACAACATATAAAGTAGCGACGCGTGCCAGCAAACTGGCCTACAGGCAGACTGAGCAGGCAATCAACCTTTTAAAACAGCATTATCCTGAAGCAACCTTTGAAATCCATAAAATATCGACCAAAGGAGACCGGAGACAGGAAAGGTCTCTCTCGCAGTTTGGAGGCCAGGGTGTCTTTGTTAAGGAGATAGAGCAGGCCCTGTTAAACGGAGAAATGGATTTTGCGGTCCACAGCCTTAAAGACGTACCCACGAAGGTGGATCAGGATCTTGAGCTATGTGCCTTCCCCAGGCGGGAAATACCCAATGATCTTTTTCTCACACGGGATGGTTCAACCATACATACCATCCGGGAAGGATTCGTGGTAGGCACAGGTAGTCCCCGCCGGCAGGTACAGATACGCCGTATCAGACCCGACGCCCATTGTAAAGATATACGGGGTAACATTGATACCAGATTGTCAAAACTGGAACACGATGACTATGATGCCATTGTTCTTGCGGCGGCAGGGTTTAAACGTGCCGGCAAACAATATGACTCCAACCATATTATGCCGGTAGATGTTTCCCTTCCGGCCATAGGACAAGGAGTACTGGCTTTACAATGCAGGAAGAGCGATAGGCAGTTAATAAATCTTCTTCAGGCAGTCAACCACAGGGAAACCGAACTGGAAATAATGGCCGAACGGAAGTTTATGAAGGAGCTGGGAGGCGGATGCCAGATTCCGGTTGCAGCCTACGCCAAAATAAACGGCACGGTTATGAACATAGAAGGATTGATAGGCGACAGATCCATGAAGCGGTCGATCCGTATGAAACTTAGCGGTCCCCCCGAACAGGGCGAGGAGATTGCCCAAAAACTGGCTGCGGAAATGCTGGACCGATGTGAAAATGAAAACATACAATTCCAGGCATGAATTCTGAACCCCTTAAAAACAGAACGATATTTACAACCCGAACCCCGGATACAGCTGATAAGCTTGCTGAACCCCTCAGAAGATATGGAGCTACGGTGTATAACCTTCCCACGATAGAAATTCAACCGGCAGTATTTTCTTCTGAGATTGAGCATGTATTGAATAATATCCATGATTTCGACTGGCTCTTGTTTACCAGCCAAAACGGCGTGCGGTATTTCCTTGAGCTATATAAAAAAGTGCATCCCTCCGGTCAATTACCCTCCGGTCTGCAAATTGGTGTATATGGCCAAAAAAGTGCCTCCTGTTTAACGGAGAATGGTATAAACCCTGATTATGTCAGTAAGGCCAAAACTTCGGACAATTTTTTCCGGCATTTACAGGAGAAGCTGTTTAGAAAAAATCAGAATGTTTTACTGGCCATGGGCAATCTGGCGTCCTATAAATATGAAAAATATTTCGAAGGATTTGTAAACTGTAGCCGTCTGATTGTATATCATAACACAATCCCCAGGCATGTTGACCGGGAGCTACTCTCAAAGATTACGGCAGACGATTATGATATGATCGTTTTTACAAGTCCCTCTACTTTCAATAATCTGGTGTATTTAACCCAAAACGAGGTCAGCCCTGAGAAGATCAGGGCCGCCAGCATCGGAACGACCACAAAAAAAGCCATAGAAAGCCAGGGTGGTAATCTGTTGTTGACGGCACGGAGACCCAATATAAAAACGCTTATAGAGGATATTGTGCAATATTTTCATGCAGGTGATCAGCTGATTGTAGAATAGTGTATGTATGGTTTTTCCAAATTGGTGCAAAATAGCATATTTGTAAGAAATTATTTTTTGGTAACGAATATTTACAGATATATTAACATCTAAATTTTTACTAACATGGGATTCCCTCAAATACGAATGAGAAGGTTGCGTACAACCAGTACGCTCAGGAAGATGGTTTCCGAGACACACCTTTCAACAGATGATCTGGTTATGCCCTTTTTTGTATGTCCGGGTAAAAAAGTTCGCAATCCTATTGATTCCATGCCGGGCAATTATCAGCTATCCATGGATATGCTGAGCGAAGAGGTTAAAGAAGTGGCCGCTCTGGGTATTCCTGCTATCCTATTGTTTGGAATACCTGAGAGCAAGGATGAGGACGGTAGTGTTGCCTGCCGTGATGATGGAATCGTTCAGCAGGCCATAAGGACAATCAAAAAGGAGGTTCCGGAGATGTATGTCATTGCCGACGTATGCAATTGTGAATATACAACCCACGGGCACTGTGGAACCATTGTGAATGGTGATGTACACAATGACAAAACCCTCGAAACCCTTGGGAAACAGTCGGTATCTCTTGCCCAGGCAGGAGTTGACATGGTGGCTCCAAGCGATATGATGGATGGCAGGGTTGGCCATATACGCAGAGAACTGGACAACGCCGGCTATGAGTATCTTCCGATCATGTCGTATGCAGCAAAGTATGCATCAGCTTTCTATGGCCCTTTTAGAGATGCCGCCGAGAGCGCGCCGCAATTCGGCGACCGGTCCACCTATCAGATGCCTATCACCAACAGCGATGAAGCAGTCAGGGAAATCGCCCTCGACCTGGAGGAAGGCGCCGACATCGTTATGGTCAAACCGGCCATGAATTACCTGGATATTGTTTACCGTATAAAACAGGAATTCCGCGTTCCGGTAGCGGCCTACAATGTGAGCGGCGAATTTTCAATGGTTAAGGCTGCTGCTGAAAAGGGATGGATCGATAACGACAGGTTAACCACTGAAATCGCAACATCAATCAAACGGGCCGGCGCGGACATTATCATAACCTATCATGCTAAAGAACTGGCAAACATTCTAAAAAAATAGATGAACTATGAATATTCAAAAAAGCATTGAGGCATTTAAACGTGCAAAAAGTGCCATAGCAGGAGGTGTCAATTCTCCCGTAAGAGCCTATTCCAGTGTTGATTCAACACCCCTTTTCATGGACCGGGGGAAAGGCTCGAAAGTTTGGGATATCGACGGAAACGAATATATTGATTTTGTCTCATCCTATGGTCCGTTGATTTTGGGACATGCACATCCCCGCATAGTGGAGGCCGTGACGAAGGCAGCCGAAAAAGGAACCAGTTTTGGAGCCCCAACAGAAACGGAGACTGAAATTGCAGAGCTTGTCAAGGAAATGGTCCCTTCCATTGAGAGAATACGCTTTGTTAATTCGGGAACTGAAGCCACCATGAGTGGCATCCGTTTGGCCCGCGGCTACACGGGAAAAGATTATATTGTTAAATTTTCCGGTTGTTTCCACGGCCATGGCGATACCTTCCTTATACAGGCAGGCTCGGGAGTGATGACCTTGGGGCTTCCTGATAGCCCCGGTGTTACCAAAGGGACAGCCGGTGATACATTGGTTGCTCATTACAACGATCTTGAATCGGTTCAACAATTGTTTGACCAGTATGGCGATAATATCGCCGGGGTTATTCTGGAACCGGTAGCCGGAAACATGGGCACCGTGCCGCCAGACCCTCCTTTCCTCAAGGGCTTAAAGAAAATCACAAAGAAACATCAGTCCCTTCTTATCTTTGACGAGGTAATGACTGGATTCAGGGTTGCCCGTGGAGGAGCCCAGGAATATTATGACGTGACACCCGATATGACAATCCTGGGAAAAATAATTGGTGGAGGGCTACCTGTAGGTGCTTTCGGTGGAAGCAAAGAAATTATGGAGCATCTCTCGCCTGCCGGGCCGGTTTATCAATCGGGAACACTCTCGGGGAATCCGCTGGCCATGAGTGCCGGCAAGGCTATGCTTGCCGAACTTAATAAAGAGGGATTCTACGAGAATATGGAAAGCAAATCAAAAAAGATAGCAGAGGGTATGGAGCAAAATATAAAGGAAATCGGGATACCTGGAACAGTAAACCGTGTTGGTTCTATGATGACTTTGTTTTTTAATGAAAAGGAGCAGATAAACTCCTTCGAGTCGGCATCTGCCTCGGATACCAAACGGTATGCAGAATTCTTCCGGTCTATATCAAACAAAGGGATTTACCTGGCACCTTCACAATTTGAATGCATGTTTGTTTCGGAAGCTCATAGCGACGATGATATTTCAGCCTTTCTGGAGGCTCATTACAAAGCATTACAGGAAATCAACTCATGAACAGCTCCATTTTACTAGATACCATAGAAGGGAAGCCTCATGCTCGTCCGCCTGTCTGGTTTATGCGGCAGGCGGGACGAACCCTTCCTTATTACCAAAAACTGCGGAGACAGTATTCCTTCCAGGAAATTATGAATACGCCTGAGCTTGCTGCCTCGGTAACTTTGGAACCATTGCAGGAACTGGGTGTCGACGGGGCCATTATCTTCACCGACATATTGATTATTGCCGAGGCCCTGGGGATGAAAACCTCCTTCGCTGCAGGTGGCCCCAGGCTTGATTTTTCACTGGCGGAGGCAGATGATCCCCAGCGACTCCTTTCAAGCCACAAAGAGAAATTTGAAACGGTAACCAACACCATAAAACTGGTAAAAAAGGAAAAACCGGCAGACATCCCGGTTATTGGCTTTTGTGGAGGCCCCTTCACACTTTTGTGCTACATGCTAAGGGGTGAAGGCTCCAAAAATGATTTTCCTGAAGTAGCCAGATATCTGTATGATAAACCCAGGGCTTTCGATAAGCTGATGAAAACCATTACGGATATGACCATTGACTACGCCTCGGCCCAGATAGATGCGGGTATCGATGTTTTCCAGATATTTGACACCCACGCCGGGACTTTGCCCTGGCCTGTTTACAAGAACCTGTGTCTGCCATATGTGCAACAAATCATCCAGGCCATACGCAAAAAGAATGTCCCGGTGATATTCTTCCCCAAAGGCATTGGTATGGGATATACGGAAATGGACCTTTCTTCCGGCGATTATCTCGGCATTGACTGGCAAACACCCATCAGCATGATGCGGAATAGAAAGGATGAAAATATGGGATTGCAGGGAAATATCGATCCCCGCTTGTTGCTTGCCGATCGAAAGCAGATCGGAAAAAGACTGGAAGAATATATTGAATTCGGAAGCAATGAAAAAAAATGGATATTCAACCTTGGCCACGGCATCAGGCCCGAAACTCCACCCGAGAACATCAAATTTGTGGTGGACTGGGTTAAATCCACCGAGTGGAAGCGGTCATAAAGCCATCCTTTAGGCAGGATTTTGCGTTTCCTGTTTTAGCTCCCGGAAACCTCCTTGTGTCGTCTTACCAGAATATCGATCAGAAACTCGTCAACTCCAAAGGGCTCGGCAAATACCACCTCCTTTTTATTCTCTTTTCTGAACTCTTCGACGGACATAAAGATCTTATCCTGGTGAAGGCTCGGAAAAAGCAATAAAGGGAAAACAACGATCCGGCCGAAAGAACAATTTTTAATTATTTGTAGTGTTTGAGCAACGGAGGGGAATGTTAATTTGCTACTGAAAGCATATTGAGAAAAACCAAAGTTGATTTTTTCCCAGATCAGGCGGGTCAATTTGGCAACCTCCGCATTCGCTTCCGGCAGGGAGTTGCCTACCGCAGCAGTAAGCAAAATATCATTGCTATGATCCAAACTTTTTCTGTATTTTGCATATTCTGCTTCAATAATCCTTTTTTCCGCCAGCTGAATCAGTTCCTCATTGATCCCAATATTTGAAGTTAATGTAATTTTCAATCCCTCCATTTCATTCTGATATTGTTTCATAAGCCCGGGAATCTCATAGTTCAGATGAATGCCCGTAAACAAAAATACGGGAATGGCTACAATATGACGGATACCTTGGTTGTATAATTTTCGGATCGCATCATAATAGGTAGGAGAAGACAGCTCTAAAAAACCATAATCTACCTTTATTTCATCATACCGCTTTTGCATTTTTTCGGACAATTGTACCAAAGCCTCAACACCTTCTTTCTTTCTGCTTCCATGTCCACAAAGTAAAATTGCTTGTAAACCCATAATGATTTGTTGTTATAACCAGATAACCTTCATCCATCAAGTACTTAGCCAGAGGGAACCCCAGCCATCCGCATCCCAGAATGCTTATATTCATAAGCGTATTTTTTATGATTTGGCAAAAATAAAAAATAGTTATCTTTGTTAGGCTAAAAGAAAGTTAAATAATGGAACAGCAGATACGACAATCTTTACAGCAATTCATTGTCATTGGAGTTAGCCATAAGACATGTCCCGTAGATGTACGGGAAAAATTTCATTTTTCAGAAGAAGTAAAAAACAAGATCATTCAGGAAGGAAAAGCAAGTGGTGTTAGCTCCATAATTCCGGTTTCTACCTGTAACAGAACAGAAATATATGCCTATACAGAAAATAGTGAATTGATAGCTTACCTTTTCAGAAAATACAGCCAGGCTAGCTTTGAAGAATTCACTTCCTACTGTTATTTTCAAAAGGGTCACACAGCCGTAAAACATGTTTTCAGAGTAGCAACCGGAATGGATTCGCAAATACTGGGAGAATTGGAGATCGCCGGGCAGCTAAAGCAAGCTTTCAAAAATTCGTATGACTCGGATATGGTCAACACCTTTACCGAACGGTTGATACAATATGTAAACCAGGCCAGCAAAAAAATTAAAACCCAAACATCCCTTAGCAGGGGGGCTGCCTCCATATCAAGAGCCGCTGTTCAATACATCAGGGATCATGCAAATAATCTTGGGAATTCAAGGGTTATATTGTTTGGTGTTGGTGAAATAGGAAGAAATACATGTGATAATTTATTAAAACATATCCAACCCGAACAACTTACTGTGGTTAACAGAACCCCCGAAAGGGCAAAAGAGTTTGCCGGTGAATATAATTGCAATTATGATGAACTTGAGAATCTTAAAAAACAAGTTGAAGACTCTGAAATAATTATTGTGGCTACCGGAGCAACAAAGCCCACGCTTACTGCGGAGCCTTTCTCAGATATTCACCAGAACAGCCCAAAGATTGTTTTAGATCTTTCGGTGCCCAGAAATGTATCCTCGTCAGTAGAAGATCTGGCTGCAATCAATCTGATCACGATTGACGCGCTGCAGGAGCAAAATGAATCGGTTTTAAAAATTCGAAACGAAAGCATTCCAAAGGCCGACGAGATCATTGACAAACAAATAGAGGAATTTTATTCCTGGTTGAAGATAAATTATCTTTCCCCGGTTTTTTCAAGTTTTCAGGATTATCTTTCTTCCGTAAAACAGAGGGAAATGCATAGGTATAAAGATAAAATTCCGGAACATCAGATGGATCATGTCGAAGAGCTTACCGATAGCATCATCAACAAGATATCCAGACAATGCATCAATTATTTGAGAAACAATAACTCAAAGCATCATACACCGGCAGAGGTGATAACTTCCATGTTCAGATTACATAAAAAGTAACATGTTGTTTTTTTACCGGTTTTTAAGTATATGTTTTATTTAAGAAAACGGGGTCTGGCTAAAAGCATTAAGAAGCATCACGAGGCTGGTAAAGCCGTATATGGCATCTGTGGAGGTTATCAAATGATGGGTAAGTCCATTGCCGATCCCTATCATGTAGAAGGCGATATTGAATTCATTCCGGGGTTGGGGATTCGACCCGTGGAAACAACCTTATCACAGGAGAAAACTACGGAACAATGTACCTTCTCTTTTCTTGGGGGCAGTATGGAATGCAAAGGTTACGAGATTCATATGGGAGAAACAAACCATCAGAACGGAGAACCCCTATGCATCACTGATAAAAACCATAATGACGGTTATTTTTTGAACTACAAAACATGGGGTATCTATATTCACGGTATTTTCGACAATCAGGAAGTAATCAACCACATTCTAAGCGAGAACGGAACTTCCGGGCTTCAATCAACTTCATTTGATTATGCTGCCTACAAGGAAGAACAGTACGATAAACTTGCAGCTCTGGTAAGAGAAAATACTGACATCAATTATATATACCAAACCTTAATGGAATAAGCATGATCCACGGACACGGCAGCGATTCCCATAACTATAACCGTTCTATCGTAGCTGATTTCAGTTCCAATGTGTGGTTTGAAGGAGCCTCACCGGAATTGTTGAAGTACCTTCAAAAACAACTTTTCCTGGTAGATCATTATCCTGATCCGGAAGCGGGAGCACTACAGGGGAAAATTGCCCGGTTTCATGGTCTGAATACCGAAAACTGTTTGGTAACCAATGGTTCGACGGAAGCGTTTTACCTAATTGCTCAGGCCTACCGGAAAAGCCGGTCAGCAATTTTAATCCCCTGCTTCTCTGAGTATGAAGATGCATGTAAAACTCATGAGCACAGCATCAATTTTATAAACCATTCAGAAAAATGGAAAAGGCATATACATGAAAACGAGCTGGTTTGGTTGGGCAATCCCAACAATCCGGATGGTAAGTTACCGGCCTTTGAGCAACTGGAACAAATCCTTGCGGATTGTCCGGATTCCCTGTTTGTTTTAGATGAAGCCTATGGTGAACTGTGTGCTTCTTTTCAGTCTGTCGTTCCCCTGATCCCGAAATACCCAAACTTACTTGTGGTACATTCCTTTACCAAAAGCTTTGCAATTCCCGGCTTAAGACTGGGTTACCTGCTGGGTCAAAAAGTTTTAACAGAAAAAATTCGCCGTTACAGAATGCCCTGGAGCGTCAATACACTAGCCCAGGAAGCCGGTGAATACATTGTTGAGCATTATGATCAACTGAAACCTGACAAACAAAAGGTAAAAAAGGCTTCGCAGGAATTTCAACATCAATTGACTTCCCTGGAACCTCTTTTAACTGTTATACCATCGGATTGCAACTACTGCCTTGTAAAATTGAACGGATCATTCAGTGGCAAACTCAAGGATCTTCTGGTTGAACATTATGGCTTACTTATAAGGGATGCATCGAACTTCAGAGGCCTGAATGAACAGTACATCCGTTTGGCCGTTCAGAAACCCGCTCATAACAAACTTTTGACAGAACATTTGAAAGCCAGTTTAAAAGAATTGGATAATGGATAGTGGCCTGTATATGATCATCCCGCTCATTACCGGATTATTGCTGGATGCCCTTATCGGAGATCCCCGGTGGCTTCCGCATCCGGTTCGTGTATTCGGTAAAGCCATAGCTGTAACAGAGCAAAAATTCAACTCCGGGCCGAACAGGAAAATAAAAGGAGCCCTTACCTGGTTTTCTCTGGTCGTGATCACAGGCATATTTTTCCGGGGAATTGTCCTTCTGGTTCAACAAAGTCCCATCCTATATTATTCTGTTGCTTCAATACTTGTTTTTTACGGAATTGCAAACCGCAACCTCATTGAGGAAGCGTTAAAAGCCACCAAAGTTCTTAAAAATAAAGGAGTGGAAGCCGGACGCAAACATCTCTCCCGTATTGTAGGAAGGGACACCTCGAATCTCTCAGAAAACCAAATTCGTACTGCTATACTGGAAACGCTTGCAGAAAATCTGAGCGACGGGGTCATTGCCCCGCTTTTCTATTATGCTATAGGTGGGATACCGCTCATGTTCATTTATAAAATGGTAAATACCATAGATTCTATGATCGGATACAAGACAGAAAGATACAGTGATTTTGGCTGGTTTGCCGCCCATGCCGATGATCTGTTAAATTTCCTGCCTGCCAGGATAACTGCTGGCCTGATGGCTCTGATAGCTGCAAGCCCCCGTAGTTTCATCTTCATTCTAAAATACGGCTCACAGCATAGTAGTCCCAACGCAGGCTATCCTGAAGCAGCGATGGCAGGAATACTCAACTGCAGATTCGGCGGGCCGAATATATACCATGGTGAACTTATACCCAAACCGTTCATTGGCCAGTCAGACAGAATAATCAAGGATATGGATATTATGAGGGCAATAGCGGTTAATATTGCAGTAACCCTTATCACAGTGCTATTAATATGGGCAATTCAAACAAGCGCTACATCATAACAGGAGGAAGTGGTTCGGGAAAAACCACCTTGCTGAACAAATTGAGTGAATACGGGTACGAGTGTTTCCCCGAAGTTTCCCGGGTAGTTATCAGAGAGCAACAGCAGACGGGAGGGGATTTATTGCCCTGGAGCGACCTCGAAGGCTTCGCAGAAGCATGTTTTCAACGCATGAAATCCCAACTGGTGCCGGTTCACAGGACTAAAGCTTTCTATGACCGGGGCATTCCCGATATCATTGCTTACCTTTTAAATTCCAACCATCCGGTACCCGGTTATCTTTGGGAGTATGGCCGTTATTACAACCCAACGGTTTTCATCTGTCCCCCCTGGAATGAAATCTTCAGGAATGATCCGCAAAGACCGGAAAGTTTTGAGGAGTCTGTAAAGATTTATCATTATTTAAACCAGGTTTATCTGTATCTGGG
>JBKGZA010000075.1:0-13852 GCA_046545815.1 Bacteroidales bacterium
CCTAAGTACAAGTAATTGAGCACACTCCCCTCTTCATATAAACCCAGCTGGAGGTTGAAACCTTCTGCCTGGAAAAACGGGATGTTTCCGATAATAATTCCAACGCCGATGGGAATAAGAAGCAATGGCTCGTATTCGAACCTAATGGCCAGAAATATAAAGAATAAACCTACAGCCAGCATAATCAGATGACCCGGTGTAACATTACCAAAACCGGTATATTCATAGAAATTCAGCAGACCAGCTATGGGACCGGAATAATGATTGAATTGCTGACCTCCGAAAATCAGCTTTCCATCCTCAGTAAGATACCCTTCCCTGTGACCGAGAGATTCATCATGAAACGATACAATGACACGTTTGTCATCAGTTATCTCCCAGGTTCCGCTGAATCGCATTTTGGTTGAATCCAGATAACAGGTCCTGTCTTCATTAAACTGAATGCCTTTAAAACGCTTGCGGGTTTCTTCACTCTCCTCACTTACTTTATGGCCGGGAAATCTGTTCATCCATTTGCCGCTGGTCAGTTCCGATTCCAGTTGTTCCTGAGAGAAGGCCCACCCGCTAAACAAGGTAATTAGCAATACGATAAAGGATAATAAACCAACAGTTTTCTTCATATTCTTTTCGCCAATTTTCCTAATGAATTATTCAATCTCGGCAAGAAGATCGTTCTGAAGCACCGAATCGCCCTCATTAACCCTTATCCTGCTGATGGTTCCATCTTTTTCAGCCAATACATTGTTCTCCATTTTCATCGACTCCATGATCATAATCTTATCTCCTTTTTTCACCTGGTCTCCTTCTTTCACCATGATTTTATAAATGTTGCCGGGCAAAGGAGCATATACCGGATTGGCACGGCTGCTTACCTTTTTCTTGATTTTGCTTTCAGTGCGTTTGGGTTGCACGTGAGAACGAATCAGTTTGGGGGTTTTGGATCTTTGGGTTTCTTTCTGTTCCACTTCTACTTCATACAAGGTACCATTTACTTCTATATGGGCAATGTTATACTCAAAATCCTTAACTTCCACTTCATAAGCATTGCCTCTGATTTTAAATCTAAATTTTTTCATGTTCTTTTATATTAAAAGGTCTTATGGGGCCAACGTCTCAGGCCGTATATCTTGGAGCTCCACGGAGAATATCGTTTTCTAACTCTCTGTATGGTAATTACATTGCTTTCTCTGTCATGAAGTTCACTGAAATGAAGGTAAAGCGCTGTAGCAATGGCAGCGGTTACTTCAGCCGGTATGTGCATTTCCTCCTTCACGCCTTGGTGCTCACCCTTGATTCTTTTTTTATGTTCCCTGCGAATCCGGTAATATAAAATACGGGGAAGGTTGGCAAACAATAAAAAAGACAGGAGTAGTGCAACAAAAACAATCAGATAACCGATAATGGCAATGGTTAACCCTTCGCCATATATCGCAGAAATATCAAAATTTATATCACTTGTCCACCACATTCTATTATGATTTATAAAGGCAAGTTTGAGTGTTTTTTGGCCGGGTTGATGTCTTTCTTGGTAGCAAGGGTTTGTAAAGCCCGGATTATCCGAAATCTTGAATTTCTGGGTTCTATGATATCGTCGATATAACCCATGCTGGCGGCGTGATAAGGATTAGAAAAATACTCCCTGTACGCTTTCTCTTTTTCTTCAATGAATTTTTTTCTTTCCTCTTCATTATCCATTTGTTTCAATTCCTTACCGTAGATGATCTCCACTGCTCCTGATGCACCCATCACGGCAATCTCCGCTGTAGGCCATGCATAATTCGTATCTCCGCGAAGCTGTTTGCAGCTCATCACATCATGTGCACCACCGTAAGATTTTCGGAGGGTAAGGGTAATTTTCGGTACGGTAGCTTCGCCGTAAGCAAACAACAATTTGGCTCCATGGGTGATGATTCCTCCGTATTCCTGATTACTTCCCGGCAAAAAGCCCGGCACATCCACAAGTGTTACTATTGGCATATTAAATGCATCGCAGAATCGGACAAATCGGGCAGCTTTTCTCGAAGCGTCGATATCCAGTACACCGGCCAGAAAATTTGGCTGATTGGATACAATACCTACCGGCTGACCGTCAAACTTAGCAAAACCGATGACTATGTTCTTGGCATAATTACGATGGATTTCAAGAAACTCACCATAATCCACCATTTTATCTATTATCTCCCTCACATCGTAGGGTTCGTTGGGATTCTCCGGAATGATCTCATTAAGGGAATCCTCCAGCCGGTCAATCGGATCGTCGCATTCAGTAACAGGAGGTTCTTCCAGATTATTGGAGGGAAGATAACTCAGCAATTTTCTGATCAACAACAGTCCTTCTTCTTCATCTTCAACCTTAAAATGAGAAACTCCCGATTTGGAAGCATGCACATCGGCCCCACCCAGATCTTCCACAGAAATCTTTTCTCCAGTAACCGTTTTAACTACTTTGGGTCCGGTCACAAACATATAACTGGTCTCTTCCGTCATCATGATGAAATCGGTGAGAGCCGGAGAATAGACCGCACCACCGGCACAGGGCCCAAAAACCGCTGAAATTTGAGGTATTACACCTGAGGCCAGAATATTTCTCTCAAAAATCTCTGCATAACCTGCCAGGCTGTTGACTCCCTCCTGTATTCTCGCCCCTCCGCTGTCATTGATGCCAATCACAGGAGCTCCCATCTTCATAGCCTTATCCATTACCTTTACGATTTTATGTGCAAAAGATTCCGATAAAGAACCCCCAAAAACAGTAAAATCCTGAGAAAAGACGTATACCACCCTGCCATCGATAGTGCCGGTACCGGTTACCACACCGTCACCCAGAATTTTTTTATTCTCCATCCCAAAGTTGGTGCACCGATGGGTGACAAACATATCAAACTCTTCAAAGCTTCCTTCATCCAATAGAATCTCAATCCGCTCCCTTGCTGTAAGCTTACCTTTGTCATGCTGTGCCCTGATCCGTTCCTCACCCCCGCCAAGCCTGGCTTCAGCTCTCGAATCAATTAATTTCTTTATTTTGTCTTCTTTACTCATAATCGCTAATGTGTATTAATTCCGGATTTGTCTTCACAGAGCTCGATCAGGGTACCATGCGTTGATTTGGGATGCAAAAAGGCTATATCGAGACCCTCTGCACCTTTCCGGGGCTTCTCATCTATCAACCTGACTCCGTTTTGTTTTGCTTTTTCAAGCTTTTCTTCAATATTTTCCACAGCAAATGCAACATGATGCATACCCTCTCCTTTTTTCTCAATAAATTTACTTATGGGCCCTTCCGGATCTGTTGACTCCAGTAGCTCAATTTTACTGCCGCCCACCTGGAAAAAGGCTGTGCGTACCTTTTGATCCTCCACTTCTTCAATGTTATAACACTGCAATCCCAAAACCTCTTCGTAAAATCGGATGGATTCCTCAAGTTTTTTTACTGCGATTCCTATATGTTCTACATGTGATGGTTTCATAGTTATGCTGTTTTTTACAAAACTACCTATATTGACAGAAAATTAATTATGATAAAAGTCAAATCATTTAACTTTTTCGGTTGTTTTTTAACATATAAAGGGTTTGTCCCATTCAACGAAAATAAATATTTTTAACATCGGGAAAAGGTGGCTTTTTAATTTTTTGTAAAAACCAATTTCATTATGCCCCTTAAAGAAGCCAAAATCAGATTTTACGAAGAACTGAATGACTTTCTCGATGAAAATCAAACCAAAAGAGATCTGAAACTTCAGTTCTACAATTCCCCTTCAGTAAAGGATGCCATTGAATCATTCGGTATCCCCCATACAGAAGTAGATCTGATTCTGATTAACGGCGAATCTGCCTCATTTGATGCCAGAGTAAGGGCCGGTGACAGGATATCGGTGTATCCAAAATTCGAATCATTTGACATCAGCGGAATATCGAGACTAGGAGGACGTCCCCTCAGAAGGACTAAATTTATACTCGACGTCCATCTGGGAAAACTTGCCAGGTATCTCAGATTATGCGGGTTTGACACCCTTTATGACAATC
This sequence comes from Bacteroidales bacterium, assembly GCA_046545815.1. GTDB lineage: Bacteria > Bacteroidota > Bacteroidia > Bacteroidales > UBA12077 > JAGXLC01. The sequence goes on from JBKGZA010000075.1 coordinate 4,024, forward strand.
AGTATGAAGACCATGCCATTGTCAAAATATCTTTGGAAGAAAACAGGATTATACTTACCCGGGATATCGGGATACTCAAATACGCTGAGGTAATGCACGGTTACTGGCTGCGCTCCGATCAACCCCAGAAACAGCTACAGGAGGTCATCAAACGGTTCGACCTGAAAAATCAGGTGAGATTATTCACAAGATGCATGGAATGCAATGCAGAAATACGAAAGGTCAACAAAAATAAAATAAGGGATAAGTTACTTAGCGGGACACAAAAATATCATAATGAATTTTTTCAGTGCAGCCTATGCCACAAAATCTACTGGAAAGGATCCCATTACCATAATATGTTGGATTTCATTCAAAAGATCATTTATGAATGAATATAAAAACAGAAAAAAGAAAAGTATGCAGAATACTTACCGGATATTTACCTGCCTCCTATCGTTTGAAATACTTATAATGAAATTTCTCATTATGGACAATATCCTGCAGTGATTTTCTCTGTCTTTCGTGTCTTTCCGTGTCAGGCTGATCCATCGGATATCCTATGGGAATCATGGCAATAGGTTCAATTCCTTCCGGCAATTGAAGAATATGGGCACATTTCTGTACATCAAATTTACATACCCAACATGTACCAAGTCCAAGATCGGCAGCAGTAAGGGTGAGGTGGTCCGTTGCAATGGCTACATCAATGTCGGCATGGTTCTTCCCGTCGGCTCTGTACCAGGCGCCTTTGTGATCGCCACAGGCTATAACAATCATGGGAGCAGAGCTGATCCAGTCACGGGCATAGCATGATTTGACCTTTTCAAGATTTTCCGGATCCTGAACCACAACAAAATGCCAGGGCTGAAGATTTTTGGCTGAAGGAGCAATCCGGGCGGCTTCCAGTATCTGAGCAATTTTATCCTCTTCAACTTTTTTATCCTGATAATTTCTGCATGAAAATCGTCTTTTGGCAATCTCTGTAAAATCCATATCTGAATATTTCTATTTATTTGACAGTAACTACATAATCAAAAATTCTCACCTCATCTCCCCTTTTGACTTTTGCACGTTTCCTGTGTTCCTGAGTGCTGTTAAGCTGAACCAGTCCCTCCTCCACCATAGCTTTTGCCTGGGCTCCGGTTTCAGCTATATTCAGGGCTTTAAGCAATTTAATCAGCTCAATATAATCGGAATCCGACTTCAGTTCAAATTCCATTCAAAAAATTTTATTGTTGATCGGGTACAATGATAATGATTTATCTTTTGAAATCCATTTCAAATTGAATTTAATCTGCGGTCGATCTCAGAAAGATGATTGTTGCCTATTGCATATTTTTTATTTCTTGCAAAAGAGCAGTCATAACCTCCGCAGCCTTCCCTTCCAAAAATATATCGGTGATGGAATGTGTAAAACAGGAAGTATTGGGGTTGACTTCAATGATTTTCACCCCATTTTCACTGGCCATTTTGGGGATCAATGAGGCAGGTACAACCTCTCCTGTGGTGCCGATCACAATGAACACTTCGGCCTGCCTGGCCTCTTCCATTGATTTTTGATAGGCATACTGAGGTATCATCTCTCCGAAAAAAATAAAATCAGGTTTCAGTAAAGCACCACATTTCTTGCATTTAGGCGGTAATTCTGCCAGGAATTCATCATTTACTTGGTAACGTTCATGGCATCTCTGGCAAACAAGATATCTGGAATTGCCATGGAACTCATAAACTGTTTTGCTCCCTGCCTCCTGATGCAGGTTATCAATGTTCTGGGTAATCACACCGTGGAGCATACCCATCTTCTCAAGTTCAGCCAGTGCTTTATGGGCTTCATTGGGCCGTGCATTTCCAAAAAACTCGTAGAAGATCTCCTTAATTACCGGCCAGGCTTTTTCGGGATGGGAATAGAAATAATTCAGATCCAGTATCCCTGGATCATATTTGTTCCACAACCCGTTTTCTCCTCGAAAAGGAGGAATTCCACTTTCCACGGAAACACCCGCTCCGGTAAACCCGGTATTGTGACTGGAATTCAATATAAGCTCAGCAGTCTCCTTTAGCTTGTGCTCCTCCATAGGCAGTTGTTCGTTTCCTTAATAAGGGGACAAATTTAGAAAAAATTATTGGTCATACGAAAGTGCAGGGCATAGAGCATAAAGATCAGGTAAGGTGTCTCGAGTTGGTTGTAGCAGCAGTGGTACAAAGTCTTAATTGGTTAATGCGTAGAGCTTAGAACAAAGATGTCTCGGGTCCCGGTTTAGAGGGGCTGAATGGATTGTTTGTAAATTTATTTCGCTTGAGAAAAATTTTAAAAAACGTGGTAAAAGAATTCGCAAACTATTTCTGTTTTCCCATCTACTTATATCTCTGCTTTCTCAGCTATTCCCTGTCGCTAACCCGAGACATTTAGCTGACAAATCTTTGTGCCATTACTCTACGCTCTACGCTACATATTCTTGATCTCCTCAATGATCTTTTGCACCGAATCCTTGGCATTCCCAAACAACATCCGTGTTTTGTCATCCAGAAAGAGCTTGTTTTCAATTCCCGAATACCCTTTACCCATGCCTCTTTTCATGACGATAACGTTTTTTGCTTCATTGGCTTCTACAATGGGCATGCCATATATGGGACTTCCGGGATCTTCTTTTGCAGCGGGATTTACGGTATCATTGGCCCCTATAACCAATACCACATCGGTGTTCGGAAGCTGAGGATTGATATCCTCCATCTTCACAAGCTTGTCATAGGGAACTTCAGCTTCTGCAAGTAAAACATTCATATGTCCGGGCATTCTTCCTGCTACCGGATGAATGGCATATTTCACTTCCACACCGTTTTTCTCCAGCATCTGGTCCAGCTCATATACTACATGCTGGGCCTTGGCTACCGCCAAACCATAACCTGGAGTGATCACCACCCGCTGTGAATAATTCATCAGTATGGCCACATCGCTTGCTGAAATCTCCTTGATGGATCCTCCTTCCGACTCTGATGCTGCAGCACCTCCGCCGAAAGCACCAATGATCACATTGGCCAGTGAACGGTTCATGGCTTTACACATCAGCACAGTAAGTATTGAGCCGGCTGCTCCGACAAAAATACCGCCGAGGATCATAGCCTGGTTGCCGTATATGAAACCAGCCATGGCAGCGGCAATACCTGTAAATGAATTCAGCAGGGAAATTACTACCGGCATATCTGCACCTCCGATGGGCATAACAAATAAAACGCCGTATAGCAGAGACATAACAAACAAGCCGTATATCAGGGTACTTGCACCATCACTTCCGAGAGAAGCAAGGTAAACCAACAATCCAAATACTGCGATCAGCAAAATAATATTCAAATATTTCATGGTTGAAGCCCGCAGATCGCCAACCTTCCCGTCGAGCTTGCCATAGGCAATAAGGCTTCCGCTAAATGAAATACTCCCAATAGTAAGCCCCAGCAGGGTCACAATCAATATTCCTGTAGTAGCCACAGAAGGATATTCCATTAGTGCCACCAATGCAGAGGCAATACCGCCTGTGGCATTAAATAAAGATACCAGCTGAGGCATTGCCGTCATTTTTATCCTGCGGGCAATTATCCAACCAATAACCCCTGCGATCAGGATGGTCAATACGATAACAGTTCCATTGGTAAAGGCAATCTTTTCCCCATCTGCAGATTCATGCAAAATCAACGTAGATATCATTGCCAAAATCATCCCCGAAGCAGCCCATACATTTCCTTTTTTAGCTGTTTCAGGATGGCCCAGCAATTTTAAACCCACTACAAAAAATATTGCTGCAATCAAATAAGTTAATTCAAGAATTGCAGCACTCAATGTAAATGATTCTCCATTTAAGGTTTGATATAGCATTTCTCAATTATTTTATTTTTTATTTTTCTTTTTAAACATATCCAGCATTCTGTCGGTAACCGCAAATCCTCCAACTACGTTCAGTGTTCCAAAGAAAACCGCCAGAATACCAAGTATAAAATTAACAGAAAAAGCAATTTCAGCATGACCAAGCAATATGATACCGCCAATGATGATCACACCACTTATGGCATTAGCTCCTGACATCAAAGGGGTATGCAATACAGAAGGCACGTTTGAAATGACTTCGAATCCAAGAAATATGGCCAAAGCAATAACAAAAATGGATTCCTTATAGGTGTAAAAAAATACCAGTATTTCTTCCATAAATCAATTATTTTGTAACATTTTTCACTCGATCGTTCACTATTTCACCACCATGTGTAAAGCATGTTTCCTTTAAGATGGGATCCTCAAAATTGAGGTTAAGTTCCCCTTCACGCGTAACCATCAACTTCATAAAGTCGGTCAGATTATTCCCGAACATTTTGCTGGCATCCACCGGCGTATCATTGGGATAATCCGATTTGCCGATGATCTTTACCTGATGTTTCATGACCATTTTATCATTCTCTGTCAGTTCACAGTTGCCACCCGAAGATGCGGCCAGATCAACAATCACCGAACCGGGTTTCATTTGTTCAACCGTTTCCTTCTTTACAAGCAGGGGGGCTTCTTTACCCGGTATCTGGGCTGTTGTAATGATCACATCAGATTTCACGGCATGGTCATGAACCAGCTGCCTTTGTTTCTGCTTGTACTCCTCAGTCTGTTCTACTGCATATCCTGCCGAATCAGCAGCTTCCTGGGCACCCTCCACTTCAATGAATTTCGCTCCCAAACTTTGTACTTCTTCCTTAACTGCACTTCTTACATCAAAAGCTTCTACGACACCACCCAGTCTACGGGCGGTGGCTATTGCCTGAAGACCGGCCACACCTGCACCGAGAATCAATACCTTGGCCGGCTTAATTGTACCCGCAGCCGTCATAAACATTGGAAAGAACTTTGGCAAATGTAAAGCAGCATCAATCACTGCTTTATACCCTGCAATGGTAGCCATAGAAGACAAAACATCCATCGATTGGGCCCTGGAGATTCTGGGAATGCTGTCGAGACTGAATGTAGTCAATCCCTGTGCTGCAGCATATTCAAGCAATTCTTTATTCATAAGGGGATTGAACATGGAAATCAACACCTTGCCTTTCTTAAACCCCGTCAATTCTTCATCAGAAAAAGGGTTGATCCTGACCAGAATATCTGCCTGATCATTGATCTCTTGAAAATTTCCAATCTCTGCACCGGCTTCCCTGAAATCTGCATCGCTCAGGAAAGCACCACCCCCAGCGCCACTCTGTACCACAACCGCAAGGTTCATTTTAACCAGCTCCTGAATATTGCCGGGCAACATGGCCACCCGCCCATCGTCTTCTGTTTCTTTTAATAAACCAACTTTCATAATATTAAATATACTTTAAATTTTAAACTGTTTAATAAATATGCCTGTACGCTTTAAACACTTAAAATATAAATGGTCAAACATTCAAATACCCCTTTTTGTTCAACTTTTAGGATAAACCTTAAATTTTTAAGCAACTTATTTGTTGTAAGTATTTAAACATTGAAATGTTGTCGTTTGTCCTTATTGTTTAACTTTAAATCTTAGTCATAAATAGAAGGCATGGATAAATTTAACTTTTTAGGCAACACAGACATCAATACCATTGAAAAATTATACACCCGGTATCTTGAAGATTCTGATCAGGTGGATGCCAGCTGGCAAAATTTTTTCAAGGGATTTGAGTTTGCGCGGAAGCATTTTACAACTTCTGAAAAAGATGGTGAAAAAATAGACAAGGAGTTTAAAGTGATCAATCTGATCGATGCCTATCGGAAAAGGGGGCATCTGTTTACTCAAACCAACCCGGTAAGAAGCAGGAGAAACTATACGCCCACCCTGAACATAAAAAATTACGGACTATCCCAGGATGATCTGCACATGACATTTCAGGCGGGTAACCGGATCGACTTGGGTCCGGCAACACTGAGTAAGATTGTGAATCATCTGGAACAAACCTACTGCGGCTCAATAGGTGTAGAGTACATGTATATCAGGAAACCGGAGACCATTGCCTGGCTTCAGGAAAAGATGGAATCAACAAGAAACATCCCTGGGTTTAATGAAAATGAAAGAAGGCACATCTACAATCACCTTAAGCATGCGGTGGGCTTTGAAAGGTTTATTCACAAGAAGTTTGTAGGTCAGAAACGTTTCTCCCTGGAAGGTGCTGAAGCCTTAATTCCTTCTCTGGCGGCCGTAATAGATAAAGGTGCGAATCTGGGTATCGAAGAATTCAGTATTGGCATGTCACACAGGGGGCGACTGAATGTGCTGGCCAACATACTTAAAAAACCAGTCAAAGATATATTTGATGAGTTTGTAGGAGAGTCATTCGAGGAAAGCAAAATGCTGGGCGATGTCAAATATCACCTGGGGTATAGCAATCTGATCACCTCTGACAACGGCAAGAAAATATGGTTGAATATGGCTCCCAATCCCTCGCATCTTGAAGCAGCAGATCCTGTTGTTGAGGGCATATCCAAGGCCAAAATCAACCACAAGTATCATCAGGACTACAACAAGCTGGCTCCAATTCTTATCCACGGTGATGCTGCCATTGCAGCTCAGGGCATAGTATATGAAACCATTCAGATGTCGCAACTTCCTGCCTATCATACAGGTGGCACCATTCACCTTGTGATCAACAACCAGGTAGGCTTTACCACCGATTATCGGGAAGGAAGAAGCAGCACGTATTGCACCGATATAGGAAAAGTGACCAAAGCACCCATCTTTCATGTGAATGGCGATGATGTAGAAGCCGTGGTTTATACCATACAACTTGCCATGGAGTACCGGCAAAAATTTCATACGGATGTATTTATTGATCTGCTTTGTTACAGAAGACAGGGGCATAATGAGGGTGATGAGCCCCGTTTTACCCAGCCCCTGCTTTATAAAGCCATCAATCAACATCCCAATCCACACGATATCTACAGCAAATTTTTAATCGAAAAAGGAATATATACAGAATCAGAAATCCAAAAAGAAGAAGATCAATACAATCAATGGCTGGAAAAAAAGCTGGAAGAAGCCAGAAAATCAAATAAAGTCCATATCCGACAATTCCTGAAAGAGGAATGGGAGAACTATATCTATCCTGAGCACCGGGATTTTGATCAATCACCCGATTCCAATGTCTCTTATGAGAAACTGAAAGCTATAGCCTACAATATCAACCGGCTTCCCCCCGATATGAAATTTTTCAGGAAGGCATACAAGCTGATTGATCAGCGGCAGAAAATGATACGTAAAGACCGCCTTGACTGGGGAATGGCTGAGCTTCTGGCCTACGCTACATTGGTTGATGAAGAATATCCCGTGAGGCTGACCGGACAGGATTCCGAAAGGGGAACGTTTTCACACCGGCATTCCGCCTTTACATTGGAGAACCAGGAAAAAAAGTACTTCCCTTTGCAGCACATCAGTGAATATCAGGCAGATTGTCATATTCACAATTCCCCGCTTTCCGAGTTAGGTGTTTTGGGATTCGAGTATGGCTATGCACTGACAACTCCGAAAGGTCTTACAATCTGGGAAGCCCAGTTTGGAGATTTCAACAATATGGGCCAGGTAATCATCGATCAGTATATCAGTTCTTCCGAAGAGAAATGGGGCCTGATGAACGGAATAACCCTGTTCCTTCCTCACGGTTATGAAGGTCAGGGACCGGAACACTCAAGCGCCAGAATGGAACGTTTCCTAAATCTGGCTGTGAACAATAATATGCAGGTTATCAATTGTACCACTCCGGCCAATTTTTATCATGTTCTTCGTCGCCAGATACACAGGAATTTTAGGGTGCCCCTCATCCTGTTTACACCCAAAAGCCTGCTGAGGCACAGCAGGGCAGTCTCCAGCATGAAAGAGCTGGCTTTCAAAAAATTCCGGAAAGTTATTGACGATGCTGATGTGAACAACAAGGAGGTAAAAAGGGTAGTATTCTGCAGTGGCAAAATATACTACGATCTGCTGGAAAGAAAAGAACATTTTGGCATAAAAGACATAGCCCTTATCCGTATTGAACAGTTGTATCCTTTCCCGGATAAGGAGGTGCAACAGGTGATACAAAAATACAAAAACTGCGAACAGTGGCTTTGGGTACAGGAGGAGCCCGAAAACATGGGAGCATGGAATTACATCAGAACTCAGTTCAAAGATATTGAGCCGCGGGGCATAACAAGACCTCCCAGTGCGAGTCCGGCAGTAGGATTATACAAGTTGCATCAGATCGAACAAAACGACATTCTTAGCAAAGTATTCAGAAAATGCTCGTGCGAGCTGAATTATAAATACTGCAACCTGGATTGCGAGGTAGGGAGCTACAGAAAAACAATCAGACAACAAAACTACATCAAATAAATTATGATTGAAGTTAAGATACCCAGTCCCGGAGAATCTGTAACAGAAGTGGAAGTAGCCAGTTGGCTGGTAAGTGACGGGGATTATGTAGAAAAAGACCAGGAGATCGCAGAGATCGAATCTGATAAAGCCACGCTTCCGCTTATAGCTGAGGCAAGCGGTATCATACATCTTTTAACGGGCAAAGGGGAATCACACCAAGTAGGAGAAACAGTCTGCAAAATTGATGAAACGGCTGAAAAAAAGGAAGGTAAGGAGGATGAAGTGCCCCGGAATAAAAAGGGAAAGGGACAAACAGAGTCTAAGGACAAAAATACATACGATGAATCTCACCCATCCGGCCAAAAAGAAGCAGGTGACGAGAAGAACACATTTCCGGAAAAAACCGCAACTCCGACAGGACAAAAACCATCAATATCTGCAGTGGAGAATACGCACCAACAAGAAGAGCCCTCCGGGAAAATTAAAGCGACCCCCGTCGCACAAAAAATGATGGAGGCATTCAACCTTTCTGTCAATGATATTCTGAAAGGCCTCAGACGGATCAGCAAGCAGGATGTGGAACTGGCAAGGGAAGCGCTCCGGACTGAAAAATCAGCCGATCAGAACATCTCCGAAGTAAATCAAGTCTCAAGGGATACGGAGCGCAAACGCATGACCCGCCTCAGGAAAAAACTCAGCGAACGACTGGTTGCCGTGAAAAATGAAACCGCCATGCTCACTACCTTTAATGAGGCAGACCTGTCAAAGGTAATTGCCTTGCGGAAGAAATATCAGCAGCAGTTTCAGGAAAAGCACGGCATCAAACTGGGATTCACCTCTTTTTTTACGAAAGCCATAACCAAAGCCCTGGAAGTTTATCCCAATGTCAATGCCATGATCGAGGGTGATGAGATTCTCTATCCGAAATATGCAGACATTGGAATTGCTGTACAAACTCCCAGGGGACTGATGGTACCGGTTATACGCAATGCAGAGCACCTCAGCCTGCCAGAAATAGAGCAAAAAGTGAAGGAATTTGCCGAAAAGGGCAAAAACAACCGCATCTCCATAGAAGAGATGGAAGGCGGAACATTTAGCATCACCAATGGAGGCGTATTTGGATCGTTGCTCTCCACACCCATACTTAACCCACCTCAGTCTGCCATACTGGGTATGCATGCCATAAAGGAACGTCCTGTGGCCATTGAAGGCAAAGTGGAGATCCGGCCGATGATGTACCTGGCCCTCTCCTACGATCACCGTCTTATAGACGGCAAAGAGTCGGTGAGCTTCCTGCTGAAGATTAAGGAACTGATCGAAAACCCGCAGGCGATTTTGATTGAAGGGAAGAATCCTGAACGGCTGCTGCTGGGGATATAAGAATGATTTAATGATTGAATGATTGAGGCTAGTCTAAAAAGGCGCTTAGCGGCGGTACTTAGCTAATTGTGTAAAAATGATCTATTGAATTTCAATAATCTAATGGAGCCGCTTAGCGCCTTACCAGCCAAAAT
>JBKGZA010000076.1:0-13837 GCA_046545815.1 Bacteroidales bacterium
GTACCTCTTTTTCCACACCTCTTGTCTCCGGATTGGCAGCATGCCTATGGCAAAAATTTCCGGAGCTAAGCAACATGGAACTAAAAGAAAAACTTATCAGAAATGCCAGTCAGTACGCCAGTCCCGATTCGCTTGTTGGATATGGAATACCAAATTTCGCCAGAGCAGGCGATATAAGCATTGAAGAACTGAGTAAATCTCTGGTAGATATATTTCCCAATCCTTTCCAGAACCATTTCTACATAAACATCCCCGATGTAAAACTCGGCGAAGTCCCCATTTATTTGGAAATATTCGATATGATGGGAAAAAAGACATATCATCAACGATTTCCTACATCAATGGCCGGTAATCGGATTCGAATAAATGCCTTATCAGATAATCCTTCCGGCATCTATCTCATTAAATTGACCTTAAAGCCGGATTATATCATCAAACAAAAAATGATCAAGCATTAAAAAAAGGGGATACAATGGATAATAAACTGACCTTGCTTGAGTTAAACCAAAGAATCAAAAAAACCTTTAACCGTGAATTTCCTTACACTTATTGGGTTATTGCAGAAATAAGTGAACTCAAAATCAACAGAAGAGGCCACTGTTATCTTGATCTGGTGGAAAAAGACGAGCTTGAGGATAAAATTGTAGCCAAAGCAAAAGGAATCATCTGGTCATATACTTTTCGAATGCTCAAACCCTATTTTGAAACAACAACCGGCCGGGATTTCAAGGAAGGATTGAAAATTCTGATCAATGTCTCAGTAGAGTTTCATGAATTGTACGGGTATAGCCTCCATATTCATGATATTGAACCCAGCTATACGCTGGGTGATATAGCCAGACGCCGGATGGAGATCATCAGGAAACTGGAAGAAGAAGGTATCATAAACATGAACCAACAGCTTCCAATGTCTCATGTACCCCAGAAGATTGCTGTTATCTCATCAAATACGGCAGCAGGATATAAGGATTTTATAGAGCAGCTCAACAACAATCCTTATGGTTATATCTTTTATTCAAAGCTTTTTCCTGCCTACATGCAGGGAGATGAGGCTGAAAGTTCAATCATAGAAGCGCTGGAAAAAATTTACCACTATGAAAATCTGTTCGATGCCGTAGCCATCATCCGGGGAGGCGGAGCACAGACTGATCTTGGATGTTTCGACCAGTACCACCTGGCTGCCAATGTAGCTCAGTTTCCCCTGCCTGTTATCACGGGTATAGGACACGAAAAGGATGAAACCGTGGTTGATTTGGTCGCTCATACCAAAATGAAAACCCCAACCGCTGTAGCCGATTTTTTTGTGTCCCAGGCATACGAATACGAGGAATATCTATTGAGTCTCAGGGATAAGGTAGTAGAAAAAACCAGCCAATATATAAATTTTGAAAATCAAAGAATACGAAACTTATCAAGCCGAATCCATCCCAATGTCAAAAGCATTCTTGAAAAAGCAAAAAATAAACTGGAAATAAAAAATGAAAAACTGGTTCATACCCATCGTAAATTTATGGATACACACCACCAAAACCTTACAACCCACTCCAACAAGCTCATCCGTGCCTCCGAACGATCAATTCAAAAAAATCTGCTCGAACTAAAAAATTTCGAACGAAACAGCAGAAATCTCGTAACAAACTATATGAAATCACAAAAGAAACAGGTGGAAAACCTGGAAAAAGCGAAAGACTACCTCGACCCAAAAAATGTATTGAAACGGGGCTTCAGCATTACTCAAAAAAAAGGTCAACCGATTAAATCCGTGACCCAGGTTGACAACGGGGATACCATTAAAACTTTTCTTTATCAAGGAAAGCTTATAAGCCGTGTTTCTTTAAAGGAAGAACAGAATAAGAAGCAATCCCCATAAAGAGTTATTAAAGAATGAGTAAATTCTCCTTATAATTTAGTATATTCAATCACAAAATATTTTTGAACCGCTTAAAACAACATGAATGAAAAAAAATTATCAAATGATTGCTTTTCTATTCTTTTTCCTCCCATACCTCTTTGGTACCTCCATTGCACAACCAACCGATACAGGTAACATGTCAGCTTCGATACAGGAAAAAAACGGAATGGAACTTTTAAAAATCCACAAGCTGGAAATCATAAGCCCTCAAAATATAGGAAACTATATGATCATTGTCGCCCTGTTGGTCATTTTGATCCTGACACTCGCCATACTTATCTATAACAGGTTCAAATTAAAGAAAAGAAATAACCGGAAGCTGGAAGAAAAGAACAAACAGCTCAAAGAGGCCAACGAGCGACTGCGTGATTCGGAATACACCCAAAGGGAACTGAATGCCACCAAAGATAAGTTATTCTCCATCATTGCTCACGATCTTAAAAATCCTTTCCAGGCCCTGTTCGGCATCTCCGAAGCTCTGTACCGCAATATGGACTCTATGAATAAAGAGGAAACAAAAGAGTATTGTAAAACCATCTACGAATCTTCCAACAACCTTTACAACCTCCTTGAAAATTTACTGCAATGGTCAAGAACCCAACTGGGGAATCTTAAACTGAACCCAGAGTCTTTAAATATAAATGAAGTTACCGAAGAAATAATAGATTTGCTGAGAATCAATATAGAAGAAAAAAACATTCAGGTGAACAATAAAATAAATGTGGGTACCACAGCTTATGCAGACAGGAACGTATTTGGAACCATCATGAGAAACCTGCTTAGCAATGCCATTAAGTTCACCGCGGAAAATGGCAGGGTTGCCCTTCATGCCACAACAGAATCTGACCACACCTTAATATCTGTGAGCGATACAGGACAAGGAATTTCAAAGGAACATCTGGATAATTTATTCAGAGTTAAATCAAATCATTATACCAAGGGTAACTCCAACGGGCAGGGCACTGGACTGGGGCTAATTCTCTGCAAGGAACTGGTAGAAAAAAGCAATGGAAAAATATGGGCAGAAAGTACCCCTGGTGAAGGAAGCACATTTAAATTCACATTACCAAGAAAAAAATAAAAACTGAATTATGGCCAAAGAAAAGCAACAAATAAAATATGGCGAAGCCATTGAAGAAATAGAGAAAATTTTAAAACAAATCGAGAACGAAGAACTGGATGTAGATGATCTGACGTCAAAAGTGAAAAGGGTTTCCGAACTGCTCACGCTTTGCAAAAAAAAGCTCCGGACAACTGAAGAAGAGGTGGAAAAAATCATCAAGGATATCGAATCGGAATGAATGATCTAATCCTTCAGGGGTATTTTAGGGATTTTGTCCTGACTGCCCTGCATGCTAAAAGGGAGCTGAAATTTGAACATACAAAACCTACATCTCACCTTTCGCGGAAACCTATAACTAAAACGGAAAGCGCCAAAAGCCGCTTAATTTATTATCCGATGGGTGATTCTCTTCAATAATCAGATTCTCCTTTATAAATTTTGCAATATCTATTGCGGGTACTGCATAACCAACTCCCATATCTGCAATCCGGTATATTTCTTTTGCAATATATTTGATCTGGTTCTGGTTGGCAATCAACACCTGTACCGGATCAATATCCTCCATATTGTACTTTCCCTGATATTTTTTAAGGAGTGTGATGTTGCTGTTCATAATGTTTTTCAGTCTTCTGTATGAATCAGTCAATTCTGTGAGCTTGTGACCAATCACACCTATAATTCTCCCCGTTTCAACATTAACTAAAGGACTTCCTGCATTCCCCGATTTGATCGAAGCATCAATCTGAATGTATCTATTCCCGTCATCATTAAAATGATAAGACGATATAATGCCCTGCCGGATTGAAAGATTTTCCTGATTGGCATGATACCCCAATGAAGCCACCGGCTGGCCTACTGCCATTTCTTCCTCTTCACCCAAAGACAATGGCGGAATTTCTTCAAAACCCTCAAAATCAATATTGATAATCAAAAAATTCAGGAATTTATCATTCAAACCCACTATAGTACGTTTATCCAGTTCGGTTTTATCGAGAATTTTCCAGGCAACAGGGGTATACCCGTCTTTATCCACAAATTTAATCTCTACCTTATCGTAAGGAGAAATTTTCCGGATGCCCTCATCGGTAATAAGAAAATTTCTGACTTTAAAACCGGTTAATGTCAATATTTTAATATCTGATTCTGTGTACAAATTCAATTGCGCAACGGACCGGGCGCACTTATTCCATATTTTTCTGTACATAATTGAGAGGGTTTATTAAGTGGGCTTCAAAGAAATATCTTTTCATCTAAAAAACTTAAAGATTGAAAATATAGTATTGAATATCTTCGGGACAAATTTATTGCTTCTCATCCTCATCTCAAAATCAAATTTTTTATCGCAAAAATTTTAAAAATAACCGTAGGTCTTTTCAATAAATGCAAAACCTGCTCCCATGTTCCAATGCGAACACATTTGTTACATTTTCATTCACTCAAAAAAGGGGTGTTTTCAGTGGAAGTTGAACCCGCACTTCATATTGATGGAGGAGCAAACGGTGTCATGTGGTTCGAACACGCCGGACTGGTAATTAAATGCGGGCTTGATGCAGGCATCCAACTTGGGTCCGGAAACTTCAGATATCTCCCTTCATCCGTTCAACCCGGACCTTTTCCTTTTATCCCTGTAAAAAATTCCCCTGAGGCATAATCCAATACCTCAGGGGAATCGCATTTCATCGCCTGAACACCTGCTTTAAACAAAAAATCAGAACAAACCACTGATATTTCCTTCATTATCCACATCAATATCCTCGGCTGCTGGCCTTGTCGGCAAGCCCGGCATACGCATAATTTTACCTGTAATAGGTACCACAAATCCCGCACCGGCAGAAAGTTCAATCTCTCTGACTGTTACTACAAAGTCTTTGGGCCTACCCAGTAATTTCGGGTTATCGGAGAGCGATTTCTGAGTCTTAGCAATACATATGGGAATGTTTTCCATGCCCAGATCTCTGATCTTTTTCAGGTCTGCCCTGGCTGTTGCCGTATAATCAATTGCAGCGGCCCCGTAAACTTTTTTGGCCACCGTCTCAATCTTCTTGGGAATATCCCATTCCCAATCGTACATGGGCCTGTATTTATTTTTACAGTTATCGGCTACAAACTTCACTTTTTTGGCCAGTTCGGTTGCGCCTTTGCCTCCTTCTCCCCAAACATCGGTTATAACAGCATCTATTCCTTTTTCTTGGGCATAATTCTTAATATACTCAAGCTCTTCTTCCGAATCGGATACAAAGCGATTCACAGCCACCACGGCACAAATGTTAAACGTCTGGATATTCTCTATATGTTTTTCCAGATTTTCTATTCCTGATTTCAGCGCCTCAATGTTGGGTTCGTTCACCTTATCAAGAGGTGCACCTCCATGGTATTTCAACGCTCTTGCCGTAGCAACGAGAACCACTGCCTTGGGAGACAATCCGGAATACCCACATTTGATGTCAAAAAACTTCTCCGCTCCAAGATCAAATCCAAAACCTGCCTCGGTAATCACATAGTCCGACATTGACATACCGGCTTTGGTGGCAATAACAGAATTGGTGCCCTGTGCAATATTGGCAAATGGTCCACCATGGATGATAGCAGGGGTTCCTTCAATGGTCTGAACCAGGTTGGGCTTGATGGCATCCCTCAACAAGGCAGCCATTGCTCCATGGGCATTTAAATCTCTTGCAAAAACAGGCTTTCGATCATAAGTATAGCCTATAAAAATGTTGCCCAGCTTTTCTTTCAGGTCACTGGAATTCTCAGCCAAACAAAGGATGGCCATCAATTCCGAAGCGGCGGTAATGTCGAAGCCTGTCTCGCGCGGCACTCCATAAGCCCTTCCTCCTAAACCAACAATGGCCTTTCTTAAGGCCCGGTCGTTCATATCCATAACCCGCTTCCAAAGTACAGTTCTGGGGTCGAGGTCGGAGTTTCGGTGCTGCAGGCTGTTATCTACAAGAGCTGCCAGTAAATTATGGGCTTTCTCTATAGCTGCAAAATCCCCGGTAAAATGAAGATTGATGTCTTCCATGGGCAGCACCTGTGAATAACCTCCACCAGTAGCGCCACCCTTTATTCCAAATACCGGACCCAGGGAAGGTTCTCTCAGCACCACCGTGGAATTAACACCTATCTTATTCAAACCCTGTGACAGACCAATCGACATGGTAGTTTTTCCCTCACCGGCCGGGGTCGGGGAAATGGCAGAAACAAGTATCAAATTGCTTTTTTCAACTTTCTTCTCATCGATGTATGATAAAGGAATTTTGGCTTTATTTTTTCCATACAATTCCAGATCATCTTCCCGGATACCCAGTTTCGATCCGATTTCCTGAATGGGCTTCATTTTAACCCTATTGGCAATTTCGATGTCTTTCATAGTTTTATTGTTAATTTTGATTGGTATAATTAATCGCTTTTATGAAGTCCTAAACCGAACATGATCACCGCAAACTGAACGCTGTATTTTAGTTAAACAAAAAAGCCGGTATAATTGTTTGCTTATCCATATCAGGCCAAATTCTCCACATTTTTATCCGGCTTCCTTTGTTTGCCAAAAAAACAGTTATTATGGGGCCTTACGTACCTCTGCCCCCATTGGCTATATTTTTTCTACCTGTTTTATCTCTTTGTCATGCCATGTACGGCATTCATGATTTCTGAAGCCAGTTCTTCCGCCGTTTCCCGATCTTCTCCTTCGGAATATAACCTTATGATCGGTTCTGTATTAGACTTTCGAAGATGAACCCAGCCACCGGAGAATTCAATCCTTACTCCATCCTCGTCATTCAATGGATACGATTTATAATGACTTTTAACTTGTTTCAGGATATCATCCACATCGATATCGGGGGTCAATTGTATTTTATTCTTGCTGATGTAATAGAAAGGATAGCGTTTTCTAAGCTCAGAACAGGAAACCCCGGACCTGGAAAGATGAGAAAGAAACAAGGCAATACCCACAAGCGCATCCCTGCCATAATGAAGTTCAGGGAGTATGACACCGCCATTTCCTTCCCCTCCTATTACAGCCTGAACTGTTTTCATCTTTTGAACGACATTTACTTCTCCTACAGCCGAAGGGTAATAAGAGCCTCCGTATTTCTCCGTCAACTCCCTCAATGCCTTGGTGGATGAAAGGTTTGATACGGTATTGCCGGGTTTGTTCCGGAGGATGTAATCTGCCACAGCCACAAGGGTATATTCCTCACCGAACATCTCCCCGTTTTCATCAACAATTGCCAGGCGATCCACATCAGGATCCACAACAAATCCAAGGTCGGCTCCGTTTTCTCTGATTACACTGCTTATACCGGTCAGGTTTTCGGGGAGTGGTTCAGGGTTATGGGCAAAATGCCCATCGGGGGTACAATTCAATTCAATCACCTCTTTAACGCCCAAAGCCTTAAGCAACCGGGTGACAGCAAAACCACCCACCGAATTGATGCCATCTACCACCACCCTGTATCCGGCAGAGGAGGTGGCATCCACAACCACCTGAGGCAAACCGAGGATTTTATCGATATGATACTCCAGATAGTCTACGCTGTGCATTTCTTCCCCAAGCTGATCAATAGGGACATATGCTCTGTCTTCCCGTTCTGCCAGACGAAGAATCTCCTCACCCTCCTCTTTATTCAGAAATTCGCCCCTGAAATTAAGCAGCTTCAATGCATTCCACTGAACAGGATTGTGGCTGGCAGTCAAAATGATGCCTCCCTGGGCATTTTCAGCAATGACTGCCATCTCCACGGTTGGAGTGGTAGCCAGATCCAGATTCAACACATCAATACCCATAGACATTAAGGTTCCTGTAACAATACGGTCAACCATCTTGCCGGATGGCCTGGCATCACGCCCTACCACCACCTTAGGCGGACTTTTACCGGTTTGTTGTTTTACCCATACTGCATATGCTGCTACAAATTTTGCAATATCTTCAGGGGTTAAATTGTCGCCTTTATGGCTGCCTATTGTTCCGCGAATTCCTGAAATCGATTTGATGAGTGTCATGGTAACAAACTTTAAATTGATTGGTACTCAAAATTAAGACAAATGGATCAAATATTTTATTTTCCTCTTTTTAAATTTGTGCCCCATAAAATCAAAACCAATATGAAAAACATCCTGGTATTGTATTCGGGCGGGCTGGATTCCCGGCTGGCTGTCAAAATACTGAAAGAACAGGGCTACCGTCTGACTGCTGTTTTTTTCAAATTGCCTTTCTCAAAGGAGAAACCCGTTTATGATGCTTTTCTGAAAGAGGAATCGGTGCCCTTGGTCACTTTTGATTGCACCCGTGGAAGGCTGTTAAGGAAATACCTGGAGGTATTGAAACATCCCCGGTATAAGCGGGGAGCAGGATACAATCCGTGCCTGGACTGTAAATTATTTATGCTGAAAGAACTTGAAGGATATGCCCGGGAAAATGATTTCGAGGCCATTGCCACAGGAGAAGTTCCCGGACAACGACCCATGTCCCAGACAAGCAAAAAGATGAAAACGCTGGAAGAAAACACGGAAATAAAGCTTATCCGGCCTTTGGCTGAAAAGGACATCCACGGGCGAAGCAGAAAAAAACAGATGGCCATGGCAGAAGCCTGGAATATCAGCTATCCCAGTCCGGCCGGCGGCTGCCTTTTATGTGAAAAAGAACTGGCAAAAAGATTTGAAATACTCATCACCCGTAACCTGATCACAGAATCTACCCTGTCTTTGGTCAATCTTGGAAGACATTTCTGTTACTCTGAAGAAAATGCCTGGTTTGTAGTAGGCAGAGATAAAAAGGAGAACGAGGTCATCGAAACTTTTGAGCAAGTGATTGAATCCGGTAAGGGCAAACCCGCCGTATTTTATTATTCTGATAGCGATATCGATTATGCGCGAAAGGAAGCTCAGAGGCTTCAGCGTGCCTACCAGGAAAAAGATACCGAAGCGATCAGCCATTATACCAATTGGAAGCTTTAACCGGGCTTATTCAGAGCCATCTCCTCCCATAATATCCTTAACCCATCCGGAGCCGGCATCCTCCCGTCCGTCCAGTTCTTTAATATAAGGCTTTATATCAAGCAAGGGAGTCTTATCCAACATATCCACTCCCCTAACGAATATCTGATTGCCTTTTATCTCCTTGATGCGCACAATGGTTAATCCCAAATGATTTGGCCGTTGAGGACCACGAATGGCAAATATTCCACGTTCTTCCGTGTCCATGGGCGGGATACCCGTCAGTTTCATCTCATCCATCCTGTGAAAATAAAAGATCAATATGGCATGGGAAAATTTCTCCAAATCCTTCAGACCCGGTTGATAATCCTCAAAAACTTCCACCCTGCCCTCGGATTCCGGCTCAAAAGTGCCCTGCCTCGGTGCTTCATCTTTATCCCGATAAGGTGTTCGGATAATCCCGATATTTTTCACAATAAACGTTTCCTGCTTCATATCAATGGTTCATTTTTTAGGTAACAACTTCTTATTCTCCTGTTGCTTTCGGATCCAGTAACATCCCGCTCCTGACATCCCGGATTTAGCTGCGGTTGACCCCTGCTGACCGCCACATCCGAAAAACACATTAATGCCGAATCTTACATTCACATTCCGGACTGCCAAAGGATCAATAGCTTTCATATTGTCTGTAACGGCGTAAAGCTGCAAATTGTTGCTTTGCAAAGAAAAACCGGCACCAAAATTACTAAAACTATAACGATTGTAAGAATAAGCAACACTTAAAGAAAGGAAATCCCCGAATTCCGTGTTAACTGAAAGGGTCAGCGAGGGATAGACCCTCCACTTATAATAAAGATTGCGCTGAAGCACACCAGCCCTTACCTGGTTGTTGAGCTGAAAGGTAGCACCAAGGTAGCTTTCCATGGACAAAAAGGTCAGATAGGGTTCATGAGTCAGCGTGGTTTCATATGAATCTTCCAGAGAATCCAGCATCAAGTAAGGATAATCATCATTCCGCAGATCCTGGCGGGTAAATCCGTTAAACCGGAACTCCTGCTTTGCTTCTAAATTGTTTAACTCCGTGGTCCAGGCTGTCCTCCGCTGCAATTTGATGCTCATCAAAATGATACAGCGAATCCTCATAATAAAGCGGAATGGTATCAAAGGGGATATTCACATCCCGGTTGGCTTCAAAATAATTATCCACATCCATACTGCCCTTTCCCAAAGGGATGGATATATCCGGCTTCCAGTGATCCTCCTCATCCCACCGAATATCGCTCAGATTGTCTTCTACACATGAAAACAATGCCGCCAGGAAGAAAAAAGAGACCACCCCGAAAGGGATGATCTTTTTTAAAGGAGCCATAATGGTTATTGTTCAGGAGTTTCCCCCCCGGACGTATGCGAATGGGTACTATCTTCTTTTTTTCTTCCGGGAAACCACTGATATGCCTTGCTGATGCTCGAACGCACATTGTTGATCCGTCCTTCAATATCCGTCCTGAAGCTTTGCCACCTTTCATCGGTTGTCTTCGACATATCATCCAGGTATTGCTGGATCTTATCCCTTTGTTCCCGGACATAGCTCAAATGTTCATCAACTGCAGACTTTACATCCTGAGTAGAGCTTTCGGTTTTCTGCTCCAGATCTGAAATCTTTTCATTGAAATCATTCAACCAACTCTGCACATTCTCATAAAACTTCTGTGTGGAATAATCCTCCCGACGTTTCTGGAAGTTCTGGTAAAGCTTGTTGATGCTTGTGGTCATGGAATGAAGCCCTTCGTCTATCTTATCCCTAAACTGCTGCCACCGATGACCACTTTCTTTTCTCATCTCAAGCAGGGAATTCTGAAGCTTTTCCCGCTGATCTTTCAAATATTCCAATTGCTGATGTGTGCTTTCTTTTAACTCCTGGCTGGAATTGCGGGCTTTCTCTTCCAGATCGGTGATCTTGGCATTGAAATCATTCAGCCAGTCCTGGGCTTTTGCATAAAAATCCTGCTTCTCAGCGGAGATTTTATTAACCAGGTTTTCAAACTCGTTGGAAAGATTCCGCCATTGCGTGTTGCTTGCATTCACCAGATCCTGGTATTTGGTTTCCAACTCTTTTCGCTGCCTGGCAATATCGTCCAGTTCCTTATTCAATCTGTCAATGTTCTCCCGGGTGTTCATTTTTGCTTCCAATGCTTTGGATTCCAAAGCATATAGCCTGGACATCATTTTCTTGGTAATGATTTCCGCCTTTTGTTCATAGTTTTTTCTTTCATCTTCTGCCATAATTGTACATTTTTTGAATTTTTACTGAGGTAAGATAAGACATTTTTGTTTTTTTTTAAAATACAAAATTACTTCATTATAGAGTTCTACATAAATTAAAAACTCTTCTTCCTTTTATAAACGGATGAATACCACTTATTATGTTTCATATGGAATTGCAGGTTGATGATTTGTCACACATCCTTTAAACAGATAAATGCTCCCTATGTTCATTATCAGTCGAATTCCATCATCTTAAAAAACGATTCAGAAAGATGGTATTGGTATAAATATTATTAATTTAGTGGCCGTTTAATAAATTATATAAACCAAAAGGTGATCCGGGATGGAATTTCTAAAAATCAAGGATATTGAAAAAAAATTTATGAACCATTATGCCCTCAGGGATGTGACCATGACTGTGCCCGAGAACTCCATTTACGGTTTACTGGGGCCCAATGGTGCGGGCAAAACTACACTGATCAGGATCATCAACCGTATTACAGCCCCGGATAAAGGGGAGATATATTTCAAGGGGCACCCGATAAAAATGGATGATGTTTACCGGATAGGATACCTGCCCGAAGAAAGGGGGCTGTATAAAAAGATGAAAGTTGGGGAACAAGCCCTTTATCTGGCCCAGCTCAAAGGGATGCCCAAAAAGGAGGCCATCAGTAAACTGAAATACTGGTTTGAAAAATTCGAGATACAGGGATGGTGGGATAAAAAAGTAGAAGAGCTTTCCAAGGGTATGCAGCAAAAACTGCAGTTCATCACCACAGTGATCCACGAACCGGAACTGCTTATATTCGATGAACCCTTCAGCGGTTTTGATCCCATCAATACCAACCTGCTCAAAAATGAGGTGAGGAGGCTCAAAAAAAATGGATCCACCATCATTTTTTCCACCCACAACATGGGTTCTGTCGAAGAGCTTTGCGACCACATCACTTTGATCAACAAAGCGGAAAATATCCTTGAAGGACCGATCAACGAGGTCCGTCTTCAATATAAGTCCAATATATATCAGATTGAATTCAACGGTAACCCTGACAAGCTGGAGGCTTCATTAAACGAAAACTTCACAGTTCTGGAACGGAAAACCATCAACGGAAACAATGCGGTAAGGGTAAAGCTGCTTCACCATACCAGTGAGAATGAATTGTTGTCACTCATCCTTCCCGTAGTCGGGGTCATTTCTTTCAGGGAAGAGATCCCGGGGATGAACGAGATTTTCATCAAAGCCGTCAACGAATATAAAAGGGAAGAAGCACAAGTATCATGAACAAGATAAAACTCATCATCAAAAGAGAATATTTAACGCGGGTCAGAAAAAAAACATTTATCGTCATGACCATATTGGGTCCTCTGCTTTTCGGGGCCATCGTCATTGCCCCGGCATGGCTGGCGAATATGGAAGACAAAGAAGTCAAGAAGATTGCAGTGATTGACAGTTCGAAGATGTTCGTGAACAATCTTCCCGAGACTGAATACATCAAATTCGACTACCTCACCGACACGCAGGTAGATGACATCAAAAAGAATTTTCATCAAACCGACTATTATGCCGTGCTTTATATCACCCATCTGATTGCCAACACCTCCAGTTCTGTGATTTTGTATTCGGACAGGCAGGCCAGCCTGTCGGTAAAAAGCCATATTTCCAGCGCCCTTGAAAAGGAGATTGAACAGCAAAAGTTGCGCTCACAGGGGATTGATGAAAATATTCTCCAGGCGGTCAAAACCAACATCAAGATACAAACCATTCAATGGTCCGAAAGCGGCGGGGAAAAGAAAAGTTCTACGGAGCTGGCCATGATCGTGGGTTATATTGGAGGCTTCCTCATCTACTTTTTCATTTTCCTTTTCGGGGCGCAGGTGATGCGGGGAGTTATTGAAGAAAAAACCAACCGGATCGTGGAAATTATTGTCTCCTCGGTCAGACCGTTCCAGCTTATGATGGGCAAGATCATCGGAATAGGTCTTGTGGGCCTCACCCAGTTCGGCCTCTGGGTCATTCTAACACTGATCATTGTAACTGCTGCCAAACCCCTTATCGCACCGGAAATGACAACACCGGCAGCCCAGGAGATCAATACCCGCAGCATCATGGAGGATCAAAGTCCGGACCGGACCATGCCCTTTCAGGACGCTGAAAAACAGGGTACCGGACAGGATGAAGTTCAAAATGCCGGGGCCCAGCAAGTATTTGAAGCCCTGGAAAACATCAACTTCCTGCTTATCATTGGCGTGTTTATCTTTTTCTTCCTGGGCGGATACCTCCTCTATGGTTCGCTGTTCGCTGCCATAGGCTCAGCAGTGGACAATGAAACCGACACCCAGCAGTTTATGCTGCCCATTACCATTCCGCTGATCCTGGCGATCATTGTTCTGGTCAACGGCATATCCAATCCCCAGGGAGGTATTGCCTTTTGGTTTTCCATCATCCCCCTCACCTCCCCCATACTGATGATGGCGCGTCTGCCGTTTGGTATTCCCGCATGGGAAGTGCTGCTCTCAATGGCCCTGCTGGTGCTTACCTTCATAGGAACCACCTGGCTCTCGGGTAAGATCTACCGTACCGGGATATTGATGTACGGGAAGAAGGTTAATTATAGGGAGCTGTGGAAATGGATACGGTACAGGGTGTAATGGATGATTGA
>JBKGZA010000077.1:0-13809 GCA_046545815.1 Bacteroidales bacterium
ACCAATGTTTAGATTAAGTTTGAACAACATGTTGGTTCAGGTTGCGCTTTAAGCGGCTAATAAGGGTTAAATTCTAAGTTTTTTTTGATGCAGATCCTGAAAAACATTTTGCTGCCAATAATTTTTATTCGTTCTAAATCGCAGATATTTTCGACAATGCAAAATCCGGGTTTTGGATATAATGAGCAGTTTTTATATCTTTCCCCAAAATTTTTAATAAAATGACCACAAAGCAGAATTCTAACCGGTTAACCGACCCTCAGCAGTGGAGTTTCATTATTTTGCGCATCATTATCGGCTGGCACTTACTTTATGAGGGCATTGTCAAATTGTTGGATCCCAATTGGTCGGCGGAAAGCTTTCTGACCGGCTCCCAGGGCTTCTTTTCCGGTGCTTTTCAGTGGATGGCTTCTCAGCCTGCGGTGCTGGAGATGGTGAACATCCTCAATATATGGGGGCTGATTTTAATAGGTTTGGGATTATTTCTTGGCTTTTTTGCACGTACTGCTGTGTATGCCGGAATTTTACTGTTGTTCTTTTATTACATTGCCTATCCACCTTTTCAGGGTTACAATTTCGGAGTACCCCAGGAAGGGAATTATTTGCTGGTGAACAAGAATTTTATTGAGTTGATGTCACTGGTTGTGCTTGCTCTGTTTCCCAAGACGCTGAATATTGGTGTGTGGAGTCTGCTAAAAAGAATGCAGTCAAGGGTTTCTCTGCCCAATTCTGCACGAAGAAAGCAGCCGGCTCAGGTTACTGCAGGAACCGAAGGTTCCAAAAGCCGGCGCGACATGCTGAAACACCTGGTTTTCCTTCCTTTTCTCGGAGGATTTGCCTGGGCCTTTATGAGTAATAAAGAGTATGGGAAAACCGATGCCATTTCCGGAGGAACCATTACATTGAATCAACAATCTCTCAATGAGCTGGAAGGAAATATCCCGCAAGGCAGTTTGGGTGGTGACAAAAAGGTCAGCCGCCTGATTATGGGCTGCAACCTGATCGGGGGATGGGCTCATGCCAGGGATCTTCAATATGCTTCCCAGCTTTTCAAAGCCTATAATACTGAAAAAAAAGTGTTTGAAACCCTTATGCTGGCAGAAAAGGCAGGCATCAATACCATGAATGTCTGTACGCTCGAACAGCAATCCCTTATTAACCGTTATAAAAAATTGTTTGGCAGCAATCTGCAAACGATGATTCAGGCCAAACCTACCAGGGAGGATCTTTATGGCAATATTGACCGGGCCATCGATATGGGGGTAGATATTATTCAGATTTTTGGGGCTACGGGCGACAGGTGGGCTCAAAGCGGTGATACGGATTTGTTGCAAAAGTGTGTAGACCATACGAAAAGGCAAGGATATCCGGCAGGTATGGGAGCCCATGACATACATGCTTTTTATGCATGTGATCAGGCAGGAATAGAAGTCGATTTCTATTTTAAGACCATGCATCATGATCGCTACTGGTCGGCTACTCCGAAGGAAGAAAGAGTGCCCTTCGCAGTTACAGGATCATCACCCGATCAAAAAGAGGCGTTGCATGACAATATGTGGTGTTTGTTCCCGGAAGAGACGGTAAACTATGTGGAGGAATCGAAAAAACCTGTTGTGGGTTATAAGGTGCTTGCCGGCGGAGCCATTCATCCTGAAAACGGTTTTCAGTATGCTTTTGACAACGGAGCCGATTTCATCTGCGTGGGCATGTTTGATTTTCAGGTTGTAGAAGATGCAAATCTGGCCATCCGCGCCATTAAAAAGGCTGGTAACAGGAAAAGGCCCTGGTACGGATAAGCAATGTAAGGGATTTTTAAAAAGCATCAAATTCTAACCCGAATTATTCAAGAATAATTCTGAATTTTTCCCTTATACTATGGTTCTTTTAATTGAGCGGTAAACCCTCCGTGGGCTTTCAGAGAAACCTGGAATGCTTGATCTTTCGAAATATTCCGGGTTTCGGTATGAAAAGTTTCAGGTTGATCGCCGTCAGTAATGAGTGTCATTTCATAATCTTTTCCGCTTTTCATAAAATCAGTTTCTACTTGAATCTCCCGGTTTTCCGATGTTCCGTTGATTCCTCCAATATACCAGCTATCACCCTTACGTCGTGCTAATACTACGGTTTCTCCGGGAATTCCTGTAATGAACCTTGTCTCGTCCCATGCAGCAGGTACTGCTTTAAGAAAATCTTTCGGAGCTTCGGGAAGAGATAAATAAGCTTGGACTTTATCTGCCATATGCTGAATCCCCGATTCATAAAGAACGCTCAGGGCCAGTTCATGTCCGTAAGTGGTTTTATGCGGATGCCTGTTATTGCTGAATGTACAAGGTGTATAGTCCATAGGACCGATAACATTCCGTGTATAGGCAGCAATGGTGTTATGGGCCGGTGCGCGTTCGGTGTAGCTTCCGTCATACCGGTAGTTCTCCGCCCCTTTAATGGCTTCCATCGTCATCAGGTTGGGATACGTTCTTCGCCAGCCGCGTGGTAGCGTGCACCCGTGGAAATTGACCATCAGATTGTATTTTGCCGCATCCTGGAGTATGTTATGATACAAACGGATCATGTGCTGCTTGTCGCTGTTGAAAAAATCAATTTTTACTCCTTTGATGCCCCATTTCTGGAGTTTCCTCATCTCCTTTTTCCGAAGTTCCGGATCTAGCATAACATACTGCTCCCGCTTGTAATTGTTGGTTCTTCCACCGGAATTGTACCACAAAAACAGGCCAATGTCTTTTTGATCGGCATATTCTATGACTTCCTCAATGTTCCCGTCTTCCATGTCGGGCCAGCCGGCATCTACCAGCGAATATTTCCAGTCCATCTCTACTGACAGATCGACATATTGTTTGAGCCGTTCCACTGATCTGCTGCCATGGTGCGACCACCAGCTCCAGGAGGCTACTCCGGGTTCGATCCAGCTTGGGTTTGATAAGCGCGAAGAATCAGCCAAATGAGTTACCATGTTCGATTCCATAATGGTACTCATATCCTCACCAATGATGATGAAGCGCCAAGGCATCTTCCAGGGTAGCACTGAAGTGGGATACCTGTCGCCTGTGCCAAACCGTTCTCCTTTCGAAGGGAATTGAATGGTATAAAGTCCGCCACTGGCATCCGGCTTCAGATGAGTGCCGCAATAACTGGTATCAACTGCACTTTCGGATATTAGCATCCAGTGATCCTTTGTATGAAAAAGTGCCGGGAAAGCCCAACCGTGTTGATCAGGGGCTTCCGTTCCTATTTCTATACCATTTTGGAAGTATCGCTCATATGCAGGAGTCGTTTGAGATGGTTTATCATACGGCTGAATCCATACTTTCCCCTGTTCGGGAAGATGAAATCCTGTGGACTCACTTGTTACCGTGTATTCTTTTTTACGATTCCCGGGGAAAATATACCGGAAAGCAATACCGGAATTAAAAGCACGCAATTGTATCCGAATTCTACTGTTCTCCGGATTTTTGTAAGTCAAAGTAGTTTGATTTGCTGTAAAGCCAATGTTTCGGGATTTCCCGGAAGTTAGCTTATACTCCTGCTCAATTGTTTGCTCTTCGCTTTGTGAAACCAGTTCGAGATTTTGAATAAAATCTTCGTCCTTTCGTTTAATTCCAAGTGGAGAAGGTTGTATCAGCGTATCCCGGATTTCCGATTGTTGTTTGAACACGGTATAAATCAGCCGCGAATTACCCGTATCTCCTCCGGATTTTTGTGATGAGACGGCAATTACCAGATTGCCATCTGGAGAGTGCAACTGCGTTTCGGCTTTTTCTTTGCATCCCTGAAAAAGGGTAAATATCAAAGCAAGTGCAAGTAACGTGTAAAGAAAATTTTTTCTATCCATAATATATAAAATATTGAGTTTGTAATGTCATCCAAATGGCTCGATTATACATCAGTCTGGGTTTAAACAAATTTTTAAATTTTTTCTAAAATGATCCTCTGTTAAATATTCCGGTGGAAAAATAAAGTAGGGGTATTTTCGCTCAAAGTAAACATCCCTTCTGCTCAATAATTTATCATATCTGGCAAGGGTTTTCCTGACTTTTTCCATTTCAGGCTTCAGGTATTGTTTCATTTCTTCATCTTTTTTCAGGAGTTGCTGATGCAATTCCCTGCGCTTATCCGGATCTTCCTCCTGTTGCATCTGCCGGGCCAGTTGTTTTTTCTCCCCTTTATATTGTTCGGCAAGCACCCTGGGCAAGTATTTTTCCGGGTCACGGTCTGCTTCTTCCAGCCAGTGCTTCTTTCTTTTATATTCCTTTTCCAGGCCATTATGGGTTCCTTCATGCCCTGCCAGGGGCAACCAGATGTCGCCTGTGACACCATAAAAATAAGGTCTGGAATCAAGTGAAAAAAACTCATGAAGTATTGTATTGTTCACTTTCTCATATTCTATGGCGCCTGTTCCATGTACAAATACGTCACAAAGAAACAGGCGGATAATGATGGTAAGTGTGGTGGCCTTGGGATATAGTGTGAGAGAATCCCTCAACGCCTGAATGAGCTCTTCCTGTGTCCTGTTATGAATATCTACCGAAATATCTGTATCCGCCTCTTCCGAATAAAAATGCATCGCCTCATCATTTTTTTTGACATAAACCGGATACCTTTTGGAATTCTTACATAACCAGAAAGGAAGTTCATACCACCCTTTCTGATGATCCAGAAATTTCACCGGTTGATAATCTTTTCTTTTACATTGTCTTACAGCATCATTGTATGCTTCCGTAAAGTTACGGAGGTGTCTTATGAGATAGAGAATATAACGGTAATACCCCTTACTTCGGGCTATATGTGAGATCCTGACATCCCTGATGGTATAGCCCAGCGCGTCATCAAACCGGTTGCGAAGATCAATCAGTGTATCCGTAAAGTTCTGATACTTTTCAAACGTCCCGAAAAAGGCCTTTTTGTATTGATCAAATGCTTCCGGAATAGAAGCGTGAGAAAGGGATTCCAGGGCGTTGCCGATCTTGTCAAAAAAATTAAAGATTTCTTCGGAAGACGGGTTGAATGCTGCGTATATTTTATTTTTCCGGTTTTTTAATTCCGTCTCCATCTTGTGCAATTCTCCTTCTTGCTGATAAGGAACGGGTATCCTGAAATCAGCCCTATCTGAATCAACAACAAAATTTATCGCTTTTCCTCCTAATTGTTTTGCTGCATCCCCCGTAAAAAAATTCTTAAAAAGCAGACCGGGATAATAAATGGTCGGCTGGTGCCCCGTTGCTATTACCGGTATGTTTTTACGGTCTTTCTGAAGGTCAGATGCCTCAAGAAGTTCGTCCCGAATGACCCTGAGTTCTTCATTTTGCCCGAACAAATGATTCTGTATTTTTCTGTTGTGTTCTATTGCCTTAGTGATCTCCATACCTATACAATATTGTGCAAAGTATTGATTCCAACTGCTTCAGGTGTATAAAACGGTTCACCGTACGGACTGTTGATGAGTGCTCCGTAATATCTCCCGCTCCATTCCAGGCGGTCGCCCAGTTTAATTCTCTTTTGATTCTTTAATTGAGACTGATAGGCATTTCCTGCTTCCATCTTCATCTTAAAAGCTTCTTCCGATACGGGAAGAATGAAGGAAGGAGACATGTTTAGCCTGAAATGGGAAGTATAATAATACAAAATTTTGCGCGGATAATGCGGCTCTCCGGGAATATCGCTCTTGGATAGTTTTGCATAAAACCGGGCTGCCGTGCCCAATTCCGAGGCACTAATATGATCGGGATGCTGGTCAACATGATACTGTACCAGCAAAATATCAGGCTTATATTCTCTGATTTGGGCCGCCACTTTTTTTCTGTTCTCAATGGTATCCTCAAGATAGCGGTTGGGAAAATCCATAATGACCCGTTTTCTGATCTTCAGAACCCGGTCGGCTTCTTCCGCTTCTTTTAATCGTGTTTCCACCGTACCATAAGGTGTAGGTTCTCCGTTTGTCAGATTCAGGATATACACATCGTCTCCATTCATTGTGTGCGTGGCAATGGTACCTCCAATGGAGAACACTTCATCATCTGGATGCGCTGCTATAATCATTATATTCATGGCTTTCTGTTTCTTTTTGAATGATTTGTAAATAATATCTGTACCGTCTGAACATATCTTTCCAGAAAGATGTTTGCCCGGAAGTATGATCAAAATATATCAATTGCACCGGTATTTCATTAACGCTAAGGCCTTTTTTCCATGCCTGGATCCATAACTGAATCGGGAGTCCGTAACCCGTTTCGTCAAGTTTAAGCTTCTTTAATGCTTCAACTTTATATAGTTTGAATCCACAGAAGGCGTCAGTGAGTTGAAAGCCCGTAAGATTATTGATGATATTCGTGATTCTCCGGTTTATCCGGATACGGTCTTCCGGTGCTTTGCTTAGCTTGTTACAGGAAATATCCAGATACCTGCTTCCTGAAATGATATCGGAATCGTACACCTGGGCTGTCCTTATGAATTTATTGATTTCTTTTGGTTGGTGCTGCTTGTCACTGTCAATGGTAATTACGTGTTCATATTCCATATCACAGGCATAGCTGAATCCATCGATCAACGTTTTTCCATAGCCCTGATTTTCCATATGCCTTATGGTATGGATGTTTTTAGTGCTTTCAAGAATATTGGCTGTATGATCGGTTGAACCGTCATCAATGACCAGTATATCCACATTGTCTGTAATATCTCTTATGGCACGGATAATGGTTCTGATTGACCGTTCCTCGTTGTATACAGGTATAAATACCAGAAATTTTCTCATTATCCCCAGCAAAAAAGTTTTCTTTAGCTGATCACTATTTGGTTAATATATTCAGCACAAACATGCTGATTGTTTTGCGGCATAAAAATAATAGGAAATTGGTTTATTTTTAAATTTTCATCAAATGGATTATTTGTAGATATT
This sequence comes from Bacteroidales bacterium, assembly GCA_046545815.1. Taxonomy (GTDB): domain Bacteria; phylum Bacteroidota; class Bacteroidia; order Bacteroidales; family UBA12077; genus JAGXLC01. The sequence goes on from JBKGZA010000077.1 coordinate 6,908, forward strand.
AAGGCTTGCTTGGTGGATATCTTTCATTTCCGCTTCAGATAAACTGAGCTGCATGGCCTTTGCATTGCTTTCGGCCTGCCGGGTATCGGAAGCTCCGGGTATGGCAAAAACCGTATTGCCATGATAATTGACCGTCCAGTTGAGGGCCACCTGGGCCGGAGAAGCATCATGTTTTTCAGCAATCTCCTTTAATTTGTCGATCAGGGATCGGGTCTTTTGCAGACCACTTTTTTTGAATGATCCCATCATCTTTCGGAAGCCTTTTTTGTTTTTGATGGATTGGGGATTATCATGATATTTTCCTGTTAATAATCCCTGTGCCAGAGGAGAGTAAGCAATAATAGCTACATTAAGCTCTTTGGCTGTTTCCAGTATACCATTGTGTTCAATTTTTCGGTTGATCAGGTTATACCGTACCTGGTTGGAGACCAGTTTAAGGTCGTACTTTTTAAGCTCTTCATGGGCTTTTCGCATTTGTTTTGCTGAAAAGTTACTCACTCCTACATATTTGATGTTTTGATCTTTTACCAGCCTGGCCATAGCCTTCATCTCTGCACTGATACCCGAAAAGGAAGCCGGATTGTGGACCTGGTGAAGTGAGATGGTATAAGGCCTGAGGGCTTCCAGTCTTTCTCCGGCGGTTTTTATGATGGAACGGGCCGTGCGGAAAAATGGGTTCCACTTGGTGGCGATGATCACCTCTTTGTCATCAATATTTGCATTTTGCAAAGCCCTGGAAAGTGTTTTTTCAGATTCTCCGTTTCCGTAGGCTTCAGCTGTATCAAACCAGTTAATTCCGTTGTTGAAAGTGGCTTTTATGATTTCATGGCTTTCTTCCTCCGAAAGATATGGCCAGAAACGTCCAACCAGATTTTTTCGTTTGCTGAACTGCCATGTTCCAAGGCCTATAGGACTTACCATAAGCTCTGAATTGCCCACATACCTGAGTAAATTGTTATTTTCCATAGTGCATTTATTTGCTTGATTAGCATTTATTTTTATTGTTGTTCTTCCGGATGATTTTTCAATACGATGGTCTGATTGTGTTTTTTATCCCTGGCTGAATAAAAAAAGTGGAACTTACACTTTTGTTTCTTAAACGATTTTTTATGTGATTTGTTTAATCAATCGGCGGCGGGGTTGTTGATTGTTTTGATCCAAGGACTGAATCGTGGGCAGGGGCCCGGGGTCTGATGCAGCTCATGCCAGCTACCGCCAGAGAGTTAGGTATAATCAATCTATATTCACTCGAAGCAAGTATTAAGGCAGGGACAAAATATATCTCCTATCTCGAAGAGCAGTGGTCCTCAATACCTGATTCTTCACAACGTGTCAGATTCATACTTGCTTCCTATAATGTTGGCTTGAACCATGTAAAGGATGCTCAGCGCCTTGCAAGGAAAAACAATGAGGATCCCCATAACTGTCGGGTGATACGGGAATACCTGCTAAAACTTGCCAGGCCGGAATTCTATAATGATCCGGTTGTTCAATACGGATATTGCCGGGGAGAAGAACCCTATTATTATGTGCAAGAGATCCTGGAGCGATATAATCACTATAAAAAATTTGTGGGTTGAGTGACAGGAAGCCGGTTAAATTAAACGATGTCATGAGAAAGATCGTCTTAAATTATAAGTAATTGATATAACTTCAGTTTGCTGCCAGTAATAATTTGAATATTTTTAACGGCTAAAATTTTATAAACAATTTAATGAAAAAGATGATTCTATGAAAAGATACCTTATAGTTCTCATACTGTTTCTTTTTGCTGGTTTTACTTCAGCCTTTGGCCAACGTGAAGGATTCAACTGTTACACCCTGGTTGTCGGTAAAGATGCTTCGGAAAGCGGTTCCTTGCTTATGGCCCATAATGAGGATGATCACGGAGAAAATCTGGTTAACTGGTTTAAGGTACCGCGGAAGGTTTATGAGGAAGGTGAAACCATCACCCTTGAGAACGGTGCTGATATACCCCGGGCCGATACCACCTGGGAATATCTGTGGCTGGAAATGCCCGGGATGGAATTTGCTGATTCCTATATGAATGAATATGGGGTTACCATTGCTTCCAATGCCTGTCCTTCAAGAGAAGATCAGCCTGAACTTACTGAGGGGGGAATTGGATATTGGCTCCGGCGGCTTATGGCACAACGGGCTGCCTCAGCCCGGGAAGCTGTTAAAATAGGCGGAGAGCTGGTTGAGAAGTATGGATATGCATCATCTGGCAGGACTTACACAGTTGCCGATCCGCATGAGGCCTGGGTGATGTCGGTGGTCAACGGCAAACATTGGGTGGCTCAAAGGGTACCCGATGATAAGGTGATGATCATTCCTAACTATTACACCATCACCCATGTGAATCTCTCCAATGATAAGGTATTTATGGGTTCCGACGATCTGATCAGCTATGCAAAGCAGCGGGGCTGGTATGATCCCAAACAGGATGGGACTTTCAATTTTAGAAAAGTTTACGGGGATCCCGGAACTTTGGCCAGTCCCGGCAATATACACAGAAAATGGAGGGGTTTGGAGTTACTCACAGGTAAAGATTTCGAGATGGACAATCCTTTGCCTTTCGCTGTAAAACCTGAAAAAAAGATCAGCCCGGAACAGATCATGAAAGCTTTGGCTGATCACTATGAAGGCACGGAATGGGACAACAGCCAGGATTATACACATGGACATCCGCATTCAGGAGGTGTTGGAACCATCTGTGCGTCTCACAATCAGTATGGATTTGTTGCCGAGCTGAGAAATGACCTGCCTGTGGATATTGGTGCCGTAATGTGGCTGGCACCCCGCAGACCCTGTATCCAACCCTATATTCCCTGGTACTTCGGAATGGAAAAAATACCTGAAGATTTTGCACTTGTTGATTATCAAACCGCTCTGAAAAACCATTTTGAAGCTCAGGAGAACATTCTTGACCACAATAAAGGGCATGCTTTTGTTGAATATGCCCGGCATGCAGAGCAGGTGGACAAAAATTACAGTAAGTATATCGGTGAAATAAAAGCGTTTAAATGGGAACTGCAGGAAGAGATGCTGAAAGAGCAGGATGAAGTCGAGGAAGAGGCACTGGAAGTGTATGACTCCAATAAGAAGGCTTCGATGCAGGTGCTTTTTGATTTTACGAAAAAATATCTGGATAAGACGAGGGAGCAAATGAATTCAAATTTCCAATTACCAAAACAATAAAAATCAGCCAGTCATATCTGTGTTTTGAAATTTTGTAATAAAAAAGAATTTTGGGTGTCATACCAATAAACATCTACTTATCTTAATGTTTAATGTATGTAAAATCAAAATTTTTTTATTATGAAAAGGAAAAAAAGCATGGTAATCACCTTTATTTTGTTGATGGTGACACCTTTGGTATATGCCCAGAAAGGCACAGGAGACAACAAGGGGGTTGCCCGCAGCAGTTCAGTTAATGAGGTTATACAGATTTCCGGGGAATTGCAGAAAGTCGTTAATGAAACTTGTACCCAAACAACCGGGAGATATTCAAAAGGAACGCATTTGCTGGTTAAAACCGAAGCGGGTGAAAAACAGCCTCTCAATGTGCATCTTGGTCCTGTGCGGGAGGTAACCGAAATGGTCGAGCACCTGGAAACCGGTCAGGAAATTCAAATGAAAGTGTTCCGTACCGATAATTTGCCCGAAAATCAATATGTAGCAAAGGAATTTACAAGTGAAGGGAAAACTTATGAATTAAGAGATGCTGCTCTCAGACCTTTCTGGGCGGGCAAGAAGTAAGCCTTTGCAGGGGAAAAATGCTTAAAGGATTTTAGATTGCGCTCCAGGCATGGCGTGTGCCTTATTGGAGTGAAGCAGTTGGAGCGCTATAAGGTTTGATAGTTGATAACCCCGGGTTTCACCCGGGGTTATCGCTGTTTGGCCCCTAACAGGGCCATAAATTCATCGTTATCAGTGAAATTATCTGATACCCTACAGGAATAAATTAATATTTGGAAACTTTTAAGAAATTTGATACTTACATCTAATGGGGTCATTGCTTTTAGATAACTCAACCATTAAACTTGTAACAACTGCCCTAAGCCATTCGATCTCTTTCTTTAGCCTTAGCTTTTTTTCAACAATGTAAAAGTTTGACAGTTTAACCATTTAACGCCATTCAAGTCCTCCTGCACTCCGTTGCGGAGGACAGCCCCGCCTGCCGACGGACAGGCCACCTGCATGCGGGCAGACCCGCTTGTCGGCGGACAGGCATTCAATCATTCAATCATTCTTTCTTTCATTATTCCCTGACCCTCACCGGGGGATCCGGCTTTTCCATTTCTTTCTTCATTCCGCATTGTCCCTTCTATGGAAATGTAACCTTTTTTGCTTTTTTACGTTAGAAAAAATTATCCTGGAATCATCATTTCAGGATATAACAATTGGGCTTAAGGGCGGTGATCTGTTTCTTCCAGAGAAATGGATCTCGCCTTTTCCTTTTCGAGAAAACCTATTTATACTTCCTTTTATTGCATTATCTTTACACCCAATTTCAAAACCTCTTAAAAGGCCAGACCACCATGAAAGAAATTAAAATCTACGGAACGCTTGTATCAGTCTTATTCATTTTAATGTTTTCTTGTAAAAACAGAACCTCTATGAAACCAACGGATATGCGACCCCCTGATGCGCAGAAGAACCCTAAGGAACTTACCATTCATGGTGATACCCGGATTGACAATTATTACTGGATGAACCAGCGGGATAATCAGGAAGTGATTGATTACCTCAAAGCTGAAAACGAATATACGGAAGCTGTGCTAAATCCCACAGAAGACCTTCGGAAGAAGCTGTTCGAAGAGATGAAGGGAAGGATTAAGGAAGATGACAGTTCCGTGCCCTATGAAAAGAATGGCTATTATTATTACAAGCGTTATGAAGAAGGTAAGGAGTATCCCATTTATTGCCGTAAGGAAGGTTCTCTTGAAGCTGAAGAAGAGGTGATACTGAATGTCAATAAAATGGCCAAAGGGCATGATTTTTACAGTGTGGAAGGTTTAAACGTGAGCCCCGACAACAGCATGCTGGCTTACGGTGTGGATACGGTCAGCCGGAGAAAGTACACCATTCATGTAAAAAATCTGGAAACCGGGGAGACCTATGATGATGCCATACCGATGACCACCGGCAATGCTGTTTGGGCTGCCGACAATCAAACTTTGTTTTATACGAAGAAGCAGGATGAAACCCTGCGTTCCTATAAGATATTCAGTCACAAGCTGGGCTCAGATTTTTCAGAAGACCGGGAGGTGTACCATGAAGCGGATGAAACTTTTGACACTTATGTTTATAAAAGCAAATCGGAGCAATATATTATGATTGGCTCCCACAGCACCATGTCGGATGAATACCGGTATCTGCCCGCTTCGGACCCGGATGGGGAGTTTACTGTTATTCAACCCAGGGAAAGGGGGCTGGAATATTCGGTATCCCATTTTGACGGGTTCTTTTACATTGTTACCAACTGGAATGCCAAGAATTTCAGGCTGATGAAGACACCCGTAGGGGAGGATGGCAAAGCAAACTGGGAGGAAGTGATTCCGCACCGGGATGATGTTTTCCTGGAAGAAATTGAAGTATTCAGGGACTTTCTGGTGGTGGACGAAAGAAAGGATGGCCTTACCCGGCTGAGGGTAATCAACTGGGATAACGAAGAAGAGCATTACATTGATTTCCCGGAGGAGGTGTATTCTGTAAACATTGGTGTGAATCCCGATATGGACAGCAAAACTCTGAGATATGAATACAGCTCCATGACCACACCCGAGTCTGTTTATGATTACAGTATGCAGACCAGGGAAGAAGAGCTGAAGAAGCGGGAAGAGGTTTTGGGTGACTTCAATCCTGAGGATTATGAAACCATCCGTTTGTGGGCTGAAGCCGACGACGGTGAGCAGATCCCCATGTCTGTGGTTTACCGCAAAGGTATCGAAACGGACGGAAGCAATCCGACCCTGTTGTATGGTTATGGCTCTTATGGACATACACGGGATCCGAGCTTCGATCCAAACCGCCTGAGCCTTCTCGACCGCGGATTTGTCTATGCCATTGCTCATATCCGGGGAAGTCAGTATCTGGGAAGGGAATGGTATGAGGATGGCAAGCTGCTGAACAAGGAAAATACCTTCACCGATTTTAATGACTGTGCGGAACTTCTCATTCAGGAAGGATACACCAGTCCGGAGTATTTGTATGCCATGGGTGGCAGTGCCGGCGGACTGCTCATGGGGGCCATCGTCAATATGCAGCCGGAACTGTATAACGGGGTTATTGCAGCCGTGCCTTTTGTGGATATTGTCACCACCATGCTTGATGAAAGCATACCGCTTACGACAAGTGAATTTGACGAATGGGGCAATCCCAAAGAGGAGAAATATTATGAATATATGCTGTCGTATTCACCCTATGACAATGTGAAAGAGCAGGAGTATCCCCACATGCTGGTCACTACCGGTTTACATGATTCTCAGGTGCAATACTGGGAGCCGGCTAAATGGGTGGCCAAACTGAGAGACAAAAAGACGGATGACAACATCCTGACCCTGCATACCAATATGGAGGCAGGGCACGGAGGAGCTTCAGGCCGCTATGAAGCCCTGAGGGAAGTGGCCAGGAATTATGTGTTTATTTTGTATCTGGAGGGGATAGAGGAATGATTGAGTGAGGCTAAGGCTAAGAGCAGATAGCGAAGGGTGAAGCATTTCAGTTTTCGGGTCCCGGGTTGTCGTCAAATTTTTCATTTCTAATAACCTTAATTATTATAGCGTTTTTATCTATTTCTCTTATCTATCATGCCCTCGTGCAGTCGTTCCCGAATTTCCGAGACGCAAACATTGCGTCTCTACTGCTGTGCCGTCTTGCTGTTGTTCTTTCGTGCC
>JBKGZA010000078.1:0-13572 GCA_046545815.1 Bacteroidales bacterium
GCCCTAAAGCAACAGCATGTTGGTCTGAAACAATGACAGTACGGCCTGAAACAATGACAGGCAAGGCTGAAACAATGGCAGCTCAAAGCGAAACAACCGGATCTGAACCTAAAACAATTGCATCTTGATATCGATCAATTGATGCTTAAGATGAAACAATCGAATCTTAAAGCCAGGCATAGAAAGTTTAAGATCAATCAAAGGGGATTGGCGACGAGAAAGAGAAGCCTTACCCCGGCCGCCAGATGGTGGCTTAGGCAGCTTTTGAAGAAGATTTCAGAGCTGTTGCATCCAGCCGGTTGTTTTGGTTGGGCTGTTACCGGTCAGACGGGGTGAATGGCAAAAACCCTCAGATGATTCCTGATTGGCGGAGGGCTGAGCGGCAGGAATTTTCACGCCTTAATCTTCTTTCTTATTCCAGCAGCACTTCTTATACTTCTTTCCGCTCCCGCAAGGGCAGGGATCATTCCGCCCAATTTTGGGGTTGTGTTTTACCGGGGTGACTTCAGGCGTATCTTCAGGCATCAATTCAGGTTCGTATGTTTCCTGCAGATCATCGTCGTAATCATCATTATAATTATAAAGATACCAGTTCTCCAGGATATAATCATACTGCTGATAGATGGAGAGAATATCTTCTTTCCACCGAGACCCCTCATCTTTTACAATATCTTCATGAATTTCCTCGCGGTCACCACAAATTTCTTCATTGACATATTCGGCATCAAACAGTTTATCTATCACCGGAAGCAATTCTTTAAGATTCGCCTCCATGATATCGCATATGATAAAACCAATAAGATCGCTATCTACCAGGTTTTCTTTATTTGTATCTGAATAATCCGTTAAAATGTTATGATACCAGGCAATAATTTGTTCTTTAAGTTCAGGATGATGAAAATAATGTTGAATCACTGCTTCGGAAACAGCACTTTTTGCATAAGTGTACACGCCCGGTTCAAGCATAAAGTTTTGAAGGACTTCAAGGTTATTTTCGCTCAATTTATAAAGGGGCAGCCAGAGTACTTCCCGAATTAAATCCCCATACCAGGATTCAATAAACTCTTCTCCCTGTCTGAAGGTCTCGAGAATATCATTTAATGCTTCACGGGCTTCCATTTCACCCAACAAAAAAGCAGCATGTACGGGAAAAGACAGCGATTTGTAGTCATCCTCCCCTATTTCCGCCTGGAATTCAAAATACTCATGACGGCGAATGGAATCCTGCAGAACTTTTCGAAGATCATCAATCACTGATTCCCGGGGCAATTCTAAAATCTCTGCCAAAATATCCCGGTCAATTCCAAAATCATCTTTATAAAGCTCATTGATCTCCTGATGCTTAAACTCGGGTGGCTGATCGGTTTGAACCGATCGATCGTGTCCTGAAAATTCAGGTATTATACGGGTCTCCTCTTCTTCCCGGTATTTATCGTGAGCCATTTGCAACTTGGTTTTCAGTATTATATAAACAGCCTCTTTAGTGTCATCATCATCGGGAGCAATATCCTGAAGTATGTCAAGTCGTGATTCTGCAGCCTCCAGGTCACCAACAGCAGTAAAATACATAATGGCAGTTTTATAAAATGAAACGACCTCAGCCAGGTGAAACATCTCCCTGTCAGGATACATTTCTTTTATTTCCATGGCTTCTCCCAAAACTTCCGGCATCTTTTCATATTCTTCCCTGTTGTAGTATTCGATGGCTTTAAGCACAAAAGCAAAAATATAACCGGGATGTTCTTGCATTATCCAATCATTCACCTCAATACTTTTCTCTTCATTGCCAGAATTTCCCCAGGCAATTGATAAATAATTTTTCAATTGCGCTACATTTGGGTACTGTTTAATTTTACGGTTAAGATATTCAATATTCTTCAGTCCCCCTTTTTCTGCTTTGCGATTTAACTGTCTCATCTGATCCCGTAATTCAGGAGGAACCTCTAGTATTTTAGCTAAAAAGTCAGGATCTGTGGTGATTTCGAAGTCGTATTGTTTATATCGTTCGTCCATTTTGGCTTCTTTTTGTTCTTCTAAATTATAAAATTGAACCTAAAAATGCATCAAGAAATCGAAATTATATTTAAAGAGACAAATGTCTGTGCGTTACGCGTATCCACATCCATTGAATATGTTGAACATAATATCCGGGTGCATTCCTAATTTTTCTTAAAAGAGAAAATATATTCCATTCCTACGGAATTCTGTAAACTAGAACATCACTTATAACCCGGGTTTACACCCGGGCCTACAAATATGTCATCCCGCAAGCGGGATTTCGATTCACAGATTGCAAAAATATTATATAAAAACTAATCTCCTTGGCTATTCCTAATGAAATCCGGCAGCTGCCGGATGACATCTTTGTAGGCCCGGATGTGAATCCGGGTTATAAAATTCGCACACAACAGGAATCCGGCAGCTGCCGGATGAAATAATAGGAGAATGGTTGAAAAATTGGGAATGCACCCTATCTTCCCAATAAAATTAATATCCCGCGCAGCGTTTTGCTCTTTCCCACCGTACAGAGTATCAAAAGACAAATCCATTTAAATCTTTTCCATTATGAAACCTTTCAAACCAATTGTATTCGCATTGCTGGCCATGATACCCATGTGCATGCAGGCACAGTATCGCTCGGACAGGCCGCTTGAAATGACTTTTGAGCAATCGGGCTTTTTCTTTACCCCTTCGTTTTTAAATCCGATGGGTGCCGAACAATTTCAATCCGCTTCGGTGCTGACCTCTGATCATCCGCTTGTCGCGCTTGAACGCAACCCGGCCAATCTTTCGGATTTCGACCGCGATACACTTACTTCCAATTTCATGTATATTGACTTCAGAAACAACCGGGAGATCGTTAAAAGCGGGTACCGGCATTATCCCGGGTATTATGCCGGCGGAATCTACAGGGGTTGGGGATATTATCATACCACCAGCAGAAGTGAATTAAATCCCCTGGTAAATTTGGCTTATCTCACCCGGCTTCCGGTTTTAGACCAGTCGCTGACAGTGGGTGCAACCTACCAGCTAATCAGCCAGGCAGAGGAATATTATGCCATACCCCGCGACATTTACCGTTACCTTGCCGGAAAGGATGCTGAGGGGTTAGCGTTCGGCGGAACAAGTGACTACGATATAAAAGACCGATATTCTGCTTCGGACGATATGTATCATGAAGGGCATTCCATCAACGCTTTTCTCGGTTGGGAAGTGAACCCTTCCCTGAAATTGGGAATGAAAGCAGGAAGATTTATTTTCGGCCGTGAGGGCAGCCTGGGCAGCGAGAATCTCTGGAATCAGCGTATTGACTACCATTCTTACTGGAAATCATATAAAGACCGAATGCAGGACTATGGACACTGGGATTTTTCGCTGGGTCTGGATTATTCCTTTGATAAGGAAAACAGCCTGGGGTTTTACCTGGGACTGGTTACCGGAAATGTGCTGCAGGATAAAAACCAGGATGATGAGTCTGTATCAAAAAACGGAGAAAGAGGTAGCTCCAACTGGAGCGAGTATGAAAGCTGGTACACTTCTGACCAGAAATGGGACCACCATGGCAATACCATCTATGCAGGCCTGCAATGGAATAGAAACATCAGGGAAGATTTAAGCTTCCGGTTGATGTATAATTATTCCCGTTTGTTCCAGGATCTGGATCTCAATTCATCCATAGAAAGCGAATCGGAAAATGAATACCATTATGAAAGCACCGACTATCTGCGTGAAAGTGAAGGCTATTCAGATATGCACGATTTCCGAAACGGAGGGGGCGACAGAACCATAAGCAAACATACGGTTAAATCGGCTATGAACTGGGACATATTGGATAACCAAAGCCTCCATGTGGGAATCATACTGGGGCAGCGCAAGCAATCCACCAAAACATCAGAAAAGGTGGATGCCTTTTCGGAAACCTACAGGTATTATCACAGAATAAGGGAGGAAGAGGAGTACACATCGGAATATTATTATAAAACCGTTGAAGAAAAAACCACCCGGTGGAATTTCAATTCAAGGCAGCGTACCATCCAGATTCCGGTCATTTATGAATACGACATCAGCAAAAGGTTTGACCTGCTGGCAGGGATAAACCGTACCATGAATTTCCGGAAAACTGAAAATTCAACACTTGTTGTTGGTTCAAAATTATTTTGAATCAATCTAAATAAAATGTATCTTTGCTGTTTTTATTATATAGTATGACAGGGGTATCAATCATGCAAGTAATGGACGGTGCTGTTAATAATGTTTTAGGCACCCTTGTGCAAAGATTGGTCGTACGCAAAAGTATTTTTAATAAGCAGGAAAAATCTCTATGAAAAAATCTTTGGTTAAGATGAAGCCGGGGGAAACGGGTACAATAACGGAAATAGAAGGAGGTATCGGTGTACGGCATCATATGGATTCATTGGGAATAAGAAAAGATAAAAAAGTTGAAAAGGTAAGTCAGGTACTGATGAAGGGGCCGGTGACCATTAAGGTCGATAACTCAAAAATTGCCATTGGGCGGGGAATGGCATCCAAAATATATGTGAACATCGATTCGAAAGAAGCTCAATAATGAGGATATTGCTTGCAGGGAATCCGAATGTGGGTAAGAGTGTTGTTTTTTCCCGGTTAACGGGCGCAAAGGTTATTGCTTCCAATTATCCGGGAACAACGGTTACCCTGACAAAAGGATTTATGCATTATGTAGGCGAAACTTCCGAGATAATTGATCTGCCCGGCACCTACTCTTTACATGGCTCGGGAACAGATGAAAAGGTGGCGGTGGATATGATCTCGGGAATGACCGGGGATGATGTGCTGGTGAATGTACTTGATGCTACCAATCTTGAACGAAATCTAAACTTAACCTTTCAGCTTTTTGAGCAAAACGTCCCGATGATCATCGCCCTGAACATGTGGGATGAAACAAAGCACCAGGGAATTTCCATAGACGTTGAAAAGCTGGAACAATTACTGGGAGTTCCGGTCGTACCGACTTCAGCAATCAGCGGTAAAGGGATTCTTCAACTCATAAAACGTATACCCGAAGTACGGGCAAGATACCTCGCACCCTTATCAACGCATGAACGATGGGGGCGGATTGGAGATATCGTCTCCCAGGTTCAGGTGCTCGGACACAAACATCACACTTTCCTTGAACGGCTGGATGAACTTTCCTTAAAACCGTTAACCGGGATACCCATTGCTATAGGGGTTATTTGGATCATTTTTAAAGTGGTGCGCTTTATTGGAGAAGGGCTCATAAACTATGTCCTAGATCCGGCATTCCAACACATTTATCTCCCGGTAATACAAAAAGTGAGCGCATTGTTGGGTGAAAGCGGAATGCTCCATAATGTTATCATAGGCAACCTCATTGACGGATCCATTGATTTTGAACAATCCTTCGGCTTATTGACCACCGGCCTGTATGTTCCATTTGTCATGGTACTGCCCTATGTAATTGCATTTTATCTTATGCTGGGTTTGCTTGAAGATTTCGGTTATCTGCCCCGGTTATCTGTGTTAAGCGACAATTTTATGCACAAACTCGGGTTGCATGGGCAGGCAATTATTCCCATGATCCTTGGGTTTGGCTGCGCCGTTCCGGGTATGCTGGCAACCCGTCCGTTAAAATCCAAAAGGGAACGTTTTATCGCCATCACCCTTATCGCCATTGCCATACCCTGTGCTTCGCAATCAGCTATGATCTTTAACCTGGTCGGGCGGTACGGCACTCAATATGTAGCCATTGTTTACGGAACCCTTTTTATTTTATGGCTGATTTTCGGTTATATACTGAATAAAATCATGAAGGGCCTGAGCCCCGAACTGTTAATGGAAATTCCTGCCTACCGGTTGCCCCATGGGTCAATGGTTTTGAAAAAACTCCGCATGCGGGTAATATATTTCCTCAGGGAAGCAATCCCTTATATGCTCATTGGCATATTGTTGATCAATATTTTATATGCAATGGGGATCATTTCCTGGCTTGGAAAAATCATTGCGCCGGTGGTTACCGATCTGATGGGATTGCCAGAGGAGGTAGTCACCGCATTGCTCATGGGATTCCTGCGAAAAGATATAGCCATAGGCGTATTGGGCCCCTTAGGCTTAACTGCTGAACAAATGACCATTGCCGCCACGGTCCTGACCATTTATTTCCCGTGTATTGCGGCATTTGTCATTATGTTCAAAGAACTTGGCCTTAAAAGTATGCTGAAAGCTACCGTTGTTATGATTTCCCTGGCAGTCATCGTTGGAACCTTGATGAACCTGATCCTGTGAGGAGGGAAATGAATTATATTTTTAACAATTAAACCATCAACCCTATGAGACCAATTGTACTCATACTGGCCATTGCATTAAGGAAAAGCTAAAAGGCAGCAAGCTGAAGCTTTTGCCACACAGAGATCATTTTGCCTTTGCCTGGCTCGATTTTTATTCGGGATCAGAGATAAGGCGGGATCAGGAATAACAAACCTTTCGTTCAGGGAAACAAATAACATCTGTGCATAAAAAGAGCAAACTTTTCCGGGAAAAACAAAAGAAATAAAAAGCGGTTTAATAAAAAGATATAAATTGTTAACTTTGTAGTAGGATAATCAATCCCCATCACTATAAGCCATTCTTATCCCGGAAAGAATTATGAACCCTTAACAACAAAAGCCATGAAAATAGGAATAGCCTCTGATCACGGAGGATTTGAACTAAAGCAAATCCTGAAAGACCGCCTGGAAAAACGAAGTTACACCATCATTGATTTTGGAAATTTCGAAATAAGTCCGGAAGATGATTATCCCGATTTTGTTATTCCGCTTGCAGAGGCAGTGGCCAATAAGGAAGTGGAAAGGGGTATTGCGATATGTGGCAGCGGAGTGGGCGCATCCATAGCAGCCAACAAAGTCCGGGGAGTAAGGGCCGGCCTGGTGCACGAACATTATTCCGCTCATCAGGGAGTGGAAGATGACAACATGAATATCCTGTGCATGGGAGGCCGTATAGTAGGAAGCGATAAGGCCATCGAGCTCGCCCTGACCTTTCTGGAAGCAAAATTCTCCCAAAAAGAGCGCTTTATAAGGAGGCTCGACAAAATTAAACCGCTGGATAAATAATATTTATGCATATTGTGTAATCCCATCAACACATTCCGATGCGCACGAATTCATCTCTAACAAACAGCAAAGCTCCGGGCGATTCCCTGAACCGGAGAGAATTTATTTACCGAATACTGGCCGGAACAGGAGGAATGATTCTCCTGAACAATTGCGGGAAAGTTCAAAAAAAACCGCCGAACATCGTGTTGATCATTTCGGATGATCAGGCATGGAGAGATTATGGCTTTATGGGGCACAAAGCCATTGAAACGCCCCATCTGGATAAGCTGGCTTCGGAAAGCCAGGTTTATACACGAGGATATGTTACTTCTCCACTGTGCGGACCTTCACTGGCCTCTATAATTACCGGATTATATCCCCATCAGCACGGATACACCAGCAACGACCCCCCTGTTGTCGGAGAAGACACTGGATGGAACCCCAAAGGATGGCCCGAAGAACGCCGGCAGTTGAGGGAAGAGATGATCTCCAATGTGGACCCGCACCCTACCATAGCGGAAAATCTGAAAAAGCAGGATTATCTGAGCCTGCAAACCGGCAAATGGTGGCTGGGCAATTACCGCCGCGGCGGATTCACCCACGGGATGACCCACGGTGATATGGAGCGGGGAGGCAGGCATGGCGATGAGGGGCTTGATATCGGCAGAGAAACCATGCAGCCCATCTATGACTTTATTGACGAAAGCGAAAATCAACCTTTCTTTATCTGGTATGCCCCTTTCCTTCCCCATCGGCCCCATAATCCTCCGGATCGTTTATTGAACAAATACCGGAAAAAGACTGAATCCCTTCCCATTGCAAAATACTGGGCCAACTGCGAATGGTTTGATGAAACTTGCGGAACACTTTTGGATCATCTCGAAAAAAGGGGAATTGCCAACAACACGATGATACTCTACGTGTGCGACAACGGCTGGATTCAGGATCCGGATAAAAGCGGATATGACGAGCGGTCCAAACGTACCCCTTACGAGGGTGGCATAAGAACCCCAATCATGGCAAAATGGCCGGGCCACTCCTATTCGGTAACAGATGAAACCACACCGGTAAGCAGCATAGACCTGGCTCCAACCATACTGCGAGCCTGCGGACTCGATAAAACAGAAGACATGCACGGCATCGACCTGCTTGACAGAAAAGCCCTGACAAACCGGAATACCGTCTTTGGTGCTGCCTACACGCATGACGCCGTCGATGTAAACGAGCCCATATCCAGCCTTAAATATTCATATGTGGTGGAAGGCGAATGGAAGCTGATCATGCCATCCGGAAGGAACGACACAGGGACTCAGCCTGAATTGTATCATGTAATGGAAGACCCGGATGAAACCAACAACCTGGCAGCCTCAAGACAGGAGAAAGTAAGAGAATTGAAGGAGCGAATCAGGGAATGGTGGAGCGAAGCTGTTCCGGGATAATCAAAGCATATGAAAAAGCCTCCTGCAATCTTTTCAGACGGATATAAATGATGTTGTTGAGGGATTGAATGATTGGATGATTGGTTGATTGGTTGATTGGTTGATTGGTTGATTGAAATTATACCAGTAATTTATTATATAATGGGAGGCTGTCCAAAAGAACCCAAAGGACTTTTTGGACAGCCTCCAAATAAATTATTACTATTCCAGTCTTATTCTCCTACAATTCACGCGGCGGCTTCCCTTCCTGGAAATGCTGCTCGATCTCTTCAAGGGAATGACCCTTGGTTTCAGGCACCATCCGGTAAACAAATAAAATTCCCAAGATAGCTATAATGGCATACACCAGAAAAGATCCTCCCGGGTTTGGTCCGGTCTCACCGGTAATGGCTATCTGATTGCCTTCGGCTGTAAGGGCAGACGCAAGAGATAAGAATGTGTTGGCAACCACAAAATTGGCTACCCAGTTAAAGAACAGGGCCACACTCATTCCCAGTCCACGCACCCGTGTCGGGAAAACCTCCGACATGATCAAATAGCCAACTGGTCCAAGGGTAAGGGCAAAAAACGGAATATAAATGATCATGCTTCCGAAGGACACCCATTTCAAAGCGTCTCCCACTGCTTGATGAAACAGGAAGGAGAAGCCGAGAACGAAAAGGGAAATGGCCATACCCGTTAAGCCAAGGTATAACAAAGGTTTGCGTCCCCATTTATCAATCAGGAACAGGGCCACAATTGTAAACACCACATTAACGATCCCTATGGGCAGGGCAGCCAGAATAGCATCTCCTTCAGCGACAAATCCGGCTTTTTGCAGTATTGTGGGGGAATAATAGATCACCGTATTGATACCGGTAATCTGCATCAATACGGCCATGCCTATACCAATGATCAAAGCGGGACGAACCCACTTGGCCAGCAATTCACTCCAGCCGGCTCTCTCTTCTTTTGCCAGACTTTCCTTAATCTCCCCAACAACCCTGGAAGGGTTCAGCTCGCCAATTTTACTGAGCACCTTATGGGCTTTATTCTCATAATTGGCACTCATCAGCCAGCGTGGTGTCTCGGGAAGGAAAATCATTCCAATTCCCAGTATCAGAGCCGGGAAAAATCCAATCATAAGCATCCACCGCCATCCTTCGCTGATGCCCCAAGCACTCCAGCCAGCCGGAAGGTCGGAAAAACCAATATTAACCAGATAAGAAGCCAGAATTCCAACAGTAATAGCAAGCTGATTGAGCGTAACCAAAGTACCCCTTACCTTTGCAGGTGACATCTCGGAAATATAGAGGGGCACAGTATAGGAAGCAACTCCAATGGCAAGCCCAACCAGTCCCCGGGCTATAAGAAGAATGATAACAGTAGGTGCCAGAGCCGATAGTAAGGTTCCAACAGCATTGAGTATGGCCGTAAAAATAATGATCTTTTTACGCCCATACATATCTGTAAGACGCCCGCTGGAAATGGCACCTATCGTTGCGCCAACCAGCACAATACTGACAATCCACTCCTGAATACGTTCGGGCATCACCTCCTGCCCATTGGCCAACAACACAGGATCCTGTTTTATATACAACAACGCACCCGAGATCACTCCGCTGTCATAACCAAACAGCAACCCCCCGGTTGCAGCAATGATCGCAATAACAACTACAAATGCATTTGTCGTTTTCTTTTGTTCCATACGAATTGTTTTTTTATTGGTTAAAATCGTCTCTTCTAACAATAGAAACCTGTGATCAGATTTTATTTACCCATCAATGCAAATAAAATGGCTCAATTTACTTTGCTTGATTGAAGGCACAAAAATTTCACTTCTCAAATTTTCTGACCCGGGAAAGATAAGCTTCTTTGCGTATTTCGGCTGGATCTGGCTTAGTATTAATCACGGGCTTCAGCATAACTGCGTATTCATAGGTCTGAGATTGAACCAGCTCGTATCGGCCATCAATGTCGGATATCCGGTGATCAATATCCAGAATCACATTTTCCGTCTCATTCAGTTCGTATGGATGTTGGGCCTCATAAATGTTATCATGTTGATGTACACTGAAGTTTAAAGAAGGTAAACCGAAAAAGCCAAGGCCTTTCTCATCTCCCCTGGTTAGGGTAAACCAGCGGGTATCAGATTTATTGCCGTGTTCTTGAGGCAAAACAAACGGAACATATTGCTCTTCCGCCCTGGCTGAATAAATACCCAAACGGCCACTGATCTTTCTTTTGGGATAAGTTTCGTGAGGCCCCAACCCATACCAGCTCAGTTGTGAGTAGGTGTCCGGAAGATGCAGCGTCATACCTATTTTGGGAAGCGTTTCCGGAACCTCTCCCTCGGGAGACACCCTATTTTTCAAAACAATGGTGCCATCCCCAAATATATAGTAATGCATTTCAGAAGAAAAGCCACCGGACGCATTCGGTAAATCATAAAAATTCGTAATGGCCACACGGGCTAACTGAGGCTTCAGGCGCTCCACCCGGACGCTTCTTTTTCGATGCTCCAGCGAATCGAGAGATCTCCATTCTTCACGGACCTGATGGGTATTCCAGTTATGAAGGATCGGGGCGAACAGATCAAGGTGTGGACCTTGTTCAATCAGGGAATGGTCTTCATATTGGAACGACGTAAGTGTCCCCTGATCCTTATCTATCGTAAGGCTGAACTCCGAGCCTTTAATCACCGTTTGGTCAACTTTTTCAGTGATCAGGAGTCTGGAAAGCGACTCCAGATTCAAAGGCTCATCAAAAGGAGGACTATAGGGGATTTCAAACTGTTCCCAGGCTACTTCATGTCCCTGGGAAGCCCATCGGTTATCTTCGGGAAGCACAAAAGCCAATTCCATGTGATGCTCCGATCCGGACTGAATATCCGGTTTATCAAACGGGATGGTGATCCGCTTACTTTCCCCGGGGGGAATATCCATTTCGGGTAAAGCCCCTTGTTGAATGACATCACCATTCTCCAGCAACTTCCACCTTGCCTGGTATCTGCTTAGGTTGGCAAAATTGTAATGGTTCGTGATCTTCAGTATCCCCTCCGTTTTATCTAGCGGTTCAATCTCTATGCGTTGGGCACATTTTTTCAATTCATACAGTTCAGGCTGAGGTATGCGGTCAGGAAAGACCATGCCATTGATACAAAAGTTGCGGTCGTTGGGTTCATAACCGTAATCCCCTCCATAAGCAAAAAATGATTCGCCGTCTTCCGTTTCCTTTAACAAGCCCTGATCAATCCAGTCCCAGATAAACCCTCCCTGAACGGTGGGGTATTTTCTGAATAACCTCCAGAATTCCTGAAGGTTACTTCCTGCATTACCCATAGCATGGGCATATTCACCTACAATAAAGGGGCGGTCAAGTTGCTTTTCTCCCACCTCCCGTATATCGTCAAACGAAGGATAAGAGGGATTGCCAAGTATGTCGAGGCTCCAGTGGGTTTCTCCGTCCCGGTAATATATGGGGCGGGTAGGTTCATTTTCACGGATCCACCGGGAGACGTCCACATGATTATCACCCATGCCGGCTTCATTTCCAAGAGACCAGGCAATGATGCTGGGATGGTTCTTGTCGCGTTCCACCATGCGGATGCCCCTTTCCATAAAGGCTTGTTTCCATAAAGAATCACGTGTAAAAAGATCCCAGAAAGCATGGCTCTCAATATTGGCCTCATCAAACACATAAAGCCCATATTCATCGCACAGATCGTAAAATTCCGGATGATTGGGATAATGTGCGGTTCTTACAGCGTTGACATTGAATTGCTTCATGAGTCTTACATCCTTCTCCATCTCTTCTGAGGTCACCTGCCGTCCGCCAATGGGAGAATGGTCATGGCGGTTCATCCCATTCAACATAACAGCTTTACCGTTAACCAACAATTGGCCCTCTTTGGTCTCTATCTCTCGGAATCCGATCCTGTCGCTCTCCCATTCAATAACATTTCCGGATTCATCCTTCAGGCTCAGCAAAAGGGTATAAAGATATGGTTGTTCGGCCGACCATTTTTCAGGGTTTTCCAATGCCTCCCGGAGCTCAACAGACTGTTCCTCTCCGGGCTGAATCCGAAACGTTTCACTCAAAGCGCCGGATATGATCTTTTCATCTTCTTCGTCATACAGGCTCATCTCTACCTGAACATTTTCTGTATCGGAATCTCCGTAATTAATAAGGTCCATATTCACTTGTAAAGAACCGTCACGGTAATCCCCGTCCAGTTCCGTACGGACATAAAAATCCCTTATATGAATTTTTGGGGTGGAATGCAGGTAAACATCCCGGTATATACCGCTGAATCGCCACATATCCTGGTCTTCCAGATAACTTCCGTCAGACCATCTGTAAACCTCTACAGCAATAACATTTTCTCCTTCTTGAAGATAATCGGTAATATTGAATTCTGCTGGAGTCATACTCCCCTGGCTGTACCCAACTTTTCTCCCGTTAATCCATACATAAAAAGCTGATTTTACTCCGTCAAAGGTCAGAAAGATTTCGCGCTCGCTCCAGGAATCCGGCACATGGAAGGTATGCCGGTAAAAGCCAACAGGATTGTAATCATAAGGTATAAAGGGTGGATTCGCCCGGTGACGGCTCCATGGCTCCTTCACATTGGTATATATGGGGATGCCATATCCCTGCATCTGCCAGCAACCAGGCACGGAAATCTCATTCCAGTCTTCGGCAGAATAATCTGTCTCATAAAATTTGGTTAGCCGCTCAGAAGGATTCTGTCTCCATTGAAATTTCCACTTTCCGTTAAGGGTTCTGAAAAATTGTGACTGGGTGCGGTCACCCCTTAAAGCTTCTGACTTTTTACCATAAACCATCAGGGAGGCATGGGCCGGTTCCTTGTTCTCAGCAATCATGGAAGGGTTTTCATAATCAGGAGGATTGATCGCACGTGCCATGCTGGCGTCCGAAAAAATGGCTGCCGTTATAAGCACCGCAACAATGATAAAATGACTGGTTCTCATAAATTATTTGGTTTTACAACCAATAAAATTATGAAAAAAAAGAATCCTTTACCAACGAAACGGATATAA